>CANGJP010000022.1 GCA_947454465.1 Pseudomonadota bacterium
CAAGCTTACAATTTGGACAATCAGCCTCTTGTTCGTCGGTACCGCTATGGCAGCGAGTACGGGTTGGAATGTGGGGGCATCAGTGGGCAGCTCCTCAATAAATCTCAGCGATGCAGACTGTGCCGGCACTACCAAGTGCGACAAGAGCGATACCGGCTTTAAAGTATCAGGCGGCTATACGTTCATGCCTAACTTCGGCGTTGAATTAGCCTATATTGATCTGGGAAAAGCGACTTTGTCAGATGGCACGATCACAGCATCCCTGTCTGAGACGGGACTCGCTGCCTACGGCGTAGGCACATATCCCATCGATAACTTTTCCCTATTTGCCAAGGCTGGAATTTCAAGCCTCAAAAGCAAAATCGATGCCGCCATCGGTGGATTTTCCGCATCCGATTCAAGCACAAATACTAATTTTGCATGGGGTATTGGGGCGGGTTACACCATTTCTAAAAACGTGAGCGCCATGCTTGAGTGGGAGCGCTACAAAGGTGATTTTTCAGACATCAGCTCTGATCTCACTTATGACGTTGACCTTATTTCAATTGGCATGAAGTACAACTTTTAATTTAAACAACAATATCTTAATAAAATGAGCAAACTACCTCGACGCCATGTCGAGGTAGTTGTGTGTTAAAGCCCCCCCAAACACCACATCACACCCCCTCGCGCCCCTAAAGACTTAAACGAATTCCATAGCCATAATAGCGAGACCGTTTAAGATGGCTCGCCATGAATAACAAATACCTTTACCCTCTCATCGCCATTGCCGCGGCTTCCCTAGGATTCCTTGCAGCCAGCATGTGGCAGAACCATCATTCTATTGATGAAGTAAATAATGACACACAGGCTGTAACCAAAGCGCCTGTACTCACCCTGCCAACTTTCTCACTTAAAAATCGCAATGGTGAACTTCAATCCATCCACTCGTGGCCTGGCAAATCACTCATCATTAACTTCTGGGCGACTTGGTGCGCACCCTGTCGTCGCGAAATTCCAATGCTAATGAGTTTACAAAAAGAACATGCTGCAGACGGCTTTCAACTCGTTGGTATCGCGGTTGACTTTCGCGAGGATGTGCTTAAATACGCCGATACTAATAAAATCGACTATCCACTGCTCATCGGCGAACAAGATGGCTTGAATGCGGTGGATGCTTTTGGGATAGAAGCCGTTGGCTTTCCCTATACCGTATTCACTGATGCACAAAGCAATATCATCACTACGTTCATCGGTGAACTACATCAAGAACAAACTAAATTGATTTTGAGCACGATTGACAAAATCAATCGAGGCGCGCTGTCAGTGCATGAAGGACGTGTACAACTGACAAGCGAACTAGCCAAACTGAAAAAACCAGAGTCGGATGAGGGTTAAGCCCTCATCCTTGACACTATCCTGTCGTTCCGGCTCTGACACACTTCACATCGAGTGGATCAGTGATGTTTTCAGTATAAGCAGTAATCCCAGAAATAAAATTCAAATACCAACGTGGCCTCTGCTGCCTGGTTGCACTGGATGACCAGTGATAGGTTGACTTCATGCCGGGAAAGTAACTGGTATCCACCGCAGGACTATACAGGGTGTAATCACTGATAGATTTAAGCTCTTTGATATCCGGCAGTCGCCAGTCGTCTTTACCTGCCAACACCAAGGACTCGCAATACTTAATGGCATTCTCCCAGGTCATTTCACCCGGTTCCATTTGCATCCAAACCAGACCGTTACCGTTGTCGGTTACCGTACCGTCTTTATTATCCGTGAAATGCTCCCTGACCCGCTTTACAGCTACCGACTCACGCACACACCGGCCATGAAATTCGAATTTACCTCCAGCACTGAGTGTGGAATTTTTAAGATGCGCCCCCGTACCGCCACCGGCATTCACTTCCCAACGCTTATCGTCACCGTCAGCCTGCCGATTCATGGTCCAAAAATACTTAGCAGAGCGATCTGCAGTGAACACTTCGTTTAAGGGCGAGGCGCTGATATCGATAATCGTAAAGGCCTCTTCTGCGTCGGGTAGGCGCCAATCACTGTGCCCAGCCAATGACAACTGATCGCAATAGGTAACATAAGCTTCCCAAGTTTTTTCACCGGCATCGGCCTGGGTCCACATCAAGCCAGTGACGTTATCGGTTACCGTCCCGTCAGCGTTGTCTTTATAAGACTGTGGATTTCGCATGTAATCACTGTCTTCACCAAAGACAGGGGTCGTATCCGACTTCTGACCGGAATCAGCCAAGCGCCTCACCGGCCACGTGCGTGTAGCATGCTCAGGGGCTACCGATTGAGGCGCCCTCGCTCCGGTCGGCTTAGGTGGTTCAACAGCAGGTTTAGCCAGAGCAGTGAATAGGCAGGCCATGGCCACTAGGCCTACTAACACCCTGCCCGCATCTTGCATGCCGATTCTCATTAGAATTTCCCATCCTGCACGTTGCTGCGATATCAAATTAGATTCGCTGATCATTTCGGTTAATTATGAAGCGATTGGCGTTAAACAGTACGGGAACAGCTAAAAAGAACCAAGATATTTTGCAATCTTGGACACGGAAGGCTGCGCCACCTACAATAAACCCCAATCGAACATCAATTTAACAAAAATATCGCCATTTGCACCCATCCACAGCTAAACTTGTCGTCATTTTCTAAAAATGACTCAGGTCACTCAACTTCAAACATGGCGAATTTGCTGCTTCTTAATGGCCCCAATTTAAACTTGCTCGGCAGTCGCGAGCCGAACACCTATGGCCGCACCACCTTGCCAGAATTGACCGAACAACTGGTCAAACTGGCCAATGATGCCGGTCATGCTCTAACCGCCATGCAAAGCAACTCTGAATCGGACCTCATCAGCCGTATTCATCAGGCGGGTCAAGAAGGGGTCGACTTCATCCTATTCAACCCAGCCGCATTCACCCATACCAGTATCGCGCTGCGGGACGCGCTGCTATCGGTAAAGATTCCCTTTATCGAAATTCACCTGAGTAACGTGCATGCTCGGGAGAGTTTCCGCCACCACTCTTATTTCTCCGACATCGCCAGCGGGGTGATAGTCGGCTTTGGCCCGCTCGGTTACGAGCTGGCACTGTATGCTGCCGCACAGCAACTCAATAACCCCACCTAAGGCAATTGCCTTAGCTTTACCCCCAATTCCAACAAGAGGTCTGTCCATGGACATTCGCAAAGTTAAAAAACTCATTGAACTGCTCGAAGAAACCGGTGTAGCCGAGATCGAAATCAAGGAAGGCGAAGAGTCGGTACGCATCAGTCGCTACAGCAAGGCCGGTTCGGTAGCGCCTCAGCCCGTTCATTATGCCGTCGCGCCGACGCCTGCCGCCGTACCGGCTGCCCCTGCCGCTCCCGCCGCTGCATCAGCAAGCAGTAATAGTGATCAGACGATCACGGCACCGATGGTCGGTACGTTCTATAGCGCTGCCACGCCAGGTGCCAAGCCATTTGTGGATATCGGCAGCGTAGTCAACGTAGGCGATACCCTGTGCATCATCGAAGCAATGAAGATGATGAATCAGATCGAATCCGACAAGGCTGGCCGCGTCGTGTCGGTACTGGTGAAGAACGGTGAGCCGGTTGAATTCGGTCAGCCTCTTTTCATTATCGAATAAGCAATCCGGTGCTGATTTTTCAGCCCTATCGAATTAGCTCCTTATCGGACTTCATACCCAGCCATGCTAGAAAAAGTAGTCATTGCCAATCGTGGTGAAATTGCGCTGCGCATCTTGCGCGCATGCCGCGAACTTGGCATTAAAACCGTCGCCGTCCACTCCACTGCGGATGCCAACCTTAAACATGTCTTACTGGCAGACGAGTCAGTGTGCATTGGCCCGCCCTCCTCAAAGGACAGCTATCTCAACATGCCCGCGATCATCAGTGCCGCTGAAGTCACTGACTCAATGGCTATTCATCCCGGCTACGGCTTCCTGTCTGAAAATGCCGACTTCGCCGAACGCGTGGAAAAGAGCGGCTTCATTTTTGTAGGCCCGAAAGCTGAAACCATCCGCATGATGGGCGATAAAGTGTCGGCCATTACCACCATGAAAAAAGCAGGCGTCCCCTGCGTACCTGGATCAGATGGCCCATTGGGTAATGACCCCGCTGAAAACATTCGCATCGCTCGCCAAATCGGTTATCCAGTCATCATCAAGGCCTCCGGCGGGGGTGGCGGACGTGGTATGCGCGTAGTGCACAGCGAAGCTACGCTCATCAACTCGATCAATGTCACCCAAGTAGAAGCCATGGCCGCTTTCGGCAATGGCCAGGTCTACATGGAAAAATTCCTTGAAAAGCCACGCCATATCGAAATTCAGGTCATGGCGGATAATTACGGCAATGTCGTGCATCTAGGCGAGCGTGATTGCTCGTTGCAACGCCGCCACCAAAAAGTAATTGAAGAAGCACCCGCCCCAGGCATCACACCGAAACAACGTAAAATGATCGGCGAGCGCTGTATCGCTGCCTGTAGTGCAGTGGGTTACCGTGGCGCCGGCACGCTGGAGTTTTTATATCAAGACAACGAGTTCTATTTCATCGAAATGAACACTCGAGTTCAGGTAGAACACCCTGTGACTGAATTGATCACCGGCATAGACATTGTCAAAACTCAATTGCGGGTTGCGGCGGGAGAACGCCTACCGTGGACACAAAGTGACATTGTCATACGTGGCCACGCCATCGAATGCCGCATCAATGCCGAAGACCCAAAAGGTTTCGTTCCCTCTCCTGGCTTGGTCAAGCTGTATCACCCACCTGGCGGCCCGGGCATTCGCGTTGATAGCCATCTGTATAGCGGTTACACCGTCCCGCCTTATTACGATTCATTGATCGGCAAACTGATCGCCTTTGGCGAAGATCGCGATACTGCGATTGCACGCATGAAAACAGCATTGTCAGAAATGGTTGTTGAAGGCATCAAAACCAACATCCCATTGCATCAAGAAATCTTCAATCACACTGCCTTCAAGGCTGGTGGCTTGGATATTCACTACCTGGAACGACGATTAGGTATTAAATAAACACTCACCAACTTTCTTTAATGTCTACTTACAGGGCGCGTTAATCGCGCCCTGTTCGTCTGGAAGACTTCATTGAATTATGGCCTTTCTGCAACTCACCATCGAACTTGGCAGTACTGATCCAGCACCGGTCGAAGAGGCCTTATTCGCTATTGGCGCCCTGTCCGTGACCTTGGAAGACGCAGCCGATGACCCGATCCTCGAGCCCGCACCGGGTGCGCTACCGTTATGGCCAACCGTCAATATCAAAGCACTGTTTAGTGAAGCCACGCCTCCGCACTCCGTTATAGAAGCTCTGCATACACAACTCGGCAATACGCCCACCGTCTATCGCTTTGAACAATTGGCAGACCGTCATTGGGAACGCGAGTGGCTGAAAGACTTTCACGCCATGCAGTTTGGTGAACGCCTGTGGATTTGCCCCGATGGACAGCGCCCTAACGATCCGAACGCCATCATTGTCGATCTAGATCCGGGGTTGGCATTTGGTACCGGTACACACCCCACGACCGCCATGTGCTTACAATGGCTTGATGAATTCCCCCCTCAAGGACAATCTGTAATTGATTACGGGTGCGGGTCAGGCATCTTAGCCATCGCGGCACTAAAGCTCGGTGCGCACCGAGTGCATGGCGTCGACATTGACCCACAAGCGTTGCTGGCCAGCCGTGATAATGCCGAGCGCAATCACGTCAGCAATGCCTTGACGCTGAGCTTAAACGATCAAACCTTACCCACCGCCGATCTGGTGATGGCCAATATTTTGGCCGGCCCGCTAGAGATGCTGGCACCTCGCCTGGCAGAACTCACTCGGCAACAAGGAAAAATAGTCCTATCAGGGGTGCTGACAGAACAAGCCCCTGCAGTACAAAATCGCTATGCCACTTGGTTTGCAATGGATCCAATCACCACCCACGGTGACTGGGCGCGATTGAGTGGCACCCGACTCGCTCCACCCAAGTAGGAAGCCCGCGTGCTGACGCAATGCCCAAGCTGCCAAACCGTTTTTCGTGTCACCGGTAAAATCCTGCGTGCCGCACACGGAGAGGTATGCTGCGGTCAATGCGCCCTGCAATTCGATGCCATTAATCATCTGCTGGATGATGATGAATTAGATGAGGCGGGACAGCACGAATCCCAAAGACCGCTGCAACCAGCCAGCGACCTCATGCAGGACGAACAGCACTCCACCATCACGACTGATAAATCGACCATAATCGAAGATATCGTGATGAAAAACGACCCGATTGAAATCACGGGCGTTTATCCCAACCTCGACAGCACAGAGACGCATCACACCCCAAACAACCCTCCCACCCAAACTGAAGGATTGCAACCGGGGCCTGCCGATTGGGAAGCGGCCTTGCAGAGCCTAGCTGAGGAACACCATGCTCCACAAAAACTCGAATCCGAATTGGAATCGATCGAACTGGTGCTTGAAGAACCACCGCACACAGAAGTGCCGGCCTATCCCGACCTTAGTTCGCCCATTCATAATGAAGTAGACACAGCCCACTTGCCAACTGAATCCCTTCACACAGCATCCACAGGGTCCGGCAGCGAGGCAATTATTATTGATGACGCACCATCGCCACACTCAGCCGAAATGGATCGCTCGCCCTTCGAACGACCCATCAGACCACGCCGCTGGCCTTGGGTGATAACGAGCTGCCTGTTTGCGCTTTCGCTGATTACACAAACTCTGCATCACTACCGTCATGCACTGTCTCAAGATCGTCTCGTTGGCCCCTACCTCGCTGGTGTGTATGCCGCGCTAGGTCACCCACTGCCGCCACCATCAGACCTGACTATGTACATCAGTAAATTATGGGGCATGGTTTCCGATCCTCAATCACGACAAACTCTGCGCGTAAGGGCCAGCGTCACGAACAGCGCCGCTTTCGCTCAACCCTATCCGTGGATACAACTAAATCTAGAAGATCGCTTTGGCGTTACAGTCGGCACGCGCACCTTCAAACCCGAGGAATACCGCGAAGCTCATCAATCTGAAAACAGGCTACTTGCCGCGGGTGAATCCACCGCAATTGACCTGGCCATTGTCGATCCAGGCGAAGAAGCCGTCGGCGTTGTTTTCGACACCTGCCTGCCGCTGTCTAATGGATTGCACTGCACGCATGAACGCGCAAACTAAAGTTCACATTGGCCCTTACCCATTAGAGAGCAACTTAACGCTAGCGCCAATGGCGGGGGTCACGGATCTACCGTTCCGTCAGTTATGCCGAAGCTTTGGCGCGGGACTGGCGGCGGGCGAAATGCTCACTAGCGACAGTCGTTTGTGGCATTCCAATAAATCTCGCTCTCGACTCAGCCATGCCGAAGAACCCGAACCGCGCGTGGTACAAATTGTCGGGGGCGATCCTGTGATGATGGCAGAGGCCGCCCGTCTTAATGTCGATCTTGGTGCCCAGATTATCGATATCAACATGGGCTGTCCGGCAAAAAAGGTCTGTAACAAGGCAGCTGGCTCGGCTTTGATGCGTGATGAACCCTTGGTCACACAGATTCTGACTGCCGTCGTGCGCGCCGTGTCGGTACCCGTGACTCTGAAAATTCGTACCGGCTGGGATACCAACAACCGCAACGGTCCGCACATTGCCCGCATCGCCCAAGACTGTGGCATTCAATCTCTAGCCGTACACGGCCGTACCCGAGCATGCATGTTTGAGGGTGCGGCGGAATACAACACGATTCGGGAAATTAAACAGGCCGTAAATATTCCTGTGTTTGCGAACGGCGATATCGATTCGCCGCAGAAAGCACAGCAGGTCTTGGCGCTCACCGGAGCCGATGGACTGATGATCGGTCGTGCCGCACAGGGACAACCTTGGATTTTTCGTGATATTGCCACTTTCTTGATCTCAGGCGAATTGCTGGCGCCTCCAGCTCCAGCCGAAGTCCGTGCTATCATGCGCGCCCATTTGCGCAACCTGTACACGTTCCATGGTGAAAACACCGGCGTCCGGATTGCGCGCAAGCACATTGGTTGGTACGCAGCAGGTCGCACGCAAGCGCAGACTTTCCGGCAAGCCGTCATGCGTGCCGAAACCGCCGAAGCCCAGATGAGTGCCATCGAAATCTACTTCGATGCATTAGATAATGCGGCCTGAAGCACTGACCCGCTAAGTACTGAAATGACAGTACTGGCCGAATTGGAGTTGTTTGCTTATGGCGTCCAAGAAAAAAAATACTTCAAATCAATCCGCACGCAACTACGCTGGAAAACCTATTATCAAATCTCATCATGCATACTCGACAAGCATGCCGCTTCGCGCTCAGACGGCAGCAGCACTTGACTCCTACTTCAATCAGTTAAGTGGCGACAAACCGGCACATTTGTATCAACTGGTACTACGCGAAGTGGAAGAACCCTTGTTTCGCGCAGTGATGAATTATGTTGACGGTAATCAAAGCCGTGCTGCCGAGGTGCTGGGCATGAATCGAGGCACTCTGCGCAAAAAACTGCGCGAATACCGTCTGTCAGATACAAATTGAATTTTGTCTGCACCCTGCTAAACGAATTTTTTATTTTTTTTATGAGTACATTGTGAGCACACAGATCAAGCGCGCGCTAATTAGCGTTTCTAACAAAGATGGTCTTTTAGATTTCGTTCGCGAACTACAACACCGCAACATCGAGATTCTTTCAACTGGTGGCACGGCGGCATTACTAATGCAGCATGGCATTGAGGTCACGGAAGTATCCGCACATACCGGCTTCCCTGAAATCATGGATGGCCGCGTTAAAACATTGCACCCTAAAATTCATGGCGGACTACTAGGCCGTCGCGGTGTGGATGAGGCCGTAATGAAAGAACACGGTATCACCGCCATTGATTTGGTGGTCGTCAATCTATATCCATTTGCCGCCACCATTGCCAAACCCAATTGCAGTTACGAAGACGCTATCGAAAATATCGACATAGGCGGCCCTGCAATGGTACGCGCCTCCGCTAAAAATCACGACCGTGTAGCCATCGTTGTAGACCCACTGGACTACAACAGCATTATTGATGAGATGAATCAACACGATGGCAGCGTATCACTGGTAATGCGCAAACGTCTGGCCGCAAAAGCGTTCACGCACACAGCTCAATACGATGCGATGGTTGCCAGTTATCTGACCAAAGCAACTCAACACAACAGCAGTGAATTTCCTGATTTGCTACCGCTGCAATTCCGCAAACGCATGGATCTACGTTACGGAGAAAACCCACACCAACAAGCTGCGTTCTATGCTGCCAGCGACACACGGGGCGCAAACGTGGCCAATGCCGCGCAATTACAAGGTAAGCAACTGTCCTACAACAATATTGCAGACAGCGATACGGCCTTGGAATGTGTCCGTCAATTTGAGGTTCCGGCTTGCGTGATCGTTAAACATGCCAACCCCTGCGGTGTTGCCGTAGGCGCTGATATTCTTGAAGCCTATCAACGCGCCTATCAAACGGATCCAACCTCTGCCTTTGGGGGCATCATTGCCTTCAATCGTAACCTCGATGCTGCTACCGCTAACACCATTCTTGAGCGTCAGTTTGTTGAAGTCATCATTGCCCCCGAAGCCGATGAAGAAGCACGCACGTTATGTGGCCGCAAGGAAAATGTCCGTCTACTGGTCACCGGCTCATTGGACAATAGCAATGCCAAGTACGACTTACGTAGTGTCAATGGTGGACTGCTCGTTCAGGATCGTGACCTCGGTATGGTGGATGTCAGCGAACTTAAAGTCGTCACCACTCGCCAACCCACTGCTGAGGAATTACGCGACCTACAATTTGCTTGGAAGGTTTGTAAGTTCGTTAAATCCAACGCCATTGTGTTTGCCCATGACGGCATGACCATTGGCGTTGGTGCCGGTCAAATGAGTCGCGTGTACTCAACACGCATTGCCGCAATCAAAGCTAAGGATGAAGGATTGAACGTCAAAGGATGTGTCATGGCTTCAGATGCCTTCTTCCCATTCAGGGATGGGCTTAATGCCGCTGCAGAATTCGGCATTAAGGCCGTTATTCAGCCCGGCGGTTCTAAGCGTGACGATGAAGTGATTGCGGCAGCAAATGAACATGGCATCGCCATGATCCTGACGGGCATGCGACATTTCAGACATTAACCGACCTGTTTGGTGAAACACAGTTAGTGGCAAGTCGATGAACCGGCAACGCCACTTACTGCACTGACAAGATTCCTCAACTGAACTACGAATTTTTATCCTATAGCCCCACCTCATGAACGTACTCATCATCGGTAATGGCGGACGCGAACACGCACTGGCCTGGAAGGTCGCCCAATCAACCCGCGTCAAACATATCTATGTGGCTCCAGGCAATGCCGGTACGGCGCTGGAACACAAGGTCAGCAATATCGATATCGCAGCCGATGATATCCCCAGTCTCGTGAAATTCGCTAGCGATCATAAAATTGAACTCACTATTGTTGGGCCTGAAGGACCACTGGTACTGGGCGTCACCGATGCTTTTACACAAGCTGGATTACGATGTTTTGGCCCTAGCAAGCTGGCAGCAAGACTGGAAGGTTCTAAAGCATTCACAAAAGATTTTTTGAAAGCAAACCACATTCCAACCGCTGCCTATGCCACCTTCACTCAGGCAACTTTTGATGAAGCCTGGATACGCGCACAAGGCGCACCACTGGTTGTCAAAGCGGATGGCCTAGCTGCCGGCAAGGGCGTCATCATCTGCAATACACAAGAAGAAGCGGTCACGACCGTGAAGGCGATGTTTGCTGGACAATTTGGCAACGCCGGCTCAACCGTTGTCGTGGAAGAGTTTTTAGAAGGAGAAGAAGCCAGTTTCATTGCCATGGTAGACGGCCTACATATTCTGCCGATGGCAACCTCTCAAGATCACAAACGACTCCTTGATGACGATCAGGGACCAAATACCGGTGGCATGGGGGCCTATTCCCCTGCGCCGGTGGTCACCCCAGAAGTACACGCGCGCATCATGCAGGAAGTGATGGAACCCACGGTACGTGGCTTGATTGCAGCAGGCACACCATATGTTGGTTTTTTATATGCTGGCTTGATGATCTCCGCCGATGGAGCACCAAAGGTTATCGAATTCAATTGCCGCTTTGGTGATCCTGAAGCCCAACCAGTGATGTCACGACTGAATTCCGATCTAACCCTACTGTGTGATGCAGCCCTTGACGGCAAACTCAACTCAGTAACTGCCGACTGGTCATCTCAGGCAGCGCTGGGTGTCGTCATGGCCGCCGAACAATATCCAGACAGTCCACGCAAAGGCGATGTCATCCACGGGTTAGACCGTGCCGCAGCCTTACCTGGGAAGGTGTTTCATGCTGGTACAGGGCTGCAAAATAATCAGGTCGTCACCCAGGGTGGACGCGTACTGTGCGCAGTTGGTTTAGGAGACACTGTCAAAGCCGCTCAAGCCCAAGCGTACTCACTGACACAGGTGATTGACTGGCAGGGAGTGCAATACCGACACGACATTGGGTATCGAGCAATTGCACGCGAAGGATAAACTCAGACCGTGCCTGAGCAAATCAGCGAACCGCTCATCATTCCCTACACCCAGCTTTCCGCAGAAGCATTGCAGGGCGTGATTGAATCTTTTGTATTGCGTGAAGGCACGGAATATGGGACACAGGACGTGTCGCTAGAACAAAAAGTCGCGCAGGTCTTGCGACAACTAGAGCGACAAGAAGCCACTATTTTGTTTGATCCCTATACCGAAACCATTGATATCGTTCTTAGACGCTGAGACCCTACACTCGCCATTTAGTGAGGCTTTAAACGTCCAGTTCCAGCCGAATGAGAACCTCATCCTGATGAGTCATAAAAGTCTGCTGAATGCAGTGCATATCAGACTGACCGCGACCCAATACATCCAATTGCGTACGTGGCACTGTCAACCACAGTCCAGTGGGGTCACTATCAAAATGCCACTGCTCTGTCTGGGTTTGGTTCAACTTGACCCGAAACTCATGGCCCCGTGGCAGGGCGACGTATAATCCGATGGAACCCCCAACAGCCAGCTTAGCCAGTTCATCTGGATGGATTCGGATCGTAATACTCCCGGCAGCGAAACCTAACTTCATAACGCCCCCGAACTATTTTAATGGTAAGCCGACCACTGCAGTTGAACATCAGTGACCGGTAACCCAAAACCAATTTTTATCGCTACTCTACTCTAGCAGCGCACCTGAGGAATTGCTCAGATTTGCACACAACCCCGATCACCCGTAAAGTGCGCGTCCGGCTTTTCGTTTGAATCCGGATTTAACCCGGTTTACCGCATTTTTCAGGAGTACAGTATGGGCAGAGGCGATCGTAGAACGCGCAAAGGCAAAATTTGGCGGGGCAGCCACGGCAACACTCGTCCGGGCCGCGCCAAGAAAAAAGACTGATCCGTGTCAGGGCGAGGTTCGCCTCGCCCTTATGAGTTGGCACACAACTGATCGTTGCCGATCAGGAATTCTTCAAAAGTCGACTTAACCGCTGCGCCTCCGTCTGTCCGGTCTGAGCCAAGCGAAATCCCAACGCCGCTGTCGCCACGAAAACTTCACGCAAAAAATAAACAAGGCCAGTAGCCAGACTCAGCATCGCGCTGATGAACACAACGGCAATCGGTACTTCGAGATTTACTCCAAGTAGCACGGACACAAACAAGCTGACCACCACAATCGGAACCAATACAGCACAAACTACACTCAGTGTAATTGCACGACTAATCAACTTAGCACGAGTGGCCAAGACCTCTAAACGTTCCACCAATTCTTGAGAAGATTGCTCAGGATTTTCCTTAATTTGCGCCTCAGTAATACGCGCACGTTCAACGATACGCACCAGACGACCCACCAACACGTTCAAGGTGGCCCCTACTCCTGCAAGCAAAAACACCGGTGCAACAGACAACTGAATGACTTGAGCGATTGACCCAATATTTGTACTCGGCAACACCATAACGTTTTCAGCCCCTACTGCAAGAGTGCGGTGAGCATAACCCATCACGTTATCATTACGTTACCGGTTAAGGTGATGAGCATCATTCCATCTAATGACTAAACACTACGGGTTAAATTCATCATCGGTTGAGCAGCACGACTATCGACAAAGATGTTGGTTTCCAGTACCGATTCATTCACCCCCATGTGTGTTGCAAGCACGCCTTTGAACACAGAGCGCAAATCTAAGGTCGGTTGTAAATCACGACCCTGATAAAGATTATGTGCGGCCAACCCAGGCCAGTCAGCGATCACTCGACCCCCATTGACCGCGCCACCGGCTAAAAATGCACACGCTGCCGTTCCATGATCGGTACCCCTACTGCCATTGATCGCAACCGTACGACCAAATTCCGTGGCTACCATGACAACGGTGTTGCCCCAAACAGAGCCGAGCCCTTCTTTAAGGCCTTCCATAGCGCGATCAAGCTCAGCAAGCTTTAAAAACAACTGCCCTTGCTCAGCACCTTGATTGGCATGCGTATCCCAACCTGTAGACTCCATCACGGCCACACGGGGCCCATCATGCTGTTGCAGTAGCTTTGCTGCAGCACTGGCCACTGACGCCAATGAATTATTACGTTGCGTAGACATATTGGCTGACATGCGCTTACCTTGATCACCAGCAATCGCATCGGTGGCCATTGCAGTCTGCAACCGCGAGAGAAAATACTCATCGCTACCATATAGCGCCACGATACGCTGCATCGTATCGTCATCCGTCTCTGGTAAACGTGAAGGCGCCCACGACCCTACCTTCACGTCACCACGCAGCACCAAAGGTAGATTTTGTGCGAAGGCCATCGCCATTTGCTCTGTCTTCTGCTGTTTAGATGCCGGCATACTCAGTAATGCTCGATTCAACCAACCGTCTAGCGAGCCATGGGGTGTTGTAGTGCCATTTTCTAACAAATCCTGGCCATCAAAATGCGAACGGTCACGATAAGGCGAAGCAATCGCATGCAGGACTAACAACTGATTGACTTGAAATAAGGCATGCATGCTCTGCAATGCCGGATTAAGGGCAAACATTCCATCAAGCTTTAATGCACCACCTGATAAACCGGGCTGCTGCAGTGCAAGCGCACCACGAACACGTTGATAATTTCCATCCCCATAAGGGGCAACCGCAGCCAGCCCATCCAATGCCCCACGCAAAATAATGAAAACGAAACGTGCATCGGTTTGGGGGAACGCAACGCCTATATCCGGAATGCTTAAGGAAAGTCCAGCCAATACGGAACGACCAAGAAATTCGCGCCGAGGCCTATTCAACTTATTTTGTTGCTTCATGAAGTGCCCCTCCGTTCAATACATTGCACCGTCAATTTAAGCCATCAGCGACGTTGAAATTCAGGACTAACCAGCCAGAGAATCGTACCCTGAATACGGTCTGCCGCATTCATCAATGCCATGAGAGTATGCTCACCTAATGCATCACCAAGACTTTGCTGTGCCGATAGCAAGGGTGATGTATGCGCACTCACCCGCTGCGCAAACTGGCCCGCCCATTCAATTCGCTTCATGAGTGCATCCGATCCATCCCATCGCCCAGCGAGATCCTCCCATCCGGCTGGAGAACCAGGTGAATACGGACTCTGACCCAATGCCACCAAGGGTTGCAATAAAAGCTGAGGTCTATCAGGTAGGTAATCAATTGCTCGATATGCAGACACAATAAGCTCATGCGGGGTTTTGAATTTGGCCGACGTACTGCGCCACGCCTCGTCACAATCTACTATCGCGGCATGCACAGTGGGCAAGTCACCCTCGCTATCTAGAAATGCCTTGGCAATACGCACTACGGCAGAAGCGGGAGGCTCATCGGCAATAAAATGCCGAGCTAATTTAGTGGCAATAAATTTTGCTGTAGCTGGATGAACAGATAAATCTTTCAGCACCGCTTTCGCTTGATCCATCCCAGCTTCAGGATAATATTTACCCAGAATGGTTTGTGGACCGGGTTCATGCACAGCGTCTCGAAAAGTGAATGCTCCGGACGCGACGTCTTGCTCCGTCTTGAGGCGATCCGCAATCGCAAATGGACGCTGCTCGTCGCCAATCGACCATCCTGTCAATGCCGCAGCAAACTGAGTGACATCACTCTGCGTATACCCACCGCCGACACCTAAAGTATGCAATTCAAGAATTTCACGACCTAGATTTTCATTTATATCCAACTTGCGCAGCACATTACTACGTCGCGTCGCCACCTGCGCCATCGGCGAGTGTGGCCCAATAGACAACTGATTATCCAAATAGACGATCATGGCGGGATGACTTTCCGCCGCTAATAACATGTCGAAAAAACGACGATGAAGATTAGGACGGATCGCCTCATTTTCTAGCGTAGCAGCCATAGCTCCGACCGCATTTTTATCCATCGACACCGCGAAATGATTAGTCCAGAAATGAATCAGTCTTTCCCGGAAGGACTCCTGAGTGGAAATCGCAAGCTGATATCGCGCACCCACCTGTGCCATAAAGTTTTCAAGAATGGGATTGCGCGTGGTGCTCTGATTGGCTCCAGCTTGAATCGCAGCACTCGGGAGCGACTGACTGGCCTGAACACGCGCTTTCAGTGCAGCCACCTGCGTCTGATAGATTTGGCTAGAAGATGCTAGTTGGCTGATCAACGGAGAGGGCACTCGCGCCCCATATAACTGAGACTTAAGCCAACCGCGTGCATCTCGGTTAATGCCGGCCAATTCACTCGGCCTTGCACCCAAACCAAATCGATTGGCAGCAATCACCGCACTTAAGTTATCAACCATACCGTCTCCGTATGATTATCTTTTTAGTTGTAGTCACTCTAATGCACTGAGAGTACCGGCAGGCGGATTTAAATAAAATTTAATACCCTGCAGTCACCGCCCGCCGATCTCGGGGAAACTGCGTATTGACCCTAGCACTCTACTTATTCAAAGTGACCCCCCGTGACCGTGCAAAGAAAAACTTGCAAAATTCTGAGCCGGACAATGGCTCTTATCGTTATGCTAGCCAACCCTATGGGAGGCACGCATAATACCGCCGCCTAAAAACCTTAAGATCAGCCAAACGGGACAACACTTTAATGAGTATTTTTGACTGGCTCAGCCAAGCCACTTTTAACGCCTGCGGCGTTGAACCTACCCCTTTAGAACCCGGTACTGTTCTGAGTACTTTCGACTGGATGGAACAAAGTGCTGTGGGTGCCTGCGTCACTCAGTCACCAGCGGGTTTCTACATCTTATTAGCCATCCACTCGGTGGGACTGGCCATGATTGTGGGCGTCATGATGGTCGTTAGCCTACGGTTATTGGGCGTGGCACGCGGTATTTCGGCAAAAGCATTACCTAAGCTCGTCAGCCTCGGCTGGTGGGGTTTCTGGATCAACGCGGTCTCGGGCATCAGCCTATTCATTGGCGAGGCCAATAAAATGTTTGGCAACACCACCTTCCGCTGGAAACTGTTCCTGATCTTCGTCGGCATGACCAGTGCGTATATTCTGAACAAAACCATATTAAAACCGGCGGCCGCAGGTGACCTGAGCAAACTCGACAGCGATAGCGCTAAAAATCAGGCATATTTTTCCATTTTTATTTGGCTGGCTGTCATTACTACAGGCCGCATGATCGCCTATCTAACAGAGAGCGGATTCTAACTTCCAACCGAAGTTAAAGACATTCAGCTTAATGCGTAACATATTCGGAGATAGATAAATGAACTCACTTGCAGATCAATTAGAGCCGATGGCGACATGGATGGCCGACACTTGGTTGGGACATTTCATGCTAGGCAGTTGGGCATGGCCTTGGTTCGAAGTCTTCCACTTCATTGGTATGTCTCTGCTCTGCGGCTCAATTCTGGCCATGGATTTGCGCTTACTCGGTTTTTTCCGTAAGGAAATTTCGCTGCATGCTGTCCATGCGCTGACACTATGGGGATTACTCGGCTTCCTGATCAACCTAACCACTGGCATCGGCTTTATATTCAAGGGTGCATCAAGCTACTTCCATAATGTTTCTTTCCGCTTCAAGATGTACTGCATCATTCTGGCAGGACTGAACTTCCTGATATTCTGGTTCTTCGTCCGAAAACAGATCGAACCCCTAGCAGATGATGCTGATGTCGGCGTTTTCGCTAAGTTCGTGGGATTTTCATCCCTGCTGCTGTGGTTCCTAGTCATCTGGGGCGGTCGCATGATTCCCGTATTCGGTGATGGCTGATTCTCTGTAATCACCCGACCCTATACATTAAACGCTCGAGATATCACTATCTCGAGCGTTTTCTTTTAAAACTTATTTAGCCACCATCACCTGTAAGTAACTGCGATGACCTCTTTGCGAGCCGAATCTAGACTCATTGCCCTCATCGTCGCCAGCGCTTTTTTTCTCCAAGGACTGGATAGCGCCATCATCAATACCTCTCTGCCGCAAATGGCTGCTTCGTTACAGGTGGCCACATTAGACATGAGCATTGGCATTACCGTGTACATGCTAGCTTCGGCCGCATTCGTACCCATCAGTGGCTGGCTCGCTGATCGCTTTGGTGCTCGTGATATTTTCATCACTTCGATTCTAATTTTTACGATTGCATCTCTTGCGTGCGGTCTATCGCAAACACTGCTGCAGTTGAGCATCGCTCGCGCTTTACAGGGACTTGGCGGCGCATTAATGACACCGGTGGGCCGAATGGTGGTGCTGCGTAACACTGAAAAAAATCAGCTCCTTCACGCCACCGCGTTAATCACTTGGCCTGCATTGACCGCGCCCGTGATCGGCCCCGTACTAGGCGGCTTTCTCACCACTTATTTTTCATGGCGATGGAATTTCCTCATCAATATTCCGATTGGCTTCATGGGAGTGTGGCTGGCTTTGCGATTCATCCCCAATTCAAAAGAAGCTAACACCCATGCCTTAGACTTACGTGGCTTGATGCTGTCTTCTATCGCTTTAAGCATCACATTGTTTGCTTTGGAATCGTTTGCACATGATGATCTACACCATGGCCTGCCAGTACTATTGACGGTCATCGGTCTGGTTACAGGCTATCTCGCAGTAAAACATTTTCACCGGTCTGCACACCCACTGCTTAACTTATCTTCTTTGCAAGTACAAACTTACCGAATATGCAACCTCAGTGCCGGTGCTATTTTTAGAATTTCCAGCACCACCGTACCGTTTTTATTACCACTGTTATTTCAGATCGGCTTTGGTCTTAACGCATTGGCCGCAGGCTCTTGGATGCTGGCGTATTTCGCGGGTAATTTAGGCATGAAACCCATTACCAGCCCCATCTTGCAACGATACGGTTTTCGTCGCACCCTGTTGGTCAATGGGGTCATCACTTCGCTTTGTATTACCAGCTGCGCACTGCTAACGCCTCAGTCACCGAACAGCCTGATGGTAGGTATTCTATTGTTAGCGGGCCTGACGCGCTCCATGCAATTTACGGCACTAAACACCTTGGCCTTTGCAGACGTTTCAGCTACACAACGAAGCTCAAGCTCAACGCTGGCCAGCATGTTGATGCAGATCACCTCAGTACTGGGCGTAGCACTGGGTTCGCTCATCTTAAAAGTCACCCAAGCCATTGAGATACGAGATCACAGCAGCCTGGCAGATTTTCAAATTGCCTTCATCGTCACGGGTGTCATGGTGCTATTGAGCACCCTTATCTTTCTGAAGTTACCCCGCGATGCCGGCGCTGAAGTCAGCGGGCATCGCAGTTAACCCTTTAAGACAGATCTATGTAACCTTAAGCCCCAGCTTCAGGTTCACCTGCCACACCCAAACGCTTGTGCATGATTGGGCTCGTGGTAGTGTATTGCAGATGCACTTTCTTGCCTGGCTCCAACTGTTCTTTAATTGCAAACGCCGCCAGTGCCGCCTCATGGAAGCCAGACAAAATTAGCTTTTTCTTACCCGGATAGCTATTGATGTCACCCACCGCATAAATACCCGGCACCGTGGTCTGGAATTTCTCAGTATCGACTTGAATGGTGCGCTTATTCAGCTCATAACCCCACTCGGCAATCGGTCCAAGTTTAGGATGCAGACCAAAGAAGACCAGTAACTGATCACAATCGACAGTACGCGTCACGTCATCAGAACAATGCACGCGTAAGCCTTTGAGTTGACCATTTTCTTCAATCAATTCTTTAGCCTGACCAATTAAAATGTCCGCACGATGCTCATCGCGCAGAGCTGTAAGCTTATCAACTGTGGCCTGTGCACCACGGAACTCTGGACGACGATGAATTACCACTACGCTGTTAGCAATGTCAGCCAACACCACCGCCCAATCCAATGCGGAATCTCCACCACCCATGATGATCACATCCTTACCCGCAAAGGACTGAGGATCACGCACGCGATAATGAATTTGTTTGCCTTCATACAATTCAACATTGGGCACTGCCAGTTTGCGCGCTTCAAAAGCACCCACACCACCAGCAACAATCACTGCACCCGCATCTAATTGAGTGCCCGCGCTGGTGCCCACCAAGAAGCGACCATTCTCTTGCTTTTGAACCGTTTGTACGGTTTGACCCAAGTGATACTGCGCACCGAAGGGCTTAATTTGCTCAAGCAATAAATCAGTCAGTTGCTGACCAGTGCACACGGGCACCGCAGGGATATCGTAAATCGGTTTATCAGGATACAGCTCAACACATTGCCCACCCACCTTAGAAAGCGAATCCACCAAATGCGCTTTCAAGCCCAACAGACCCAATTCAAACACTTGGAATAACCCACAAGGACCGGCACCCACAATCACAACATCCGTGCTGATAGGTTCTGCAGTATTAGGTGAGGTTGAGGACACGATAAGACTCCGCATCAAGAAGAGAAGTAGGAAGAGGACCAGCCGCTGCCGCTAATTGTTTTTCGACAAGCCACTGACGATTAAATAAACGCGATTGATACTTATGACCACTATCACACAAGATAGTCACAATGGTATGCCCAGGACCCAGCAATTTTGCCACCTGCACTGCGGCAGAGACATTCACGCCACTGGTGCTGCCAAGGAATAACCCTTCTTCATGCAACAAACGATAGACCATGCTCACGGCATCAAAGTCATTCACTTGCACAGCATCATCTATAGGCGAATCAGCCAAATTAGCCGTCACGCGACCGATGCCTATGCCCTCTGTAATTGACGAACCACCCTGAGCACGCAGTTCGCCATCACGCACCCAGTGATACAACGAACTACCCTGCGGATCAGCCAGATACAGCTTGATATTGGTGTTCTTAGATTTTAGATAACGCGACACACCACCCAAAGTGCCACCAGTACCGGTAGCGCACACAAAGGCATTCACCTGACCCGCAGTTTGCTGCCAAATCTCTGGCCCGGTACTTTCAATGTGAGCCTGACGATTAGCGATGTTATCGAACTGATTGGCCCAAATTGCATTAGGCAAGTGCTTCGCTAAACGACCTGCGACATGCTGATATTGATTTGGATTGGAATAAGGCACAACCTTCATCGGCAGTACTTCAGCGCCCAGCGTGCGTAGCGTTACAAATTTTTCCTGTGATTGGGTATCAGGCATGGTGATCAGTAAGCGATAACCGCGTGCATTACACACGTGCGCCAAACCAATACCGGTATTGCCCGCAGTACCTTCGACCACAATGCCACCGGGCTTGAGGTCACCACTACGTTCAGCCGCATCAATAATCCACCGCGCGGCACGATCTTTGACCGAACCACCGGGATTCATGAACTCGGCCTTTCCAAGAATCTCGCAACCCGTTTCGTCGCTCAGCCGATTCAAACGGATCAATGGCGTATTGCCAATGGCCTGCGCAAATCCGGCACTGATTGATTGATCACCCACAGTCATGCATGCAATCCGGCTATTTCGATCTGATCCACGTGCGCCTGCTCGGCCGTGGTGTTGAACCAGCGCAACTGCTCATGCAGCCGCGTCACCTCTCCCACAATGAGGAGGGCCGGCGATTTTACCTGTGCCGCAGTAACTTGCTGAACTAATGTGGCCAAAGTGCCCGAAATGACCCGTTGGCCAGGGCGTGTCCCCTGCTCGATTACGGCGGCCGGATGATCAGCCGGCAATCCATGCACCTGTAATTGCTCGACAATGGTCGGCAATCCATTCAATCCCATGTAAAAAACGGCGGTTTGTCCAGGACCGGCTAGGGCTTTCCAGTCGACCGGCGCATGCGCCACCTCGTTTTTGCTATGTCCGGTAGTAAAGGTCAGCACTTGCGCGTAATGACGATGGGTCAGCGGAATCCCCGCATAGGCGGCACAACCCACGGCAGCACTAATGCCCGGCACCACCTCAAAGCGAATCCCACGCTCAGCAAGCTTCTCTAATTCTTCGCCCCCACGACCAAATACGAAGGGATCGCCACCCTTCAAGCGACACACCCGCTTGCCTTGCAGGGCTAAATCCACAAGTAATTGATTGATCTCTTCCTGACTGACGTACGGCTTACCGGCCTCTTTCCCGACATAAATGCGTTCGGCATCGCGACGCACTAATTCCAAGACTTCATCTGAAACCAAGCGGTCATACACCACCACATCAGCATTCTGCATAACACGCAAAGCCCGCAAGGTCAGTAATCCCGGATCGCCGGGGCCTGCGCCAACTAAAGCCACTTCACCCACCGGCATTGCAGCAACATCTACCTCACTCAAACCCGCATCAATGGCTTGGGAAATGCTGTCACGAGCAGCCTGCTCACGCCCAGCCAGCACATCCGAGGCAATATCACCATCGAAGAACCGCTCCCAGAAACGACGCCGCTCATCAGGATTGACGACCCGATCTTTCACAGCCGAACGTAGTTCCCCCGACAACTTGGCAAGCTTGCCGAGTCCCGCAGGCAACAGCGCTTCAAATTTTTCACGTAAACGACGCGTGAGCACGGGCGCATCACCGCTACTGCCGATAGCCACAATGACAGGTGAACGATCGACAATAGCAGGCATGATGAAACGCGACTTGTCACGATCATCCACCACATTCACCCAAATATTGCGCGCTTCAGCACTGCGTGCGACCCACGCATTCACAGATTCCACATCAGTCGCCGCAATCACTAATCGCGCGCCCTCAAGATGTTCAGGGCGGAATTCTTCGGCAATGTGACGCACCTCTCCTCGCTCAAGCCGCTCTTGAAGCGATGCGCACAATTCCGGTGATACGAGGGTAATGGCCGCCCCAGCGCGGGCCAGCAGCAGTGTTTTGCGTGCAGCCACTTCGCCGCCGCCGATAACCACGACAGGTTGCCCAGCCAGACGCAAAAACAGCGGGAAATAGTCCATGAAATCAGTCAATCATCGTGACCCACTCAGGTCACGGATTGCTTCTCGGGTTTAATAGGAATCACACGCGTGCGCGGCTGCAAGCCGCATTCACGGGACTCTGGATTTTCCCACCACCAGCGACCTGATCGTGGATCTGCACCGGGCTCCACGGCACGAGTGCAAGGGGCACAGCCAATGCTGGGATAACCTTGATCATGCAGTGGGTTATAAGGCAGCCCTTGGGCTTTGACGTAATCGTTGATATCCGCTTCTGTCCACTCCAGTAATGGACTAATTTTCCACATGTTGTAACGCTCATCCCACGCAATCGGCTCGACCTTAGCGCGTTCAGCTGACTGCTCACGACGCACGCCAGTCACCCATGCTTTGCGCCCATTAATGGCGCGCATAAACGGCTCCACTTTCCGGACACCGCAGCACGCCTGACGTTCTTCTAACCCAATATAAAAACCATTGATACCGTTCTTATTGACCAGCTCTTCTACCGACTTGGTATCTGGGTAAAACACGGTAATGCGCTGCTTGTAGCGACGCTCGACTCGATCCAGTAAATCAAGCGTTTCCGGATGCAGACGGCCCGTATCCAGCGTAAACACCTCTATCTCAGGCGCGTAGGTATACACCAGATCCGTCAACACCATAGCCTCAATCCCTAAGCTAGTGGAATACACTACATCACCATATTCAGCGACACCACGCTGTAACAGGGCAGCCGAATCCCGCTGCAGGGTTTGCAAACGGTCAGACAAGTTAGAAGTACTCATGAAGGTCCAGCACGAAAAATAAAAGGGGCTGCGCCCCCAGATTGGCAGACACTTTAGCCAAGCCGGCCCAAGCACGGAAAGACTGTTTTGTTCTCACCAGATGCGGGGGCGTTATACGCAAAAAGCTAAATAGATGACGCCGCTACGTGTTGATATACCGTCATGCACCTCACTGAGCGCTCTGCTTATTGATGATTTTGAGAAATCCCCTGCCGCTCTCGGGTACCCTTAGTTTATGCCACCCCTTCACCCTGACCGACCGAAACCACACTCGCTTAAGCCACTACGCAATCTGGGGCCGTTTATTCGTCCTTATACCGGCACGTTGGCCTGGGCCACGGCATGTTTATTGATTGCCGCGGGTGCCCAATTGACCTTACCGATTGCATTCAAACACCTGATAGACGATGGCCTAGCGCTACGAGATATCGACACCATCAATCGATACTTCGCGATGTTTTTGTTCGCTGCAGTTGCGTTTGGTGCATTTGCAGCGCTGCGCTTTTACTTGATCACTTGGTTGGGAGAACGGGTCGTGGCTGACTTGCGCAGTGCCGTCTATGCGCGCGTAATCCGCATGGACCCCACATTTTTCGAAGTAACTCGCACCGGAGAAGTGCTGTCCCGCCTGACTACCGACACTACCCTAGTACAAGCTTTAGTGGGCTCAAGCCTATCCATGGCTTTAAGGTCGGTGGTGAATTTATTGGGCGCTTTGAGTTTACTCCTTGTGACCAGCCCGTCACTCACTCTGGCATTCTTGGTACTGCTGCCCGTGATCGTCACCCCCATGCTTCTGATGGGCCGCAAAGTACGTTCGCTGTCGCGCGCATCCCAAGATCGTATTGCGGATACCAGCGCCATGGCTGATGAAACGCTCAACGCGATGCAAACTGTTCAGGCATTTCAACTCGAACCGCTACACAGCCAACGCTATGACGCGGCCGTGCAAGCCTCGTTCAAAACAGCCTTACTGCGCATTCGTGCTCGTTCTGTTCTTACCGCGCTTGGTACCACGCTGGTGTTTTCGGCAGTGACACTGGTGCTCTGGATGGGGGCACGCCAGGTACTGGCAGGTGCCCTGTCCTTCGGTGAACTCAGTCAATTTCTACTGTATTCAATCTATATGGCTATGGCGGCCGGCATGCTCAGTGAGGTATGGGGCGATGTGCAACGTGCAGCAGGCGCAATGGAAAGATTGATGGAACTGCATGCAGCCAAGCCTGAAATTAGCGCCCCCATCGACGCCACTGAATTACCCTTTCCGGGCTCAGGCCGTATCGTGTTTGAACATGTCTCATTTCACTATCCCTCTCGACCGGAACAATTTGCACTGCAGCAATTTTCTTTAGACATCGAACCGGGCGAAACCGTGGCACTGGTAGGACCCTCCGGTGCCGGTAAAAGCACGGTCATGCAGTTACTACTGCGTTTTTACGACCCACAAGAAGGCAGGGTACTGATCGATGGTGTGCAGTTAATCCATGCCGACCCCGCACAAGTGCGTGCACACATTGCACTGGTACCTCAGGACACCGTGTTATTCGGCGCCACCGCCCGGGACAATATTCGCTATGGTCGTCCTGAGGCTAGCGATGCTGAAATCGAACACGCCGCACGCACCGCAGCAGCGCATGATTTCATCGAACTGTTACCTCAAGGCTATGACACCTTTCTAGGTGAACGTGGCACACGCCTCTCAGGCGGTCAACGTCAACGCATTGCCATTGCACGTGCAATCCTACGTGACCCGCCGATTTTGTTACTGGACGAAGCCACCAGTGCGTTGGATGCCGGAAGCGAACAGCTTGTGCAACAGGCACTTGAAAAACTTATGCTTAATCGCACGACGTTGGTAATTGCACATCGACTGGCCACGATCCTCAAAGCCAATCGAATCGTGGTGATGGATCAGGGACATGTCATCGCGGTAGGAACTCACGAACACCTCTTACACAACTGCCCCCTGTATGCTCGTTTGGCTGCCCTGCAATTCAAAACACAGAACTTGACATGACAAACTCAAGCACGATCAGCTAAATTGCTTAGGTGCAGCACCGAGCATGAGCATTCGGGCATCACCCATCCGACGCTTTAGACGCTTTAACAGAGTCGAAATAACATCAATACCTACTTGGAGAGTTTCATGAAATTCAGTTTGTCACGTGGCCTACTCGCCACCGTTGGAGCCCTTCTGCTTAGTGCGCTGGCATCCCTCGCCCTTGCACAAACGCCTGCGGGTGAAGCTGGCATGGGCGGTGGTATGGCAGCGGGCGGTGAAGCCGGCATGGGTGCAGGCGGTCAAACACGCAATCCAGCGGATCAAGCGGTGGAATATCGCCAAGCGTTATTCACAGTTATTGGTGGTAACTTCACTCCAATTGGCGCCATGCTGCAGGGTCGTGCGGAATTTAACGGCGCCAACGCACTAAAGGGTGCAGAACGCACTGCACAACTTGCTGCGATGGTAGGAGACGCATTCACAGACGTTTCTAAGACCGGTGCTGAATCCAAGGCCAGCGCCGATATTTGGACCAATCGCGCTGAATTCGACAAACTCGCAAAAGACTTCACCGATCACACTGCCACATTGGTCGCTGTGCTGAAGAAAGACAACAAGACTGCCAGTGCTGAATTCAAAGCCGCTGCCACGGCAGTCGCAGGAGACTGCAAGGGCTGTCACGATAAGTTCCGTACTAAATAACTGATCGTTAAAGACATGTATTGAACCATCCCCGCCTGCGCGTTGCGTAAGCGGGGATTTTTTTAACTAACAAAAGCACAACATCAATGACCGATAACAAAAAAGCTCTAACAATTAAAGTCTGGGATCTACCAGTACGCCTTTTTCACTGGACACTGATGCTAGCCGTGATTGGTGCTTATCTCAGCCATAAAGCCGGTATCGAATACTTCATATATCATCTATGGTGCGGTTATACCTTAGTGATCTTAGTGAGCTTTCGTATCCTGTGGGGCATCGTGGGCACGTACCACGCACGCTTCTTGAATTTTTTACGTAGCCCCGCCCACACTATTCGCTATGGCATCGCTCTGCTACGTAACCAATCGATCCATTACAGCGGACACAATCCCTTAGGTGGCTGGATGGTCATCGTATTGCTTATCGCATTACTGACACAGGGCATAACCGGTCTATTCGGCAATGATGAAATTCTCAACGTGGGGCCGCTCTATGGCTACGTCAGTAATGAATTAAGCCTTCAGCTAACATCACTTCACCGCCAGTTGTTTGATTGGCTGATTGCTTTGATAGGACTTCATGTCCTAGCCGTACTCTTTCATCAAATCTTTAAAAAAGAATCGCTGATCGGCGCCATGATCACGGGTCGCAAACCCGTACCTGAAGTCAACGGTGCAATTGGAATACGCTCTTCGCGACTGTGGTTGGCACTCGCACTACTCACCCTTCTATGCATGACCCTGGCCTGGTTCGTCGTCCACGCCCCACAACCCGAACCGATGTCTTTCCTCTAGCCTCAACGTAAATCAACATAAGCTAACAGCGCTAAGCTTGGTCCATGCTACATTGCTGCTTGGTCTTGAATATTGTTGTCATTTCTTCAATGGTCGGTCACAACGCCTCGTGACAAAATCAACACGGAACCAGGATCAGTCCAACATTCATTATGGTAAAGCCTTCGCGCCATCGCTGGATACTGACAGCAATCAGCTGCTGCTTGCTGAGCACTGGCGCGTGGGCGCAGGGAACCCCCGCACCCAAAGCACCAAGCAATGAGTTTCAGTTTAATAATTGCAAGGTGTCCTATCTCGATTCTGGCAGCAAGGGCATTCCTGTTATCTTTCTGCACGGTGGTTACGGTAACAGCAAAATATGGAAACATCAGATCCCCGCCTTCACCGCTGCCGGTTATCGCTTCATTGCGATAGATTACCGTAGCCCTTGTGTCACCAGTAGCGCCCAAGGCAATGAATACGCGCCAGGCCTAATTAATCAACTGACTAGCAAACTGGGTATTCAAAAGTTTCATTTACTCGGTACCGCATCGGGTGGCGTCACGGCATTAAAGTACGCAATGAATAATCGCGACAAATTACGTAGCATCATCATCAGTCACAGCATTGGCAACGTTGAAGACCGAGAATACAACGACATCAATAATCGACTTCGGCCCGCAACGTTCAACCAAATTCCATTAGAAATTCGTGAACTCGGCCCGTCTTATCGCGCCGCCAATCCTGAGGGCGTAAAAAACTGGTTAGCGCTAGTGAATGAGAGCCGAGATACCGCACCCCCCGTTAAAGACAACACCATCGGAATGAGCCCCAAACCCTCTCAGGACATGGGAGCGGGCAATCATGATGATGTGACCTGGAGTAATCTCGAAGGCTTTAAAGTCCCCATCCTGATCATGACCGGCGATGCGGACTTGTACACGCCGCCATCGGTACTGCGTATTTTTACCTCACACATAAAACGCGCTGAATTCGCTGTTATCCCTGAAAGCGGTCACTCTTCTTTTTGGGAAAATCCGGATATTTTCAATCGGACTGTACTCGCCTTTATCAGCAAGTACTGATCTCTGAATTCTATCGACCTAGCCTGCACGCTGTTTAAGCTGCACACCACCGGCATCTAGACCAGGCTGATAAGCCACACTGTAATCAGTGAACGCTGTCAACGCGACTTCAAGATTGCTGCCTTCAGGCAACTCATAGGCATCAATACCGCAGCGCGCCATGCAGAACAATTGATCACGCTGAATCTTACCCATGGCACGCAATTCGCCCTTAAAGCCATAACGACGCCGCAGAATGTGCGCCTGACTGTAACCACGGCCTTCACCTAAACCAGTAAATTCCAGCGCGATAACTTGTAGCTTGGCCGCATCTTCGGCTAATAACTCAACTTTATCTGCAGGGCCGAGCTTAACGCCCAGCTTACGACCTGATGCCAACAACGACTCGCGCTCAGTTTGCCATTGCGTCAAAGGAACAATCACTGCAGATGCATCTGGCTCTTCTTCAACATAGTGCCAGGTGTCAGCAATGATTTGACGTTGCTTAATGATCTTGCGCATACGCACCTGCCTTGAATGGCCCAATCCCTAAACGTCTGACGGTATCGACAAAACGCTCACCTTCTTCGCGCAATTCGATATACACACGAAACAGGCGTTCCAGCACATCTGGAATTTCTTCTTGTTTAAACGAACGGCCAATCACCTCACCGAGGTCGGCTTCTTGACCGTTGGGCGCACCGCCAATAGTCACTTGATACCACTCCTCGCCATGCTTATCGACACCGAGAATCCCGATGTGGCCCACGTGATGATGACCGCAAGCATTCATGCAACCTGACATCTTTAACTGTATTTCACCAAGGTCATACAGATAATCAAGATCGTCGAATCGCTCGTTAATCAAATCCACCACGGTATATGTTCGCGCATTAGCAAGCGAACACAAATCCAACCCCGGACAGGCAATCATGTCAGTAAGCGTACCGATATTAGCGCGGGCCAAATCAATCGACTCTAGCTTTTGCCACAGATCGAATAAATCCTGCTGACGCACGTCAGCGAATATCAAATTCTGATCGTGCGTGGCGCGCACTTCACCGAATGAATAGGCATCAGCCAGATCAGCAACTGCATCTAACTGCGAGTCAGTGATGTCGCCAGGCGGACGCTGAGTCGACTTCAACGATAAGAACACCGCACGATAACCCGGCACTTTGTGTGCACGCGTGTTCTGCTGATACCAGCGACGGAATTCATTGCCCTTACCGGTCACCACCTCGACATCTGTTAATGCTTGATACGCTGGAGGCGCGAAGAATGACTTCACTCGCTCAATTTCTGCATCCGTGAGTGACGGCGCATAGTCACGCGAGGCCGCCCAATCAGCATCCACCATCTCGCGGAACTTATCGATACCCAGCGCCTTTACCAGCACCTTAATACGCGCCTTATGAATATTATCGCGACGACCTTCTAAGTTATATACGCGCAGAATACTTTCCAGGCGACTAAGCAATTCGTGCGGCTCAATAAAATCATAAATCGTTTTACCAATGATGGGCATACGACCCAAGCCACCGCCAACCAGAATCTCAAAACCGAGCACACCCACTGCATTGCGCTTGAGTATCAGGCCAATGTCATGCACCCGTACCGCGGCACGATCGGCCACCGCGCCGGTCACGGCAATTTTGAATTTACGAGGTAGAAAATTAAATTCCGGATGTACTGTCGCCCATTGCCGCACCAGCTCACACCACGGACGTGGATCTTCTAATTCATCCTTGGCCACGCCCGCTAAGTGATCCGAAGTCACATTGCGAATGCAGTTACCGCTAGTCTGGATAGCATGCATTTCAACGGTAGCAAGCAGCTCGAGAATATCCGGCACCTTAGCCAGTTCCGGCCAGTTGTACTGAATGTTCTGGCGCGTCGTGAAATGCCCGAAGCCCTTGTCGTATTCCCTAGCAATGCGAGCAAAGACTCGTAACTGCGCACTGGACAGCAACCCATAGGGAATGGAAACCCGCAGCATGGGCGCATAACGCTGGATATACAGCCCGTTGCGTAGACGCAGCTGACGGAAGTCATCTTCGGGGAGTTGTCCGGCCAAAAAACGTTGGGTCTGGTCGCGAAACTGCGCGACGCGCTCGTTGACGATTTGCCGGTCGATTTGGTCGTATTTATACATGGGGGCGCACTTTAGCGGAGCTTCCGTCAGCGAGCCAGAAACTTTCGCTATGTACAGATGACAGGCTCAGCGGAAGCGGCCAGAGACCCACTTCTTCAGGCCACTCCTCAGCCTGCAGGTGGTGGCTGTCGTGGAAACTCAGGCAGATTTTGGTGAATGCACGCCCAGCTCGGGGCCGACTCGGTCCAGATGGTCGCCACCGGCTTGATCTGCTCCGGATCATCTAAGGTGCCCGATCGGACAATGATCAAGTGAGGCCGCGCCTCGGCCTGACTGAACATCGGGGTGCCACAGGTCGGACAGAATTGACGGTGCATAATATTGCCACTCTCGGCAGTGCCGGTGTAATCGCTCAACGCACCCGTGACCGTGATGGCATCACTAGGAAAGACCACGTTGGCCGTAGCATTACCCGCAGCCAGATACTGACAATCCCGGCACCAACACAGTCGCATTGAGATCGGCTCGGCGGTCACACGATAGCGGACCGCACCACATAAACAGCCGCCTTCGATAGTCATAGGGATCTCTTAAATAGTCTAGTGAAGTGAAAAACAATATAAACGATGAAATCTAAAGTAATAAAAATCCCACACTGACAGAATCAGCGTGGGATATCTTGGTCAAGAAAAGGCAATGCAGAGCAGCGACTTTAAATACAGGTATTTCCTGAATTCGGAAGATTACCAACCTTAAACACTTTCAACACGGATCGACCAGTACCACCATCTACGGCACCACCTATATATAAGTTGCCATCACAAGATTTGACTGTCCTATAATTTTCCAAGCCTTTAACTAAATAACTTTACCGCATACCCCACTAAATTGGTTGTCTTAAAATATTAAGAGTATCAATTACCATCTTAGAAATTACGAACAGGACGGAGTGCAAAACCCACACCTTTATTTACATCCCACTGGCTTGTACTTATACAAGGTAAAGGCAGCGCATTCCAATCCGCACCCATATGATCTGAGGAACTCCAATACCAAACGCCCCAGCTATAATTCATAGCGCATAGACCGCTGATTAAGTTTTTATTGTTGAATATCAGCTGCAACTCATTGAAAGAGGGCAAATACCAATCGTTATACCCATTCAAAACATATGTCTTTGCAACATACGCCGCATTGTTGGTTCCACATTGAGCAATAATCGTATCCGTATTAGAACGACCAGAACCTAGGTCATTGATTGGTGTAATAACATGGTGACTACAGTATTCATCCGTAGCAAACCCTGCTGGACCCAAATCCACTGGCCCAACTTCTAAACCATGCCTGCCCCCATCAGTGACATAGAATACGATTCCTCCAGCTGGCCCGCTGTCGCCGATAGCATATGTCTTACCTGGTGGACTGATCTTTCGGATACCGTTGTTACCAGCATCTGCCACATACACATTGTAATCGCCGTCGACTGCCACACTTATAGGGGCATTGAAGAGAGCTGCTGTGCCAGTACCGTCGGCATAACCACGAATACCAGAACCCGCAATGGTCGTCACTCCACCGGAAGGCGTGATTTTACGAATACGACGATTGCCGTTATCGGCCACATAAACATTCCCACCGGTGTCTACCGCTACACCGGTGGGATACATATAGCCGCCTGCACCGCCAATGGTGGTCACTTCACCAGAAGGTGTGATCTTGCGTATAGAATTATTGCTGCTATCCGCAACATATAGGCTACCAAGGTAATCCACAGCTAAACCTCTGACGTTAGAAAACGAAGCGGCCGTACCAGTACCGTCGACATAACCTGCAATACCAGTACCCGCAATTGTCGTCACTTCGCCAGAAGGCGTAATTTTACGTATTCGATTGTTAATATCTGAAACATATACATTGTATGCACTATCAACAGCTATACCAATTGGATAATTAAACGAAGCGGCCGTGCCGTTGCCATCGGCATAACTTGCAATACCAGAACCTGCTAGCGTTGTTACAACCCCTTCAGGCGTTACCTTACGGATGCGATGGTTATTGTAGTCTGCAACATAAACGTTGCCTGTACTATCGACCGTCAGCCGTCTAGGTGAGTTGAATGAAGCCGCTGTACCAACCCCATCAGCGTCACCTACTGCACCCGAGCCGGCCAACGTGGTGACTACCCCAAAAGACGTGATCTTACGAATACGATTGTTGAAGCTATCCGCCACATAAACATTGCCGACTTTATCAACCGCCACACCAAAAGGGCTATAAAATGAGGCGGAAGTACCGACGCCATCGGCATAGCCCGGAATTCCAGAGCCAGCTAGAGTAGTTACTATGTAATCCATGGCCCCCGTCACGCAACTGACCATAACATTGGATACATTCATGGATGAGAGGACTCCCAACCCATTAGTCACCACACAGATCTGACCGAGAGGCGAGATACTTTCAACGGTATATGGTGAGTTGTTCTGCACTGTAAACGTAAAACCGCCCCCACCAGCAGCCACTGTTTTAGCGTCACCCCCATTATTGGTTAGTGTCACAGGAACCGTGTTACCTGTTACGGTACCACTGACAGTATAAGTATTCATCGTACAAACTACTCTGACAGTAGTGACATTTATGCTCGGCACTCCCGTACTCCCCGCAACTACACAGGTCTGACCAACAGGTGATGCACTGATCGCAACGTTATAACTATCACCACCCGCTACCGTTGTCGGAAACGTAAATGCACCATTGGCAACAATCGTAATTTCCTCACTGTCGTTCCCTAAATCCGTGTTCGCAAAGCGGACGTTCGGACCAAAAAACCCATTGGATAACGATGCACTAAAATCTTCAGTGGGGTTAGCCAAACCAGTGCTTATAAAATTAACCAACGAGGGACTGAGATAAGTCAGGCCATTGATGGGCGAGACAATAGATGAGTAGGCAGCCACGACACCACCATTGTAAAAGGCACCAATGGTGTATTGTTCACCGGCCAATAGGTTGACATTCTGGCTTAACGGCACGTAGGCAAAATCACCTTCCACTTTCAAAGTGGGAAAATTGTTCAACGCTAATGTTGTTGATGCCAACAAGCCACCAGAACTGTTCCATATCCCAACATTGATATCACCATAGATACCTCCACCAATCCACGCACCAAGATGAGTGAGCGATGCGGCATTATTTAGACTAAAGCCCCAGCCCACGGTTGCGGCATTACCTGGGTTATCGTTGACCGACCCCGTATTGGATAATTCCATGGCAGCTTCGGTTTTGAAAATGGAGTCTCTTGATTGAGTCACCGTTTTAACCAGCTTCAGTGTATTGCCGGCGCCTAATCCGACCACCGTTCCACCAATGCTATAAGCATCCGTACAATTTACATTCACGTTCGGATAATCAGCTGATACCGTACCGGTTCGATTAAACACATAGCAACGCTGGCCTGATGGTGCCGCACTGACCACCACATTCCAAACGGTACCGTAGTCCTGCTTATCAAACAGATAGCCACCCCCACCAGTATTGATCGTTTGAGGATTGCCGCCATTATTCGTCAATGTCACGGGACCTGTATTACCAGTGACTAACCCACTGACACGGAATTGCTTGGTCACGCAACTTACGGACACACTGACATTACTGAGCAGCGCACTACCAACATTATTAGGTGAAAGCGAACAGTTCTGACTTATAGGCTGATTAGTGATTTCCACATCCCAAGAGCCACCATCTTGAGGTGCAAAAGCACATGAACCTCCACCTGCCGCAACGGAACACGTTTCTGTGCCTATATTGGTGGTATTGGTCAACGTCACAGTACCCGTATTACCAACCACTGCCGCACTGACATTAAACAAATTCACGCAGTCGACCGAAATCGTCGGATTGCTGGCTGTGACCGTACCGCTTGCAGGTGACACACTGCACTTTTGACCGGGTGGTTGAGATGGAATCGTCAACGAATAACCAAAGCCATCCGGTACTTTTGTCGTAAAACTAAACGCACCGTTTACGCTGAGAACTTTTGTCTCCACACCATTATTTGGAACCGGTGGAAACGATACATTCGGAATGCTTGATAACGGCGGCACTGGCAGCATCATGCTTTGCAGCGTAACTGATTTATTGTTTGCCAAACCCGACACGGTGCCATTAAGGGTGTAGGTCGCCACGCAACTGACACTCAAATCCGTCACGTTAACATCAGGCATGACTCGCAACTGACTAGCTGTACCAGCATTGGTCAAATAGCAATACCTTCCCGCAGGTTGACTATTCACTGAGACATAGAAGTAAGTGTCTTTAGTCAACGCGGTAGAGAAAGAATAGGATGCAGAACCCGCCACCACAATTTTTGTGGCATTACTGGTTAGGTTGTTCGGGTCATTACCACTGGATAATCTGAGTGTAAGTCCCGATGCAGATAG
>CANGJP010000023.1 GCA_947454465.1 Pseudomonadota bacterium
CAAGGAATGTTACGAGTTGGTTATTGGCTTTGCCGTCTACAGCTGGTGCATGAATACGCAGCTTCAAGTGACCAGCGTGCATTCCTGCAAATTCACTTCGGCTGGCACCGGGTTGCAGTTTGACTTCCAGCAACAGGTCGGCATTATCCCAGCGGTACCAGCTCATGAGCTCTGAATCAGAATTTGTAGGGCTTGTATCGCAATCAGGGCAAATAACACTGATAAATCCAAGCCTGCTATACGGGGTATAAAACGCTGAAAGGGCTTTAAGACTGGGTTAGATAGACTTCTTAGGATGCTGGCGGCGGGGCTGTAATCTGTGGAAGCCATCCAACTGAGTACCGCGTAGAGCATCAGGACGAGAAGATAAAACTGCAAAAGTAGGGAAATTAAATCACGCACACTGGCAGACAGAAACAGGAGTGGCGAGTGTGGGGTGATGCCATTGAGTGTCCAGATGAGGAATGTACTGACCAGTTGTATCAGCAGGACCGTGACCCATGAGGCGGTATCTACTCTGCCAATCGCGGGGAGGATTCGGCGCAAGGGTAGGATCAGTGGATTGGTAAAACGCAGCACGGCCACAGAAAACGGATTGCGCATGTCCACGCGACACAGGGGTAGCAGGATACGCAATAAAAACACCATGATGACTACGTGGGATAACGCTGAAATAATGAAAATTAACGCGGTCATGGTTGGCGCTGCCTGTTGTTCCAAAGCGTAACGGGTTCGATTTTATACTGTGACTTTGAAGATGTTTTTTGCGGTGATGGTTTTACTGACCACCCAGCAGGACCGCTAGCTCTTTAGAGCGATCTGCTGCTGCTGTGACCGCCGCTTGCACGATTTCTTTGAGCTGGCGTGATTCAAATACGGCCAATGCCGCCGCGGTCGTGCCTCCTTTGGAGGTCACCTGTTCGCGCAGCGTGGCAGGTGAATCGTCAGTGGCGTGAGCCATCATGCCTGCTCCATAAGCGGTCTCTACCGCTAACGTGCGTGCGGTGGTAACCGGTAGCCCGTGTGCAATGCCTGCGGCTTCGAGCAACTCCATCAACAGAAAAAAATAGGCAGGCCCGCTACCTGATACGGCCGTAACCGCATCAAGTAGTGATTCCTGTTCAACCCATACCGACTTGCCTACGGCATTCATGATGCGTTCTGCCAAAGTACGATGCGAACTGGGCACCGCATCACTGGCATACATGCCCGTGATGCCGCAGCCGTTGAGTGCGGGTCGATTTGGCATGGTGCGTACCACGGGTATGTTCATCCATGATTGCAAGTCACTGGCACGAATACCGGCAGCCACCGAGATAATGAGCGGTTGATGCTGGGTGACAGTATGGCGGACTTGTAGGGCAACGTTACGTAGCTCCTGTGGTTTAACGGCCAGTACGATGATCTGAGCAGTGCAGGCTGCAACGTTATTATCCGTGACCTTGACGCCGTAGTCCTGTTTTAATTGCTCGCGTTGGCTGGCCAGCGGGTCTGACACGGTGATCTGTTGTGCGGGCAGTCCCTGACTAATCAACCCGCCAATCAGGCTGCGTGCCATGTTACCGCCGCCAATAAACGCCAAGCTCTCATTCAACATCATTGCTCCTCATGCTTTTGTTTGCGCGTGCCAAAAATTGCGGTGCCTATACGAATTAGTGTAGCCCCTGCAGCAATGGCAGCTGGATAATCATCGCTCATGCCCATCGACAACGTATCTAGCGATAGGCCCTGTTCATTCAATTCTTGCATGAGTACGGCCATGCGTTGGAATTGGGCTAACTGAGCGGCAGGGTCGCTTAGAGGCGGTGGAATGCACATCAGGCCGCGCAAAGTAACTTGCGATAAGGGTTGGATCGCTTTGGCAAGGTCAGCAACCTGTTCTGGCCAGATCCCGCCCTTGCCGGCTTCTTCCACCAGTTTGACCTGAATGCAAATCTGTAACGGCCCTCGATGCGCTGGGCGCTGTTCATTCAAGCGAATAGCGTGTTTAAGTCGATCAACAGTGTGAACCCACTGAAAGTGTTCGGCGATCAATCGGGTTTTATTACTTTGGATCTGGCCAATGAAATGCCACGTGAGGGTCAGGTCGTTGAGTGATACTTGCTTCTGCTGGGCTTCCTGTACGTAACTTTCACCAAAATCCAACTGGCCGGCACGCGCTAATACCCGAATCGTTTCAGCTGCGTGTTGTTTGCTGACGGCCAACAATCTTACGCTGGCCGGATCACGACCGCATTGCGATGCGCTGGCGTCAAGCTGGGCGCAAACTTGTCGCCAGCGAGTTAGGAGCTGGTTTTCTTCGCTCATGGCGTGTTCAATGCGTAGAAGTGCGGGCCGGTTAACATATGGACCTTAATAGTGCTCCGTTATACTGACGAGGATGCTGGCAATACCGATTTTTACAGGAACTCGCTTTGTCAGCCATTCAATCGGGAGCTTCAATGGCTGTTGATATTGCACAATTGCTGGCGTTCGCTGTAAAGAATAACGCTTCTGACTTGCACTTGTCGGCGGGAGAGCCGCCCATGATCCGTGTGGACGGGGATATTAAGCGTATCAATATGGCGCCGCTTACACAAAAAGACGTACACAGCATGGTGTACGACATCATGAACGACAAGCAACGTAAGGCTTACGAGGAATTTTACGAGACTGATTTTTCTTTCGAGATTCCAAAATTAGCGCGTTTCCGTGTGAATGCCTTTAATCAAAATCGCGGCTCCGGCGCGGTATTTCGTAGCATTCCTTCGCAAATTCTCTCGTTAGACGAACTGTCTGCACCCGCTATTTTTAAAGACTTGGCTATGCAACCCCGTGGGTTGGTGCTGGTTACCGGTCCAACCGGTTCCGGAAAATCCACCACGTTGGCGGCGATGATCAATCACATCAATGAAAACCGTCCTGATCATATTTTGACCATTGAAGATCCGATCGAATTTGTGCATGAGAGCAAGCGCGCCTTGATCAATCAGCGCGAAGTGCATCGTGATACATTGAGCTTTACCGACGCACTGAGATCCGCTTTGCGCGAAGATCCAGACGTGATTCTGGTCGGGGAAATGAGGGATTTGGAAACCATTCGCCTGGCGCTTACAGCGGCCGAAACTGGTCATTTGGTGCTCGGTACGTTGCACACGACGTCAGCTGCCAAGACCGTTGACCGTATCGTGGATGTGTTTCCAGCCGCCGAAAAAGAAATGGTTCGCGCTATGTTGTCCGAATCCTTACGGGCTGTGATTTCACAAACGTTATTGAAGCGCATTGGTGGTGGACGAGTGGCTGCACACGAAATCATGATCGGTACCCCAGCGATTCGTAATTTGATTCGCGAGGGTAAAATCGCTCAAATGTATTCCGCCATTCAGACCGGTATGAAGGAAGGCATGCAGACATTAGATCAGTGCCTTAGCGAACTGTTGCATCAGGGCGTAATTAGTAAGGATGAAGCGCGATTTAAGGCCGTGAGTAAGGAAACCTTCGGCTAATCAGCCGTTTTCTACCGTGAGGAAATAACATTGGAACGTGAGATTGCCATTAAGTTGATGCAAGACCTGCTGAAACGGATGGTCGAGAAAAAAGGGTCCGATCTCTTCATTACGGCTGGATTTCCGCCCGCTATTAAGATTGATGGCGAGGTGCGTCCGCAGGCAGACAAACCATTGACGGTTGAGCAGAGCGCACAGTTGGTTCGTGCCATTATGAATGACCGCCAGACGCGCGAGTTTGATGCCAGCAAGGAGTGCAATTTTGCGATCGCCCCAATGGGAATCGGTCGTTTTCGTGTCAGCGCTTTTGTGCAACAGGGGTATACCGGCTGTGTGGTGAGGCAAATTAACGCCAAGATTCCCACCATCGAAGACATGGAGCTTCCTTTAATACTTAAGGACGTGGTGTCATCTAAGCGCGGGTTGGTGCTGGTTGTAGGCAGTACCGGCTCGGGTAAATCGACTAGCTTGGCGGCTATGTTGGATTATCGTAATCAACATACCCGTGGCCATATCATCAGTATTGAAGACCCCATTGAATATGTGCACCCTCACAAAGGGTGCGTAGTGACCCAACGGGAAGTTGGAGTGGACACCGATACGTGGTTGACTGCACTTAAGAATGCTCTTCGTCAGGCGCCAGATGTGCTGTTGATCGGAGAAATTCGCGATCGAGAAACCATGGAATATGCCATTCAGTTTGCTGAGACCGGCCACTTAGTGCTGGCAACTCTGCATGCCAATAGTGCTAATCAAGCGCTGGAACGTATCATCAATTTCTTTCCCGAGGAGCGCCGCGAGCAGTTGCTGATGGATTTATCGCTAAATATCCGGGCCCTCATTTCGCAGCGCCTGATTCCGCGCCAGCGCAGCAAAGGCCGTATCGCAGCCATGGAGATCATGTTGCAGTCGCCATTAATCTCCGACCTGATTTTTAGGGGCGATGTGGCGCAAATAAAGGAAATCATGGCTAAGTCGAACCGAATCGGCATGAAGACTTTCGATCAGGCGTTGTTTGAATTCTACGAGTCCGGCATTATCAGCTATGAGGATGCCTTGCGTAATGCCGATTCTAAGAACGAAGTGCGGTTGCGTATTAAGCTGGAAAGCAAACGTGATCAAACTGATGCAGAGGAATCGACGGAAGTATTGCGCATCATGGCAGAGCAGCAAGACCCATTCAGATAGGCTTGGAAAGCCAAGAGCGAGATGTACATGAGTGCCAATTTCCCTGATGCCGACTTAGATGATGGCCTGAGCGCTACAGGAGTGTTAGAGCGTCCGGTCGTGCTTAATACCAAGCCCTTATTCAAATTGATGGTTCAAAAGCAGGCGTCCGACTTGTTTTTTACCTCGTTTGCGCCGATCAAAATAAAAATTGAAGGCAAAATAATGTCGGTCAATAAACAGGTCTTGACTCCAGACGTGGTGCGTCATGCCGCCTATGGGCTGATGAATCAGGAACAGATCGAGCAATTTAATCAGGATTTAGAAATCGACTTTGCAGTATCTGAACCTGGGTTAGGCCGATTTCGCGTCAACGTATTTAATCAGCGCGGTAATCCCGCCATGGTGTTGCGCTACATCACTTCCGATATGCCACGTATTGATGATCTTGGTCTGCCTGATCAATTGAAAGAGTTGGTCATGTTAAAGCGTGGCCTGATCCTGATGGTGGGTGCCACGGGGTCTGGTAAATCAACCACCTTGGCGGCGATGATTAACTATCGTAATGAACACAGTTCCGATCACATCATTACCATCGAAGACCCAATCGAGTTTTTACACTCCAATAAACAGTCTATTGTCAATCAGCGTGAGGTGGGATTGGATACGAAGTCCTACGCGAATGCATTACGTGGCGCCATGCGTGCCGCGCCAGATGTCATTTTAATTGGTGAAATTCGTGATCGAGAAACCATGGAGTCTGCCATGTTGCTGGCAGGTACCGGTCATTTAGTGTTAGCGACCTTGCACGCTAATAATGGAGCAGAAACCATTGATCGCGTCATTAATATGTTCCCAAGCGATCAGCACGCGCAATTGTGTCTGGATTTATCGCAATATCTGCGTGCCGTCATTGCGCAACGCTTGATTCCCGGAAAAAGTAAACGTCGGGTTGCGGCAGTTGAATTGCTCATTAATACCCCTCACGTGCAACAGTTAATACGAAAAGGCGATGTCATGGCGGTCAAAGAAGCCATGAGTGGCAGCAGTGAAAAAGGCATGCAGGATTTTGATGCTGCGCTCCATCAATTGTATAAAGAAGGACGTATTACGCTTGACGATGCGCTCAGTCATGCTGACTCGCGTTCTAATTTGGAAGCGAAGATTAATTTTGGATAATGTTTTTAGGGTGAATATTCAGTTTTTCACCCGTTATGTCCCTTGCTGTGTTGTGCGGACGCTGCCGTTTGGGTGGATGGGGGCCTTAACGAATGGAGTTAATGAACTCCCTGGCAGTAAATGCACGGTTTGTGATGTAAGACTTACGGGCAGCATGGCTTTATTGCGCGTCAGTGGCCAATGCCCAATAGAGTGTTTACTCTTACCGGCTTAACACACCAAGAGCCTGCTACAGCATGAGTGTTTATCCCTCAGATATACATCCGTCATCCACTGATTTTTTATTGGTCATGACTACAGTGGCTGAGCAGGATGATGCACGCCGTATTGGTGCCGAATTGCTTACGCGCAGGTTGGTTGCTTGCGTGCAGATTTCGCCTATCGAAAGTTTGTATCGCTGGCAGGGGAGTATTCAAAACGAAGTCGAATGGCGTTTGGTATTGAAAACAACAAGTGAAAGGTATGAGTCATTAGTCCAAGCGCTGCGTGAGCTTCATGCTTACGAACTGCCAGCGATCTATGCCATTCCAGTTACCGAAGCGTTCGAGCCGTATGCTACTTGGGTTCGCGAAGAAACGCGCTAAGAGGTTATGCTGCGGATGAACTCATTCATGCAAACGTCTACGATGGACAGTACTGAATTGATTGACGCAGGCCCGTTTGGTCGCTGGCTCGTTCAGGCACAGGCCGCATTGCGGGGCCGGGGTGGCATGCATGTACCCTGCGGGGAATGCGTGGGCTGCTGTACTTCGCATTACTCCATTCTATTGCGACCCGATGATGCGGCGTTGGATATTGTGCCCGCATCGGTGTTATCGGCCGTGCCCGGTATGCACTATCCACATGCCAAGATGAATCCACGTGGTGATGGTACCTGTCCCATGTTTAATGCCGGTCGGTGTTCAATTTATGCGCAGCGGCCACAAACCTGCTTGGATTACGACTGTCGTGTGTTCGCAGCGGCCGGGCTTGAAGCGGGTCAAGACAAACCGGTGATTAATCGTCGTATTCGCGAATGGAAGTTCAGTTATGAGTCAGATGCTGAACGAGCATTGCATCGTGCTATACAGTCTGCAGCACGGTTTATTCAACACCATGCGGATGCGTTTCCAGCGGGTTGGGTGCCACGTGTACCGGCAGGGGTTGCTGTGTTAGCACTGAAAGTGCATCACTTATTTATTACGTCCAATCAACCCGTGGCAAGTATTGCTGATCAGGTCACTGCTGTCATGCAGGCAAGCATCGCATTTGATCAGTCGAATACACTGTAGGCATCAAAGACTGGTCCATCTACGCACACGCGTTGCATTTCTAGGCCGCGTGGTGTCTTAACGGAAAGGTTGCATCCCTCACATGCGCCCACGGCGCAGGCCATGGTTTCTTCCATTGAAACTTGGCACGGAACACTAAACTGTTTGGCGACTTCAGTGGCTGATCTCAATAAAGGCTTGGGGCCACAGGCAAATAGCTCAACTTCATTGAGCGTGGTTTTATCTAAAGTCGAAAGCCACGCTTGGGCTAACTCGGTGATCACGCCATCATGACAGCCAGGAAAATCAGAACGGCTGCTCAAGCGACTGGGAATGCCTTGTTCATCCAGAAAGTTTAAGGCAGCAATCGTTCCATCCGGCATCCCCTCGACCATGATGGTGGAGGGTCGAGTGCTAAAAGGAAAGGGCAGTTCGGACCCCATAAAAACCAACGGTTTCCAGTTTGCATCAGTACGTTGTTTGAGTTGCTCAGCAAGAAAAATCATCGGGGGCACACCATAACCGCCGGCGATTAAGACGGTGCGGGGTCGATGTGGATGGGGCTTGAACCCCTCACCAATGGGTCCAGTCATGCTAACAAGTTCACCAATCGGTTTTTGTACCAAGGCTGAAAGACCTGGCCCAGTGGCCTTGCACAGTACGTCGATGGTGCCGCGCGCTGCATTTGCCCGCATGATCGATAGCGGTCTGCGCAGCGGTACGTTGACATCGCAAGCCACATGAATGAATTGCCCGGGTTGTGCCGTACGTGCGCATTTGGGAGCGGCAAATTTGAAAATGTATTGCTGTGCAGCGCACTCCTGTCGTGCCAGCAGCGCAGCGTCTTCAACGAAGATAGTGGGGGTATGCAAGCGCGTTACGTCAGCGATGGATTATTGGCCGTGTGCACCGCGTGCGATGGTGGCAAGTACCGCCATGCGAACTGCCACGCCATTAGTGACTTGTTGCTGGATGACAGATTGTTTGCCATCGGCCACATCATCAGTAATCTCTACGCCGCGATTCATGGGGGCTGGATGCATGACGATGGCATCGGGTTTAGCGAGCTTCATGCGTTCTGGCGTTAGACCAAACTCACGACAATAGCCGGAATCATCCGGAATATGCGCTTGCTGCATACGTTCTTTCTGAATACGCAGTGCCATGACTACATCGACATCTTGGATGGCTTTATTAATGTCGGTGTGTCGTATTGCGCCCTTAAACTCATGAGCTGGAGGCAATAAGTGTTCAGGACCTGCAATTCGTACCTCACCAATACCTAGGGTATTTAATGCGCGCCAAGTGGAACGGGCAACTCGTGAATGCATTAAGTCACCGACAATCAGGATGCTTAGATTATTAAAATCAGGTTTATGTTGTCTGATCGTAAGTGCATCGAGCAATCCTTGAGTTGGATGCGAGACGTGCGCTTCACCGGCATTAAGAATGCTGACATGCGATGCAACAAATGGTGCGACTTGTGCGGGCAGTCCTGGTTCGGCATCACGCATGACCAGTACATCAGCATGCATGGCCTGCAAGGTGTACAGCGTATCGAGCACGGTTTCGCCCTTAACGCGCGATGAAGTTTGCATGTCGAGGTTGACCACGTACGCGCCGAGTCGTTGCGCTGCCAGCTCGAATGAGACGCGGGTGCGAGTGCTGGGCTCAAAAAATAAATTGGCTACAGTGTGTCCGGCGAGGCTTTGATCGCGGGCTGGCAGTTCATGCGGTTTGCGCACATAAAACTGTGCTAAATCTAGCAGCGCAGTAATCTCGTTGCGTGTCAGTCCATCTAATGTAATCAGATGGCGTAACCGGCCTGTATCGGTGCGCTGAACGTGTTGGCTTAACGCGGTATCAAAATGAGTCATGTTGTCTCTGCTTTCACTACGCCAGCGAGCGATCTCTGGCTTGAGGTTGGGCTGTTATGCCCTGCAACCTATACTCTATCTATAATTTAATGACGCTGACTAAACCAGCGCTCCAGAACCACCTTAGCGGCCATCATATCCACGTCGGCATGCGTCACGCGCCGAGTTTTCACCCCGGTACGTCGCAGATAAGCCAGTTCCCGTTCAGCTTCTTTCGAACTGTGGCGTTCGTCAACTAGCGTGACAGGCAATTTACTGCGCTGAGCCAGTTCGTTGGCAAAGGACTGTGCCGCTGCAGTCATGCCCGTGGGGCTACCATCGTCATTATACGGAAGGCCGACGACTAACTGGCTGGGTAAATAATCGCGTACTAGGGTGTCGATTTTAGCCCACGGAGTTTGGTGTTGCTGGCATTCCAAAGTACACAGTCCTTGCGCAATGCGGCTCATGGTATTGCCGCTGGCCACGCCAATGCGGCGCGTGCCGTAATCAAAGGCCAGAATCACTATCAACTCGGGAGCGGGTGACATTCTATCGTTCATGCATGCCCCGTCAGGGTACTGAGTGTGGCCAGATTGATGCCCAGCACATGAGCTGCAGCCTGCCAACGCTGTTCGTAAGGGGTATCGAACAGGATGTGGGCTTGAAAGGGGGCGGTCAGCCACGTATTTTGAGCCATTTCCGCTTCCAGTTGGCCGGCCTCCCACCCCGCATAACCGAGCACCATCTGCATGGGCTCTGGTCCGTGACCTGCGGCGATAGATTGGAGAATGTCGCGAGAGGTGGTGACGTGCAGAGTTTCTGATACGACCAGCGTCGAATTCCAGCGCGATCCATCACGATGAATGACGAAACCACGATCGGTCTGTACGGGGCCACCGCGCAAAATTGGTTGAGTACATAACGTAGTGTTCGTACTTTGCAGTTCCAGTTGGTCGAATACCTCGCCCATTGACATCTGCATCGGACGATTGATGATGATACCCAATGCACCCTGCGCAGTGTGTTCACAAATCAAGGTGACGGTCTGGGAGAAATTGCTGTCGGCCAAGGTTGGCATGGCGATCAGTAACTGATTGCTCAGATAAGGGGATTCAGACATGGGTAAAGTATCGGTGCTTCGCGTCGCGCGCTCAAGCCATCTAGATGGATTTTGTGGATTATTTGTTTCGGTGTCTCTCGTTGTGCTGATGAGGGCAAGAATCAGTACACTGCCGTGACCATGACCATTGCTCCATCTACTTACACCACGTTCGATGCGCTACCACCTGAGTTACGTGCACCCGTGACCGGCCAATGGCAATCGTTGATTGAACGATTAACGCCTGCGCAGCAGCACCTGCTGAGCGCACCACCCATCTCACAATCTGTGCCGAAGGTATTTGCAAGCAGTGACTTTGTCGCCAATGCCTGTTTACGTGATGCTGAACTTTTGCCACGCTTGCTGACCACAGGACAGCTCTTGGAGGTCGTGGATCTCGATTGGCTGCGTGCGCAGTTACAGGCAGCACTCCATGGTATTAGCGATGAGATGGCGTTCCAATCTGCATTACGCCGTTTCCGTTTGCAGCACATGGTACGCATTGCTTGGCGCGATATTGCAGGATGGTCGCCACTTAACGAAACGTTGTTGGATTTATCTAACCTTGCTGATGTATGTGTGCAGGCAGCGTATGCCCGAGCATATGAGCACTTCGTGGCTTTATATGGAGCGCCCATCGGACGTGACAGCGGATTACAACAGCCGTTACTGATTTTAGCGATGGGTAAGCTTGGCGGTCGTGAACTGAATTATTCCTCTGACATTGATCTGATTTTTATCTATCCAGAATCTGGGGAGACAAATGCTCCGCAGCCTGTTGCCAATGAAGAATTTTTTCTGCGTTTAGGTCAGCGCATTATTCAATGGTTGTCTAATAAAACGGCTGATGGCTTTGTTTTTCGCGTGGACATGCGACTGAGGCCTTTCGGTGACAGCGGTTCATTGGTAGTCAGTTTTGACAGTCTAGAGACGTATTTGCAGCAGCATGGTCGTGATTGGGAGCGTTACGCGTTTGTAAAAGCCAGACCGATTACCGCTATGGATGATTATCAGGCCTTGTACAAGAACGTCATTCGTCCTTTTGTGTATCGTCGCTACTTGGATTTCTCAGTATTTGAATCACTGCGCAACATGAAACAAATGATTGCGCGTGAAGTGGCGCGCCGAGAATTACAAGATCACGTCAAGTTGGGCCCAGGGGGTATCCGTGAAGTGGAATTCATCGTGCAGGCATTTCAATTGCTACGTGGGGGTAATGATGTGCAACTCCAGTCACGTGAATTGCAGCAAGTGTTGCCAAAATTAATCGGACACAAATTGCTCACTCAAGAAGCGGTGGATGAATTATTGGTTGCGTATCGCTACTTACGACGGGTCGAAAATCGTTTGCAGGAGTGGAGTGACCATAATACCCACTTCTTACCTAAGCCTGATGAGGCACGATTGCGGCTTGCAATATCACTTAATTATCCTGACTGGCTTAGTTTAATCGCTGAACTCAATCGACATCGTGATCGTGTTAGTTACTGGTTTGCGAGCGTAGTCTTTGGTAGTGCAGTCGAGACGGCGAGCGCCCACTCGACATCAGATACGTATCTTGATTCGACGATCAGTGATGAAGAGTTACGCGTTGCGGTGCAGGCCGTTGGCATTACCGATGCTGAAAACATTGTGCAGCAACTGCGTCAACTTCGTGACAGTGGATATTATAAGCGTCTGGATGAGCATGGTAAGCAGCGGTTGCGTGTGCTCATGACCCCGCTATTGCGCTTGATCAGTCGGCAAATGGATCAACATGTTTTGTTTACTCGGGTGCTGCGTATCATCGAAAGAATCGGTGGTCGTACGGTATATCTGGCCTTGCTGAATGAGCATCCCCACGTGCTTTCCTTGATGATTGATTTATGTTTGCACAGTGAGTTTCTTGCTGATCAGATCGCATCCTTTCCGCTATTGCTGGATGAACTTATTGATGCGCGGTTAATGACGGATTTGCCAACACGTTGTTCATTGGCGACAGAGCTTGAATTAAAAATGAGCAATGCCGATGCCGATGATGAAGAGCGTCAAGTGGAATTGCTGCGTGAGTTCCAGCGGGTGGCCATGTTTCGTATTGCAGTGGCCGATTTGACGGGGCGTATGCCGTTAATGAAAGTCAGTGATCGATTAACCGATCTGGCCGAGTTGATTCTGCAACAGGTATTGAGCATGGCATGGGCGCAACTCTGTCAACGTCATGGTCAGCCGCGTTGTGGTCATGATTTTGCGAATACACAGCCTGCCGGCGTAGTGATTGTGGCCTATGGTAAGTTGGGCGGCATCGAGTTGGGGTACGGCTCTGATTTAGACTTGGTGTTCCTGCACGATTCTACCGGCGCTGTTCAGCAGACGGATGGTGCGCAGCCAATAGAAAACAGCGTGTTCTTTGCACGCCTAGGGCAGCGCTTGGTGCATTTGCTTACCACGCACACCCGCGCAGGCCGTTTATATGAGGTGGACGTTCGACTGCGGCCCAATGGCAAGGGCGGCTTGCTGGTTCAAAGTTTGAGTAGTTATGAGCAGTATCAGCAGAAAGAAGCCTGGACATGGGAGCATCAAGCCTTGTTGCGCGCACGTGCCGTGGCGGGTGAGGTGCAACTCATGCGGCAATTTGAAGAGATTCGTACCCGTATCTTAAGGCAAGCAATCCGCCGTGATGGTCTGCGTGAAGAGGTGCGCAAGATGCGCCAGCGCATGAGAGATGAACTTTCTGAAGCGGGGGTAGGTCAGTTCGATCTGAAACAAGACGCCGGCGGCATTGCCGATATTGAATTTCTAGTGCAGTACTGGATGTTGCGTTGGGCTGATGACTATCCTCCTGTCATCTTATTCAGTGACAATATTCGACAGTTAGAAAGTTTAGCCTCGGGTAACCTTATACCTCAGGAACAAGTTGATTTTCTAACCAGTACCTATCGCAAGTACCGTGCGCATTTGCATCATTTATCATTAAGCGGTGCGGGCAATGTGATTGCCGAGACTGAATTTGTCGCCGAGCGTCAGGGCGTGGTGCAAATCTGGCAACAGACCATGACCTGATGTCATGGTGTGCGATGACTTGGCTTGATTAGAGTGGGAAACTAAATTGTGAGCAGTGAGCAGCTAACTTCCATTTGGCGTCCGGATGTGACGCTCGATACCTTGCGCGAGCGAACGCTCGACACCTTGGTCAGTCATCTCGGTATACAAATTACCGCACTGGGGCCCGATTACATGCAGGCCACCATGCCGGTGGATGCGCGTACCTGTCAGCCTCTACGCATTCTGCATGGTGGCGCGTCGGTGGTGCTGGCTGAAACTTTGGGTAGTTTTGCTGCTAATGCGGTGGTGGATAGCACGCGCTTTGCTTGCGTGGGGCAAGAAATTAATGCTAACCATTTGCGTCCCGCACCGGTCGGTCAAATCGTCACGGGGGTTACTAAGCCATTTCACCTCGGCGCCCGCAGTCAGGTGTGGGGCATCGAAATCATGGATGAGCGCGGCAAGCGCATCTGCGTGTCGCGAATTACCATGGCAGTGATCAATCGCTAGCCCCTTGTGGCAGAATTCGCGCCTGAAGTTTTTGTATCGCACAGATTTAAGTGAGATTGCCCAAGATGACCGTCGTGCACAGTGACAAGTTGATTGCGCCCAATTCCCAAAACCAGTATCAGGTTAGCGCTGCTGATTTACCGCTTGCTTGCCCCATGCCGAGTATGCAGTTATGGAATTCGCATCCCAAAGTATATTTGCCTATTGAGAAAACCGGTTGGGCGAAGTGTCCGTATTGCAGTGCGGAATACACGCTGAGCAACAGGTAGGCTGCAGTTTTACTTATTTGTTTCTTGACTTAGATGCAAACGTCTTGCAGTTGTTACCCTGCCATGCCCAATTAGTAATTGTTCCATATGCGTTAACGGTGAAGCGCGTGATGCATTGCATGGAAATATTCTGAATTGGCGTGGTTTTCTGAACGTAAGTTGTTGAAGTCTCCGAATACGTTCCGTAAGCAGATCCACCCGTTCCATATATATTTGCAGTTCCAGAAGTTTGGGTGGTTTGTGGAACGTTTGTTGTATAGCCACCAAGCTGTATATTCCTACGGTTCGAATATTCGATTAACTTACCTCCATTTGATAGAGGTATTGATTTAGAGGGTGCTCCCCACCTCATTAATAAGTTATCCATACTAGAACCAACTCAGGAATCTAAGATTTTTTCATAGTTTTTTGTCGTGGCGCATCCAGCGAGAAAAACTAGTGACATTGTTGCCAATATGATTTTCATGTTTGTCCTCTGTGTTTCCTTAAGATCAGCCGATATTTTGTGTTTTTCAGAATTTGTTAATCAAAAAATACTGTCGAAAATACCAGGGCTACTCAACTAGCCGAGTCTGTTTTGTAACTCGCATAACTCTTTTCTTCAACAATCTTTGAGCCGAGTTTGTCATTAATCAGGCGTTTAACGGCAGCACGATCATCATTGATGAAGTACACCGCACGGGCTAGTCGAATAAATTCTTCGCCGAAGCGTTGATGACGTTCTTCATCGCGAATTTGGTCTTCAATGTCCCACAGTTGGGCATTGATACGCTTGAGTTCGCTCCATTCTGTGTTTATGTTGATCTTGGCGTAATCGGACTTAGCCCACGTATCGCTGAGTAATTGAAGTTCCAGTTTGACATTGGCAACTTTCTTGGCATCACTCATGCGTTCTGATTTGATTTCCAGAATGGTGAGTTTATCGATCAATTCACCCGGCGATACCGGTACGGAAATTTCAGCCATTACACACCTCAACTTATTGTGGTTCCCAGTATACCTAGTGGTGAGCCGTCTTGGCGGCTAGAACCTGTTGTAGTTTTTGAATCACATCTTCAGGAGTGATCAGATCCATCACGCCAGGTAATTCAATCTTTCGTGTCCACGGTACTTGGTTTGCGGATTGATGGAGTATTGTTTCACAGGCCGCAGGGTATTTATCTACACACCATTTACGACTGAAATAGGGTCCGCTGCGAGCCGGGTTCGTGGCGGCATACAGACCGATTACGGGTGTGCCCACGGTGGTAGCCATGTGTGCTGGACCTGAGTCGGGTGTGATCAGCACCGTGGCGCGCTGCAAGGTAGCCAGTAGCTGTAGCAAGCTGTCCTTGCCCACGAGATTGATTGCCGGTTGGGTCATGTGTGTACAAATAGCAGCACCCATGTCTTTCTCGAGCACACTGGGGCCGCCACAAATGAGCACCCGCATGCCTAGTACTTGAACTGCGAAGTCACCTACTTGCGCATAGTGTTCGGCACGCCAGTTACGCAGAGTGTGACTGGAGCAGGGGCTGATGACGAGCGTGGGTTGCTGATCAGGAATGACCTGCTGGGCATGGTCGAGTGCCGTAGAGGGTAAGGGGATGTTCCATTGCGGTATGCGCGTGTGGATACCGAAATGCTCAGCAAAGCCGAACAGACCATCGAGTACGTGTTGGTTACGTTGAGCGGCAATGCGTGTGTTAGTGAATAGCCATTGCAGTTCACGCGCCCTTGCACGATCAAAACCGAGCTTCATCTGCGCGTTGACTAACAACGCAAGCGCACTGGCACGAATAGACAACTGCATGTGCAGCAGCACATCAAAGTGGCGCTGACGTAATTGTTGTCGCAATGCCCAATAGCCCTTCAGGCCGGTACGTTTGTCGTACACAATAAATTCGATATCGGGTAAATGGCCCAATAACCTGGCTTCAAGTTTACCGATGATCCACGTAAATCGAGTGTGTGGCCAAGCCTGTTGTAAGCTGCGCACAACGGCGAGTGTATGGCAGACATCGCCGATGGCAGACAGACGCAGGATGCAGACAGAAGCGGGTGCGGTGGTATTCATTCCAAGTGGGTGAACTGAGTTCTGGCTGATATAGTACGAATGATAATGAACAACGTGTCCATCCATCATAGAGATAGCCCCGCTGTGTGGAATTACCACAGGGAGGGCATCGTATATGACGCTGAATTGCTGGGCAAACATCAACTTGAGGTAAGCCCTGCGTTATTTGACCCTGCGTTTTGGCAGTTGCGGCAGGCGCTTTGTACTGAGACGGGCGGGCGTGGTCGGGTGTATTTCATCAACGAAGGGACTTGTCACTGGGTATTGCGCCACTTTCGACGTGGCGGATTGATCGGCAAACTGATTGCTGATCGCTATGTATGGATGGGTGAGGAACGCACGCGTTCATTTCGAGAGTGGCGATTGCTCGCGCAGTTGTACGCGCAAGGATTGCCTGTGCCGCAACCGGTAGCGGCCCGTTATCAGCGCAAAGGACTGACTTATCGAGCCGATTTGATCACGGCTGCAATTCCTCAGGCGCGCACGCTGACACAGCGACTAGAGAATGCGGCTCTCAGCGAATTGACGTGGCAGCAGCTCGGCGAAGTGCTGGCGCGTTTTCATGCGGCGGGTGTGCGGCATGCAGACTTAAATGCCCACAACATTTTATTTGCTGCCGATCAATCGATTGTGGTGTTAGATTTTGATCGTGGGCAGTTCTGTAATGTTCAGTCAGCATGGATCGAAGGCGTGATGCAGCGATTGCTGCGTTCGCTGAATAAGCTGAAACAGCAGCGTCATATTCATTTTGATCAGCAGGATTGGCAGAGCCTACGTAAAGCTCATGATATGGCTTTGCAGGCGCTGATTCAGCGCCGATAGTAGTCTGGGTAATCACCGCTTAAGCCTTTGAAGCGCCGGTGTATCCATAAATATTGCGCTGGGACTGTACGCACGTGTGCTTCAATTATTTGATGAAAGCGCAATGCGTCTGCTTGCGCATCGTCGCTGGGGAAGTCGCTTAACGGTGGCAAGATCACCATGCGATAGCGACCATCCGGTAGTCGTTGCGGAAAGTAAGGTAATACTACAGCGCCGGTCATTTTGGCTAAGCGCGAGGTGGCGGTATTGGTGGCGCAGGGTATCCCAAAGAAGGACACCATTTGAGCGCCTTTATTGCGATAGCTTTGATCGGGTGCGTACCACACTGGTTCGTTCGCTTTGAGTGCCGTCACTAAAGTGCGGACATCATCACGACGAATAGCACGTCGCGTGCGGATGGCGCGATTGCGTGACAAGAAGCGCTCCATCACTTCGTTTTTGGTGGGTCGATACATGACGTTTAAGGGCATGCGTGCTGCCATGGCGCGAGCGCCGATTTCCAATGTTGTGAAATGTGCGCTAAGTAGAATCACTCCCTTGCTCTGTGCTTGCGCCGCCGTGAGGTGTTCCATTCCTTCAACCTCGGTCAGGCGTTGAATGCGTTCATCGGATGCCCACCACGCCAGTGCCGTTTCGAATAAGGCAATCCCAATGCTGGCACAGTGTTGATCAAGTAATTGTTGCCGTTGAACGGTAGTCAGTTCCGGTAGGCAGAGCTCGATGTTGCATTGCGCGGTTCGTAGCGAATCTATCGGTAAATAGCGGAACAAATGGCCCAATGTGCGCCCAAGACCATGCAATACGGGGCGTGGCAGTGGCACTAATACTCGAAGTATTCCTAGTCCTAACCAAGTGGGCCAATAACGAGGTGCAATTAAACGAAGTGGTGGCATAAGCGATGGCGGCAACCGTAAGAATGGCAAGCTTACGGCTTCATGGTCAGCGCGTCGAGGTGACAATCGGTTCGCTGCTCATCAGGTCGGGTATCATGGTGACGATTGGCTGTAATTTGCCACGGTGTCATTTTTTTGAAATTGCTCTATTCAATATTGATCTATATAGCCGCAGGGGTGATGTTCATCCTTACGGCCTTGCGCGGCGTACGTGATCATCACTATCGCGATCGACTAGTAGAGCGCTTTGGGTTCACTCGCTTAAAGTTTTCAACCTCACCGATTTGGATTCATGCGGCGTCTGTCGGTGAAGTACAAGCGGCCATTCCATTGATTAAACGGTTGTTGGAAAACACGGAGCAGCGACCGGTGTTAGTCACCACCACCACGCCAACGGGAGCGGCCCGGGTACAGGCAGTGTTTGCTCAGCGCGTGCAGCATGCGTTTCTGCCTTATGACACCGTTGGGGCGGTTCGTCGCTTTTTGCGACGTGTACAACCGCAGAGCCTCGTTATTATAGAGACTGAGCTCTGGCCTCATTTGCTTAAAGCCTGCGTCATGCATCAGATTCCCATCGTGTTGGCCAGTGCGCGTATCTCGGCACGAACGGCATTGCGATATCGCTTTCTACGCTCGTTGTTTAGTGATGTGTTACCTAAGATCAGTGTTGCCGCACAAACGATTGAAGATGCGCAGCGCTATTTCATGTTAGGTGCAATACCCGATCGTACGCAGGTGGTGGGCAATCTCAAATTCGATATTGAAGTTGCCGAATCGATACTGACTGCAGGGCAGCAAATCAAATTGAGTGTGCGTCACCGCCCGATATGGATTGCAGGTAGTACGCATGCCGGTGAAGAAGAATTGGTGCTTCAGGCGCATCGCCAAGTACTCATGCATCAACCAGATGCGCTATTGATCCTGGTGCCGCGTCATCCGCAGCGATTTGCGCAGGTGATGCAGTTATTAACTACACAGCAATGTAAGTTTGTGATCCGCAGTGCAGGACAGATACCGACATCAGCACATTCGGTGTGGTTAATCGATACGCTGGGTGAATTGATGTCGTTTTATGCGGCCAGTGATGTGGCGTTTGTCGGCGGCAGTTTGGTGCCGATTGGCGGGCATAATCTACTTGAGCCTGCTGCATTGTCATTACCTGTAGTGACTGGTTCTTCCGTGTTTAATGCTCCAGATATTGCTGCGCGGTTGCATGAGCACGCTGCGCTCAGTCAGGTGGATTCAGCGCAGGCCCTGGCAGAAAGGGTCGCGATATTGTTGTCCTCGCCGCCGGAACGTACTCGTATGGGTTCGGCGGCATTGCATGCCGTGTGGCAATCGAGAGGCGCTTTGAATAAAGCGTTGGATTTGATTCGGTTGCAGTGCCGAATCCATCTACCCTGACGTTATTTAAGTACGATCAGGGTAGCGTTTGGCTCGTGCTTATTGCGTCAGCCAACTGTTGATCAGTTGCAGATCTTCACGAGTTAATTCACCCGTAACGGTCTTTAGCGTGATCAGGCTGGTGATGTAAGAATAACGGCTAGAAGCATAATTCTGTTCTGCGGTTAGCAAGTTGTTTCGTGACGTCAGCACGTCAATTGTCGTGCGTGTGCCGACGTTAAATCCGGCTTCGGTGGCTTGCAGAGCTAAGCGAGAAGATTCCAGCGCAGCCTTGTTTGCTTGAACTTGTGCAATTGAGCTTTGTAGGCCGAGATAGGCATCACGCGCTGCGCGTTCAGTGGCGCGGGTGACTGACTCAAGGCTTTCGCGAGCAGCCCGTTGCTGATAGACGCTTTGACGAATCTTAGAGCTGACTTCACCACCGCTATACAACGGCACGCTCACGCCCGCCGACAGCCACGTGCCTTTCCAACTGTTGACGGTGTTATCACTGCCAAACATTTTGAAGTCTGAGTAGGCGTTGCTATTGCTATAGTTAGCGCCTAGTGTCAGGGTCGGGAATCGGTTGAGTTTCTGTGTGCCTAAATCGAAGGTCGAAATTTCAAGATTTATGCGGCTGGCGGCCAGATCAATGTTGCCGTTCATGGCTTTTTGCGCCCAAGCATCGGCATTTTGTGGGTCTGGGGTGATCAGCGGCATGTCCTCACCTGGTGCTGCGAGGTTATCGAGGCTGGCGCCGGTGATTTCGCGCAATAATTCTTGATTGGTGGCCAAGGTGCGCTTGGAAGAAATAACCTTTGAGTTAGCGCTATCCCGTGAAGCGCGCGCTTCTTGAACGTCGGTGATAGCTGCCAGTCCCACTTCGAAGCGCTTTTCTGCACGCTCCAGTTGCTGATTGAGTGACTCTAGGCTGGATTGGGCTGCTTTTAACGCGTCCTTGGCGGACAGTACGTTGAAGTAACGGGTGGCCACACGCGAAATAAGGCTTAATTCGGCATTGTGATAAGTCAGATCAGCTTGTGCCAAGGTGTAATCGGTGCGGTTCAGTGAGCGTAATACATTCGGTAAGTTGATCGATTCAGTGGCGCTGAGTCCCCAGCTGCCGCCACGAACGGTTTTAGTCGCTTGGGTATCTGAGCCTGAAGTGGTTCCGGCCCAGCTCAGGTTTGCGCTGATATCGGGAAGGAATGCGGCTATAGCTTGAGGCCGTGCTTCGCGGCTGGCGAGGCGATTGGCGGCGGCAGCGTGAATGGTCGGGTCGCTTTGTGCGGCCTGATCATAAACATCCAGAAGAGAAGTGGCGTAAGCTGGGGCCGTTGATGTCATCGCAGCGGCGATGAACAGAGAAAGGGTGCGGCGAACAGTGCGAGTATGCAACATCAGTGTATTTCAGTAAGTTGGAATGCTGGGATCGATATCACGTGACCAAGCCAGTATACCGCCAGTCAGATTGATGGCCTGATAGCCATTGGATTGCAGTAGTTTTGCAACCTCATAGCTACGTCGACCGGAACGACACAGCACGACAATGTCCGTGTTTTGATCAAGCTCTGACAAGCGAGCCTGAACCTGCGCCATGGGAATATGCACGACTCCTGGAACACTGGCAACGGACATTTCCCAATCTTCACGTACGTCAAGCAAAATTAACGAATCGCCTTGAGCACGACGGCGCAGGAATTCAGCAGGTGTGATTTCTGGAATGTTCATAATTTGGACTGGATTTTGTGCAATAGACGCTATCAGAACACAAATGTGCTGGGTTCAATAGTGTTAGGCAGCGGCGGGATGTCTGTTTCGAAGAGAGCTTCTCGTGTCCAGGTGTGCTCGCCAGTTCGGGTAACTGTCATTGCTGTCATCACGGGTGATTGACCGATGACCGCAAACAAACGGCCACCTATTGCTAGTGCTTGTTCCAACTGTGGCTGTGGGCGGGGTAATGACCCAGTGACGATAATGACGTTATAGACCTTATTCAGGGCCAATTTTAGGGCATCCACATTATCCACATACACGTTATTGCTGACCGTGGCTTGAAGGTTACGCCGTGCCTGATCGGCCAAGTCGCCATGGACTTCGGTCACCCGCACTTTGGCGGCTAGTTGGGCTGCACAGGCAGCCAGATGACCATTGCCGGCGCCAATAATCCAGACCTGATCGGTAGAATCAATGTTCATGCTTTGCAGAATCCGTGCTTCTAATTTTGGTGCCAGCATGACTTGTGAATGCGCTAGGGGAAGATTTTCATCGGTGAAGGCCAATGACTGAAAGGCAGCCGGGACAAAGTTTTCGCGCGCCACTGCACGCACGGCATGAAGCACCCGCTCATCCAAAACGCCCCAAGTGCGGAGTTGTTGACTGATCATTTGTTCACGTGCGGCGTGGGTATCCAGATTCATTTAGTCCTGTCTCGGGTAATCAGAGCGCTCAAAATTAGACAAAAAGTCACACATCTAGTGACATAGCCGGCAAGCCTACGAAGTTTACCTGCCATTCACAAGTCGCACCTTAGGGTGGCATTGCCAGCTCGCCAGCAACCTAAAGTTCGAGAACATCTATTCATTATGGTTAATACACAGGGTTGTGGGGGTGTGCTTCGGCTATCCTTTCCGTGCCGCATTGCTCATTTTATCGATAAAAAACCTTCTTAATAATGGATTACGTTAAAAACCAGACGAGTTGAAGTGTTTTAATGAACTGGATTCTCATCACCCTATTCGTAATGGCGCTGACAGCTTTGCTGTCCGTGTTGCTATTGCGACAGCGTGATCGGCGTGCAGTTCGGCAGGCCGCTCAACACATTCTCGAATCGGCTCAATCCGGCTCGTCTTTACCTAGTGAGTTGGGTAATGGCATTACGGCACCGCTTGCCAGCCAGCTTTCTCCTTTGATGGATCAACTTATAGCCGCTCGGCAAATGACGCGCGATCTAGATCGGCAGTTGCTGCGCGTGTTGTCCAGCATGCGCGAACCGGTGGCGCTCCATGGTCAATGCATTCTGTACATCAACACCTCCTTTGCACAGGTGCTCGGGGCACAGTCTTCAAGCGAATTGTTGGGCAAGTCCTTAGCGGATTGCGTGCCGCAAGAGTATGGCGATTTGCTGCGTGTTCATTTGCGGCGCGCATTTAAAGGAGAGGCCGGATCAGATCGGCTGGAGTTAGAGTTGGTCCCAGCGCCAGGGCAAATGGCTCGGGTTGAACTCATTCAGCAGCAACTTGAATTTCAAGGTAAGCCAACCTTGTTGCTTACCGTGACGGAAATGTCACCGCGCGTCAGTTCGCAATTGGTGTCCGCGCAGCGTGCACGAACCAATAATTGGGAAACCATGGATTCGCTGGCTGAAGGTATCCTCACCACGGATGACAAAGGTCGCGTGGAGTACATGAATCGTTCTGCCGAGCAATTAACGGGAGCTACGGCGGCTACGGCACTGGGTCGAGAGTTCATGCAGTTGGTCAAGCTTGTTGATGAGGTGGATCGTCATGACCTACCTGATCCTGTCAAGCAATCGCTGATGGCACAGGCGCGTATCAGTGCGGGTCGTCGCAGCTTGTTGGTTACGCTCACAGGCGAGGAACGTTCCGTTGATATTTCCGTTTCACCTTTGAATAGTCCTTTCGGTGGCCAAACAGGAACGGTAGTGCTGCTTCGGGACGTCAGTGAGTTGCGTGGATTGACGCGACAAATGTCCTATCAGGCTAGTCATGATGCGCTGACCGGGTTGGTCAACCGTCGTGAGTTCGAGCGTCGGATGCAGGAGATCTTAGATTTCGCGCACGCCAATGCAGGGCATCATGTCTTGTGTTACCTCGATTTGGATCGTTTCAAAATGGTAAATGACACGGCCGGTCACTTGGCCGGTGATGGTTTGCTGCGTGAAGTGGCAGGTTTGCTTAAAGATGCCGTGCGTGATTCTGATGTGGTTGCACGTTTGGGTGGGGATGAGTTCGGCATGATTTTAAGTAATTGCCCACTCGAAAAGGCTACACAGATTGGCGAAGATGCAGTGCGCAAAATTAATGACTATCGCTATGTCTGGAAGGACAAAATATTCACTATCGGAGTGAGTGTTGGTTTAGTGGAGATCAGTCGCGACAGTGGTACTTTAGAAGAAGTCATGAGTGCTGCGGATTCTGCTTGTTATGTTGCTAAACGGCAGAACGGTTATTTTGGTAATCACGTTCATGTGTATTCAACGCGCGATGAGGCCGTGGCACGTCAGCGTGGTGAAATCCAATGGTTGCAACGCTTGCAAACGGCACTGAAAGAAAATCAGTTTGAGTTAATGGCACAACCGATTGTCGCGGTGACGCCACTATTATCAGAAGGTGGACCGGCAATGGAAGTGTTGCTGCGCTTGCGTGATGATCATCTTCCAGAAGGCATTCCACCCACCGAGTTTGTACGAGCGGCCGAGCGTTATCGCTTGATGGTGGATGTAGACCGATGGGTTGTGCAGACTGCATTGACTGCATTGGGAAGAGGGGGTATTCGTTTGCCGGAAGGCTCTAGCTTAGCGATTAATCTTTCTGGTCAAACGTTAGCAGATCCTGGTTTTTTAGAATTTGTAGTCGACTGTTTAGATGGTACAGGTGTATCGCCGCAGCAGTTGTGTTTTGAAGTGACCGAAACTGCGGTCATGACTAACATCGAGCAAGCGCAGCGCTTCATCGGTGTGTTACATGGCATGGGGTCTACATTCGCGTTGGATAATTTTGGTCGTGGGTTATCATCGTTCAGCAATCTTAAACATCTTGGAATTGATTATCTAAAGATTGATGGTTCGTTTATCCGTAATCTCGGTGACGATAATGTAAATCAGGCGATGGTGTCTGCAATGGTAAAGTTGGCGCGCACACTCAATTTCAAAGTGATTGCGGGGCAAGTTGAAGATAGCCCCACACTGAATGCAGCGCGACGCATTGGTGTGGACTTCTTGCAAGGGTTCGCGCTGGCTCGACCCCAGCCATTGGCGCGTGTCGTGATGCGTGTAGCTAGTTAATCGCTTTACGGCTTATGGATGATGGTCGAGGTTTTCGTGCTCGGCTTTCAAACTGAAGTCATACGTAAACGAACGCCACGAGTGTGGCATCTGTTTGCCATCCGGTGCCGTGCCCGGTGCATGTTGTTTGAATTCCTCGATTAGTGAATTCTTTACGCCAAAGACGGCATCACTATCTAAGTATTGATCACCTTTGACAAAGACATGTGTGACTAGAGTTTCGTGTTCGGGTGCAGAAATCATAAAATGCAAATGAGCAGGTCGATAAGGATGTCTGTTTGTGGCGGTCAACAGATCGCCAACGGGGCCGTCGTAGGGAATGGGATAGCTGGTCGGTAATATTGACCAAAAATAAAAACGCCCTTGTTGATCGGTTTTGAACGAGGCACGTAGATTCAGTTGTGGTGATAACTGCACATCATAAAAACCATCTTTGTTGCATTGCCATACGTCTACTGTTGCATTAGCAAGGGGTTTGCCGTTCGTGCTGCGGATCACACCGTTGGCATATAAAGGTTCACCTTCTGCATTCACGGCAATATTCGCGCCCAAAGGCAGAGCAGGTGCTTCATGGACAAAGAAGGGCCCGAGTACAGTGGTTTGTGTGGCACCATTGCGTTGACGATGATTGACCGCATCCACCAGCATCGAGACGCCCAGTGTGTCGGACAGCAAGATAAATTCTTGTCGTGTGTCGGTGCATTGCTGGCCGGTGCGGGTCAAAAATTTAATCGCCGTTTGCCATTCATCAAACGTGAGGTCGACATCGCGAATGAAGTCATGCAGATGCGTGACTAGGCTATTTAAAATGGTTTTAAGACGTGGGTCCGGGGTGTTGGCAAATCGCTCAATCACGGACTGAGTAATATTATTTTCATCAAAGTCACGCATCAGTGTCTCCTTCAAACAGCCGAAGGTCGGTGACCATGAAATGCATCTTCAAGTAATTGTGCAATACCAGCACGTTCAATAGCGCGTGGGCTCCAATAAGGATTGGCCATGGCAAGATCTGTTGCTCTTGTGAGTTGTTCTTGAGTCATTCCTAGCGATTGAAGTGACGTGGGCAGTTTTAATTTGGTGGTGAGATCAAATAATCCTTGTGCTGCGTTACTTACACCCATCGTTTGTGTCAGTTGTTGCATGGCTTGAGTTGCCGCTAAAGCGTTATAAGCCACGGCATGCGGTAAGATGACTGAATGTGTTTCGGCATGAGGCAGATTGAAGGAGCCGCCTATGGTGTGGCATAGCTTGTGATGTAGCGACATACCTACTTGTGCTAAGCATAATCCACATAACCATGCACCATACAAGGCATTAGATCGTGCGTCTTTATCTAACGGATTAAGCTGAATCCTGGGTAGCGCATCTTTCAGCGCATGAATGCCTTGTATAGCTAAGGTTGAGGTGAGGGGATTAGCATCTTTGGCATATAGCGCTTCTACAGCATGCGCGATCGCATTCATGCCTGAGGCTGAAGACACCGCAACAGGAAGGCTTAAGGTTAGGGCTACATCGTAGATCACCACTTCAGGTAAGACTTTTAATGTGCGCTGTGTGGTTTTAACGCCATCTTTAGTTTCACCTATGATGGGTGTGGCTTCTGAACCCGCATATGTGGTGGGGATGACGATTTGCTTGATATCGGTACGTAGTGCTAATGCTTTGCTGAGTCCAATGGTAGATCCGCCGCCTAGAGCAACAATGCAATCAGCTTGTGTAGTGCTAAGCTGAGTTAGCGCCCGGTCCGTGATATCCACGGGCGTATGCATGGCGGCATCGCTGAATAAGCCCCCCGCCATTGAGCCGAGTTGCTTCATCAACGCCTGTCCTTGAGCGGCTTGTTGTGGTGTGGATAACACCATCGCGCGTGAGCAGCCTAGTGCGCGTACTTCATCGGCCAATTGAGCGAGTGTGCCGTCACCAAACACGACGCGCGTAGGTAGTCCGGTAAAGTTGAACGATTTCATGAACGGTTCCTGCCAAGCCGGCTATCTCATCGGTATTACTGATTGAGATCAAGATTGCAGATGTTACTGCGAGTAATGCGATTCAGATACTGAATTTTGAATTCGATTGCATAGCTGTATATGACTTCTAAAATTAAATGATAATGATGATTACAAATAAAAAAGCCCCGAAGTTACCTTCGGGGCTTCTTATTTCGCAGGTTAATAACGATTACAACAACGGTACTAACAGTAGCGCGACGATGTTGATGATCTTAATTAGTGGGTTTATAGCAGGGCCTGCCGTGTCCTTGTAGGGATCACCGACTGTATCGCCGGTGACAGCAGCTTTATGGGTTTCAGAGCCCTTGCCGCCGAAGTGACCTTCTTCGATGTATTTCTTGGCGTTATCCCATGCGCCGCCGCCCGTACACATCGAGATGGCGACGAACAGACCGGTCACAATCGTACCGATGAGCAGGCCACCCAACGCTTTCACACCAGCTCCTGGGCCCATCAATGCATTCATGCCGAAGGCTACGACCACAGGGACGAGGATCGGCAGTAACGAAGGCACAATCATTTCTTTGATCGCGGCCTTGGTCAGTAAGTCTACCGCCGTGCCGTATTCAGGTTTGGCAGTGCCCGCCATGATGCCGGGGATTTCTTTGAACTGACGACGTACTTCTACGACGACTGAACCGGCTGCACGGCCCACGGCTTCCATCGCCATGGCACCGAACAGATAAGGCACAAGTCCACCGATGAACAGGCCAATGATGACCGCAGGATCAGACAGGCTGAAGTCTTGCAGTTTGCCTGCCGCTTCTAGGTTATGGGTGTAGTCCGCGAACAGCACTAGAGCAGCAAGGCCCGCAGAACCAATGGCATAACCTTTGGTAACGGCCTTGGTGGTGTTACCTACGGCATCCAGTGCGTCTGTGATTTTACGCACGCTCTTGTCTAGGCCTGACATTTCAGCAATGCCACCACCGTTGTCGGTGATAGGTCCATAGGCATCCAGTGCGACAATCATGCCGGTCATAGACAGCATGGAGGTGGCAGCGATGGCGATGCCGTAGAGGCCTTCATAGTGAAACGCCCCATAAATTGCAGCACAGACGGCCAGTACGGGTAGTGCGGTGGATTTCATCGATACTGCAAGGCCTGCAATGACATTGGTGCCATGACCGGTTTGTGAAGCAGCAGCCACATAACGGACCGGGGCGTATTCGGTAGCGGTGTAGTACTCAGTAATCCAGATCAATGCGGCGGTGAGTGCCAGACCGATGACGGCACAGGCAAACAAGCCAGAAGCTTTGTCACCCATCATGTTGTTGGTTACGAACCAGAAGGCCGCCAGTGCCAGCGCCCCCGAGACCAACACGCCGCGATACAGCGCATTCATAATCTTGCCGCCTTCGCGAGCGGTGACAAAGAAGGTACCGACGATGGAGGCAAAAATGGATACGGCGCCAAGCGCCAGTGGATAAAGTAAATAGCTGAGATTCAGCGTGCCGTCGATGTTCTTGAACAGTAGGCCACCCAATACCATGGTTGCCACGATGGTCACGGCATAAGTTTCGAACAAGTCTGCAGCCATGCCGGCGCAGTCTCCGACGTTATCACCGACGTTGTCGGCAATTACGGCAGGGTTACGCGGGTCATCTTCAGGAATGCCAGCTTCAACCTTGCCCACCAAGTCGGCACCGACGTCAGCGCCCTTGGTGAAGATGCCGCCGCCCAAGCGTGCGAAAATCGAAATCAGCGAGCCGCCGAAGGCTAGGCCAATGAGTGAGTGCAAAGCGATTTCTTCGCCAGCGCTACCTTTGAGTGCCCAAAAATACCCCGCTACCCCCAACAGACCTAAACCCACCACCAGCATGCCGGTGATCGCACCGCCACGGAAGGCGACATTGAGCGCAGCATTGAGGCTTTGGCTGGCGGCATGTGCGGTGCGCACGTTGGCGCGCACGGAGACGTTCATACCGACATAGCCCGCAAGGCCGGAGAGCACGGCGCCAACTGCAAAACCGCCAGCAGTTTCCCAATTCAAGGCCAAGCCAAGCACTACGAATAGAATTACGCCCACGACAGCAATGGTGCTGTATTGGCGGTTGAGATAAGCCTTGGCACCCGCTTGGATAGCGGCTGCAATTTCCTGCATGCGCGCATTACCGGGTGATTGATTGTTAATCCAGTTAACGAAAATAGCGCCATAGACGAGGGCGGCAACACCGGCTCCCATCACAAGCCATAGGATTTGGTCAGTCGACATCAGATAACTCCCCTGCTGCAAATTTATTTAAGTGAAGGCGACCCAGTATGTCTGGGTCGCTGGATTTGTTTAGCAAGTCAACTGGCCGACTATAACTAGAGCTTGAAGGTAGTTGAAAGTTTTTTTCGAACGGCGGTGTTTTTCAATACTACATACTGGGGCAGGCCGTCCTTGTAAGGCGGGTAATCTTCGCCTTTGATGAGTGGGGCAAGGTAGCGTCGGCCTTTGGCTGTAATGTGGAAGCCATCGGGGGTGATGTAATCGCGCGGCAGCATCTTCTCGACATTGGCCACTTTACTTAAATTAGCGCTGCCAATCTTCCAGCGGTAAGGTTTGTCGGCCAGCCTGACGATGGTGGGCATTACGGAATTGTGGCCTTTTAAGGCCATTTCAACCGCAGCTTTGCCCAGAGCATAGGCTTGTTCGACATCGACCTTAGAAGCGATGTGGCGTGCGGCGCGTTGCAGGTAATCCGCTACGGCCCAATGGTATTTGTATCCCAGATTGTCTTTAATCAGTTGGGCGATGATCGGCGCGACACCGCCGAGTTGTGCATGGCCAAAGGCATCTCGAAGGCCGGCATCCGAGAGAAATTTACCTTCAGGGTTTTTCACGCCTTCAGAAACCACAATGGCGCAATAACCGTATTTTTCCACGCATTCTTTAACTCGCGCGCAGAACTTTTCTACATCCAAGGCAATTTCAGGAAACAAGATAATGTGCGGGGCATCGCCGGCTTTTTCAGCAGCCAGTCCGCCCGCCGCGGCGATCCAGCCTGCATGGCGACCCATGACTTCAAGGATGAATACCTTGGTTGAGGTTTTAGCCATCGAAGCCACATCAAACCCAGCCTCACGAATCGAAACGGCCACGTACTTGGCCACTGAACCAAAGCCGGGGCAGCAGTCGGTGATCGGTAGGTCATTGTCGACCGTCTTGGGGACATGAATGGCTTGAATGGGGTAGCCCATTTTTTCCGCCAGTTGCGAGACTTTCCAGCAGGTATCGGCAGAGTCCCCCCCACCGTTATAGAAAAAGTAGCCGATGTCGTGGGCCTTAAACACTTCAATTAATCGCTCATATTGAGCGGGATTTTCTTCAATTTTTTTCAGTTTAAATCGTGCCGAACCGAATGCTCCCGAGGGGGTGTGGCGTAGGGCACGAATGGCGGCAGCGGATTCTTTGCTGGTATCGATCAGGTCTTCAGTCAGCGCGCCCACAATGCCGTGGCGACCGGCATACACCTTGCCGATTTTAGCTTTATGCTTGCGGCAGGTTTCAATGACCCCGCAGGCAGAAGCATTGATCACGGCGGTGACACCACCCGATTGGGCATAAAACGCATTGCGGGGCTTGGATTTGGGCATACGTGAACCTCGTGGAAGGCTGTTAAACTGGGGACGGTGAAGATTTATCGATGCAATCACCTAGGATCACAGACTACAGACTTTTTAATGATGATGAAATTCTGTAGGGTAGCGGCTTTCCACTGGTTTCAGACCACAATACTTACAGGGCTAACTCAATAATGATGCGTATCGTTCTGCTCGGCGCGCCGGGATCCGGCAAAGGCACTCAAGCTCAGCGGTTACAAGCTAAGTTCAACGTACCTCAGGTGTCTTCTGGTGATCTGCTGCGTGATGCGGTATCCCGTAAGACGTCGTTGGGTTTGAAAGCCAAGGCTGCCATGGAAGCCGGTCAGTTGGTATCCGATGCTATCGTGTTGGGCTTGATTCGCGAGCGTCTATCACGGGTTGACGCACAGAACGGCTTTATCCTTGATGGGTTTCCTCGCAATAGTGATCAGGCTGCTACGCTATCAAAGTTGCTGATTGAAATTGGCCAGCCGTTGGAAGCGGTGCTACTGATGGACGTGCGTACCAAAACATTGGTTCAGCGTCTTGCTGGACGGCGTATATGTAAGCATTGCGGAAAAGTCTTTAGTGTAGCTGCCTTACCAAAGGACATGACCTGTCCAAAGAACAGTAAGGGCCATGAGCTTTATCAGCGTGCTGATGATAAGGAAGAGGTGATTGCTAAGCGTTTAGATGTGTATCAATCGCAAACCAAACCATTGATCGATCATTACAACAAGCTTGGTCTGCTCAAGGTCATTAAAGGCGAGGGTGATTTAGAAGCGATCACCGCACGCATGGAAGCGGCACTCAAGCCTGCTAAACAAAAACGCAAAACGAATGCCAAGACCGCTAAGAAAAAGACTAAGTCGGTGCGTAAGGTAACGGTCAAAAAAGTAGTGAAGGGTACACGAATTAAGAAAAAGACGATTATCAAGCTGAAAAGCGTAGCATTGAAAAAACCTGCGGTTAAGAAGTCGTCGCGTAAGACGTTAGCCAAGTCAGGTAAAGCCTTGGTTAAAAAATCCAGTAAACCAAAAGCCAAGAACGTATCAAGAAAAACATCAGTTAGAAAAAAATAGGGGTATTGGTTGTGCGGCTTGAGTCATGTGCTGCGGCTTTGCGGCACTACGAATGGAGATCTCGCTGATGCGTTGAGGTGTGGTCCTTTCTAGGGTTGCCCGTAGAGAGGACTTGCTTGCTGAATTTAGAGATGAGTCTGGCAGGATAAGGATTAGCTTATGTCCGGTTTGTATTCACTTTAGTGGCGTATCCAACATAATCGCTCAGTAATGAATGCTTGTTCGATGCATTTTGTTGACATTCATTGATGTCGTGGGTAGATACTGAGCCCCCTAAATAAGTCCCTTTACCAGCGGCTCGATCCGAGTTGGATATGCTGTCAAATTTAAAAAACATATTGAAGACTGGCATGGATTCAGTCGCTTTCAAGGAAAAAGAGCAGGCTCAGTTAATCGAGGCAGTGACCTTGCATCAGCAAGGTAAGATGCAAGAAGCGCGGGTGTTATATCAAGAATTGGTCGAATTAAATCCCAAAAATGCAGAGGCGTTGCATTTGTTGGGTGTGGTCACTGCGCAGTCAAAACAATTTGAGTCGGCTGCTGATTTGATTGCCGGTGCGATAGCAATCAATCCAGATAACCCTGCGTTTTACGTGAATCGTGGTAATGCGCTTAAAGAACTCAAGCAATTTGTGATGGCGCTGGCCTGCTATGACAAAGCACTCAGTCTTCAGGGTGATATTCCAGAAGCTTATTACAGTCGAGCCATTGTGCAAAAAGAACTCAAGCAGTTAGACGCTGCACTTGCCAGTTACGAGAATGCCATCGGTTTAAAGCCCGACTATGCTGAAGCTTATTATGGCAAAGCGATTGTGCTTCACGAATTGAGCAAAACGGATGCTGCAATGTCGAGTTACGATCAGGCCATCAGTATTCACCCTGCCTATGCAGAAGCCTATTTCGGGCGTGGCTCTTTATTGCTGGCTCAGCAACAGCTTGAGGCAGCACTGGTAAGTTACAGCCAAGCTATCGATGCCAATCGTGACTTTGCTCTTGCGTATTTAAGTCGTGGCCACGTCTTGCACTTGCTGGGTAGGCTGGAGGTGGCATTAATCGATTGCAATAAGGCCATTCAGCTGAACCCTGGCTTGAGTGGTGCATATTATTGTCGAGGACAGGTGCAATGTGCTTTGGAGCAATTTGATGCGGCGGTTACAAGTTTTGATATGGCCATCGCCAGCAAGCCTGAAGCACATGAGGCCTATTTCAATCGTGGTAATGCATTGAAGCGGCTCGGTAAGCTAGAGGATGCCCTGACCAGTTACGATAATGCTGTGTTTATCAATCCGGAATTTGCTGAGGCTTACTATAATCGTGGCAATATCCTGAATGAACTCGGCCGAATGGAGGAGGCCGTGGCCAGTTATGATGAAGCAGTGCGTATACGGCCGGATTTTTCCCAAGCTTTTTTCAACCGAGGTAGTTTGTTGGAAGCCTTAGGGCGATTTGAACCTGCGTTGTCCAGTTTTGATCGGGCTATTCAGATTAACCCCGGTTTGCTTGAAGCCCAACAGGGCCGTGAACGAGTGTTACAAACCCTTACCGCCTGAGTACCTGAGCCAGGCGCTGACGAGATGGAGTATTGCTCTGTCAGCATAAATTCGCCCCCCTGTTTGAGTAGCGTTTGGGTTTAGCGTACGGTGGTTAATATAACCGCTTGCTGGACCGGTTCTCTTGCTTAGGTGCAGAGATCCACACCTTTCTTAGGGCGCTCCTCGTTGTATTCCCATCACCATTTTGCGATCAGTACATTAGAGCTCTTTGGCGTTGTCGCTGCGAATGAGCCATGGCGATCCCCGTGTAGGGTTGATTCGTTCCAGCATCCACTCGGCCCGTAGTTTCTTCAGTAGTTCTGCCACCGACACGGTAATTCCGCTAAAGCTGTTGCGCCACAGGTAGTAGCTGGTCTAAGACAAGCCGTGCCGCCGGGACAGGTTTTTGACTGCCACACCGGCATCCGTTTCACGCAGAAATTCGATGGTTGGTTCTTCCAAATATCGCTTCTTTATGTCCGATCTCCTCATATCTAGTGGGCCGGACTCCAATTACTGGCGCTACCCAATTTGGGGTAGATGTCAAATTTACAAAATGAACCTACAAAACCTTATCGCGCTTAAAACAAACAATGTTTTGGGTGGTGTTGCTTGACTTGGTTTTATTGTTAAAGCTTAATGCCAATTTATTGACGTCTGGCCATATAATTGACGCATTTTGTCCTGCTCGCCAATTCCAGTCTGACCTCTTAGGAAGGAATGGATACGACATTTTGCAGATTTATTGACTGATTCTTCGCTGTGACTGCTTGTTTGGCATTGAGGTTTTCATGACTGTTGTTCTTAAGAATTTTAACTCTTTGGTTAACGGAAAGTCGCTGAGAAATCTCTCAAATGGCCCGGCTTCATACAAGGTTAAAAAAGGACAACATCTTGAATTGGTTGATAATTCTACTGGTCTTGTGCCCGCTGATCTGCTAGGTCTGCGCAACGGAACTGATCTGATCCTGATCAGTAAGTCTACCGGGGTAAACCTCCGGCTCGAGGCATTTTTTCAGCAGAGTAATGGCGAAGATGTTGATCCCGCCGTGATCAACTTGCCTGGCGGCATTGTTGCGCAAATTGGTCAAGATTCTGACTTTAGCGAGTTTAAGACTGGGGAAATCTACTTAGACGACAATCTGGGTACCGGCAGTGACACCTCTGTCTTTGCTGCGGAAGCAGGTGCCGATCATGGTTTCGGCTCTGGTCTCTCTGCCCCTCGTCCTATTGATGGCATTGCCAGTAACAATAATAAATCTGGTTCATCCGGTGAGACCGGCGGTTCGCACACTCTTTACTGGGTTTTGGGTGGCCTTACCGCTGCTGGAGGGGTGGCGGTTGCCTTAGGCGGGAGTAAGCCGCTACCTTTGGCTCCCGATTTGCAGCCAATACTTGACCAGCAAAATGCTGCTTACGATGCGGGATTCCGTGTGTCTGCAGGGTCTACTGTCTCTATTTCGGGTGCGAGCCTGTCCGATTTTACCATCCGCACTGCTGATGGATACGATTTCTACACCGCAGATTCTGGTCTATTCAATGGAACACAGCGGGTATCCGTTACTGCAACATCGTTGCCAAACTCAGACGGTAAGACGAGCTCTTCCAGCTTGCAATTGCATGCTGTTGATACAAGCGTGGCGACACCGAGCTTGGGACTGCAGTTAGACACGGGCAGCAGCGGCAGCGACCGGACGACGTCGGCTTCGACGGTGGTGGTATCGGGACTGGAGAGCGGAGCGGTCTGG
>CANGJP010000024.1 GCA_947454465.1 Pseudomonadota bacterium
GTCATAAATTCATGACGCGCCTCCCGAGCAGACTGAAAAGCCTCGTTTAAGCATAATTCAAGTTCGCTACTTAACATGTATGCACCCTCGAAATATAACAATCACCCCAAACCACGATTCACGCCTCTTCCATGGTACAAAGCAGCGGATGTTGATGCTGCTGAGCAAAACCGGTCACTTGAGCAACCTTCGTCTCTGCAATCTCGTAGGTAAACACGCCACATACTCCTTTTCCGCGTGTGTGTACCTCTAGCATCACCCGAGTGGAAGTAGAACGATCTAATCCGAACACCATTTCCAGCACCTGAACCACAAATTCCATCGGCGTATAATCATCATTCAGCAAAACCACTCTATAAAGCGGCGGCCGCTGCAGCTTCGGTCGGACTGTTTCAACGACTGTCCCATGTTCTGATTCCGGTATGTCTTCACTCATAGGCATTCAATAGATGGTCACGGCTGTAATATGAGAGCGTTGTCGCTTAAAACAAGCGGCTTTATCTAAAGAATACTGAAAAAATACTTCCGAAACACCACAAACTGAGAACTCGTTCAGTTTTAAGGCAAGATCAATGATTTATAGAAGGGTAACGGCTGGCGGTGACTAGACTTAAAGCCGATATTGGGTATTTTGGGTTAAAACTTCACAATACCGTAACATCGAGATAGACATGATTGCGTGAATAAGTTGGAATTGAAACAATTTCCCTGACACAGAATCGGTTAAACTTCGAAGCCTTAAGAATTCATAATTTCCACCCTACTTTTGCTCATGACCGCCAGCTTCAAATTGCCCCCTGTTTTGAACCATCTCAGCAGTATGGCAGGCACCCAATGGTCACATGTAGCCAAAGAGAAGGGAACACACTTAATTTCCGGCATCGCGCTATTTCTTCTTGCTTGGCAAGCAGCCAAGTTGACATGGTTATTTATTATTCCAGCCACGGTGGTCGATGAACCCATGCCGCCTCCCACTCTGCCCGTTCCCAGTTACAGTCAAGTTGATCCTCAGCAAATTGCCAATGCCCACTTATTCGGCAATGTGGCGGCCAACTTGGCATTAACCGACCCCAACACGCTACCCATTAGCCAACTCAACCTACTTCTGGCCGGTACTATGGCTATGCCAAAACCTGAAGAAGGTTTTGCTATCGTTGGCGAAACTGCAACTAACGCGAAATTCTATCGTGTCGGTTCAACCATTAACGGTAATGCTCGGTTACATGCGGTCTATTCAGAGCTAATAGTGATCGAAAATGCCGGTAAACTTGAAGCTGTCAAGCTACCTCGTGGACTACCTAGCACCATGTCTTTGCCAGTATCCAAACCCGTTGTATCCAACGCACCTGGAGACAACCTTCGTCGGCTAGTCAGCAACAATCCCAACGTATTGGGCGACCTATTTCGAGCTCAACCCGTCTTAACCAACGGAATTCAAAAAGGCTATCGCATTTACCCCGGCCGTGATCGTGAACAATTCACTCGCATGGGACTGCAGTCGGGTGACTTGGTCACCTCAGTGAATGGGACGGCTCTTGATGATATCCGTCGCGGCAGCGAAGTACTCAATTCCTTAACATCTGCTACCACTGCTCAAATCACTATTGAAAGAAATGGAGTCAGTCAGTCACTGGTTCTCGATATGTCACAACTTAACCTATCACAAACGACGAGCGCGCAGAGTTCTAGCGATAAAAGTGCCAGCAGCGATACAGGGCCACGTAGTGGCGGTCTTAGTGGCTTGCCTGCTACCAATAGTGCCAAAACAAAATAATTAGGATTACGATGCGAAATCATTTCAGATCATGGTTTAAAGCGAACACTGCCACAGTATTCCTGGCTTGCTTGTTAAGCTTAAGTGGTGCACAAGGTCAACAAGTCAATTCAGCCAATTCGCGCGCCACGATAACGCCCAACTACAAAGATGCAGATTTAGCGCAAATCACTGAGGCTGTAAGTGCGGTTACGGGCAAAACGATCATCATCGATCCACGTGTTAAAGCCCAAGTGACCATGCTGTCATCGACACCGATGTCCCCTAATGCATTCTATGAAGCCTATTTATCAATCCTGCAGGTTCATGGATTTGTAGCTGTGCCCAGTGGTGGCAGCACCCTTACCATCATTCCTGACGCCAATGCTCGTCAGGTTCCCGCTAACGACTTACCTGGCAGCATCAACAGCAATTCTTCTGAACTTGTTACACAGGTCATCACCGTTCGCAACGTAAGTGCAGCTCAATTGGTGCCAATCCTCAGACCACTGGTAGCCACTTACGGCAATTTGGTTGCTTATTCAGCCAGTAATATGCTGGTCATCACTGATCGAGCTAACAATGTAAATCGTATGCTACGTATCATCGAACGTATTGATAAAACCACCGATGACAACTACGAGATCATTCAGATGCAGAATGCCACTGCAGCTGAAATCATTAAAGTAGTCAACTCATTGAGTGCATCTGGCGCCACCCCACAGGCTACAGACGGCGGTCAACCACTAAAAGTAGTTGCGGATGATCGTACCAACAGCATCATTATCAGTGGTGACAAAGCAGCACAACTTCGTATTCGAACATTGATTACCTATTTGGATACACCGTTACAAAGTGGCAGCAATACTAAAACCAGGTTTCTAGAGTATGCCGACGCAGAAACCATGGCCAATAGTCTAAAAGCACAGATTCAAGGTATCACCCAGGCCGCAACAGGTGCCGCCACAGCAGGCAGCACCACGAGCTCTGCCAGCAATAGCGTGTCGATTTGGGCAGACAAAGCAACCAATGCGCTTGTTGTAAGTGCACCCCCTAAAATAATGGAACAAATAATGGCCATCGTTGACACGCTGGACATTCGTCTTGCCAACGTTAAGCTTGAAGCCATTGTTGTAGAAGTATCGGCGAGCAAATCCGCTGAACTCGGAGTCAATTGGGCGCTCTACGGTAACGGCGACAGTAATGTCCCTGCCGCAATTTTCAACGGAGGAAATACGCCCATATCAACAGTAGCGGGAGCAGCGCTGACTAAAAATTTCTCAGCGTTACCTACAGGCACCACGCTTGGCGTTGGGCGCATCATTGATTCAGGAGTGAGTTTTGCGGCCATACTTCACGCACTTCAAGAAGATGGTAATACCAATATCATCTCTACCCCATCAATCACCACACAGGACAACAAAGAAGCCAAGATTGAAGTCACTCAACAAGTCCCATTGATAACCGGTCAATATACTTCTACTGGCTCCAGTTCAGGAACCTCAAGCGGCAGCAACAGTACGGTCAACCCATTTACAACGATCCAACGTCAGGACGTAGGGACCAAACTGCACATCACCCCTAAAATCAGTAAGGGCGGAACCATCACGCTTAAAATTACCCAAGAGTCCTCATCACTATCGCAACAAACTGGTGATGCTGGCAGCCTGATCACAAACAAGCGCAGCATCGAAACACAAGTCTTGGTCGACGATGGACAAACCATTATTTTGGGCGGCCTTCTCGATGACAAAGTAACAGAAGGTGCTTCGCGTGTACCGCTACTGGGCTCAATACCGCTGATAGGCAACCTTTTCAAAGCCAGCAACAGCAAGAAGAGCAAGACCAATCTGCTGGTATTCATTAAACCCACAGTCATGCGCAATGCTATTCAAGCCTCTTACGAAACCAACTCCAAGTACAACTTTGTTCGTGATATGCAACTGAACATCAATGATGGAAAAGTCACACTACAACCAGACCAAGATCAACCCCTGCTTCCTGTACTTGACCAACCTATTATTAAACATGAGCAATCATCGTCATCGCCAGTGAATGACATGACAACCGCACCACTGACCACAACCAACTCCAGCAAATAACTCGAGCTTATGAGCGCCTCGTCAGAAATTTTGCAAGGAGCAAACGTAATGATTCATGTACCATCGGCACGCCCGAGCTTGAGCTTTGGCTTCGCCAAGCGTCATGGGATCATTTTTTCTGAAGTCAAAGATGAACGGGCTCATTTGCTGTGTCGAATGGATGTCACTCTCACCGCTATTTCTGAAGTACGTCGCCTGATCGGGATTCCTTTAGCTGTACAGCGTGTTGATAACGATACATTCGATCAGGCTCTGCGAAATCAATACGAAACTGGTAAGAATGCTGCTCAAGACGCGGTCGAAGGTTTAGAAGATGACATCGATCTTGAGCATTTAGCACAAGATTTACCTGAACCTTCTGATTTGCTTGAAAGTGACGATCACGCTCCGATCATCAAATTGATCAATGCATTGTTTACGCAGGCAGTGAAAGAAAACGCCTCAGATATTCATATCGAACCCTTTGAAAACAGACTGGTATTCCGTTTCCGTGTCGATGGCGTGATGAAAGAAGTACTGCAGTCGAAGCGCGCGCTGGCTCCACTGGTCGTTTCACGTATCAAGGTGATGTCCAAAATGGATATTGCTGAAAAGCGAGTCCCTCAGGACGGGCGTATTTCGTTAAGAATTGCAGGACGTGCGGTAGATGTCCGTGTTTCAACCATTCCTGCCGGTCATGGTGAACGGGTAGTATTGCGCTTACTCGACAAACAAGCCGGTCGATTGGACCTCACCTCACTAGGGATGGTGTCTGAAACACAGACACTGATGAATAATCTGGTCCATCGACCACACGGCATCGTACTGGTCACGGGCCCTACCGGCTCAGGCAAAACCACAACGCTCTATGCAGCTCTAGAATGCATAAATGACAATACCCGTAACATCATGACGGTGGAAGATCCCATCGAGTATTACATCGATGGTATTGGTCAGACACAGGTCAACACTAAAGTTGACATGACATTTGCCAGAGGTCTGCGTGCTATCTTGCGCCAAGACCCCGACGTGGTCATGGTGGGCGAAATTCGTGACCTGGAAACCGCTCAGATTGCAGTACAAGCTTCTTTAACCGGTCACTTAGTGTTATCCACGTTACATACTAACACCGCGGTTGGCGCCGTCACTCGCTTACGCGACATGGGCATCGAACCCTTCCTACTCTCATCCAGCCTACTTGGGGTACTCGCACAACGTTTAGTTCGAGTGTTAAACCCAGAACATCGGGAAGCATATATCGCCAGTGATTACGAACGACGATTACTAGGCATTCCTAACGATGCACCGCCGACAACGCTCTACAGACCAAGGGATAATTCCCCACAGGGTTTCAAGGGTCGAACCGGAATTCACGAATTTGTTGCTGTGGACGACACGTTGCGCACCATGATTCACGACGGCGCAGGTGAACATGAATTGGAAGCCTACGCTCGCACCTTAACACCTAGCATACGTGAAGATGGCCGCAACAAAATCCTACAAGGCATTACCACAATAGAAGAAGTCTTACGCGTAACTCGCGAAGAATAAGCTGACCTAACATGACCGTATTTCAATACACTGCAGTCGATACCTCAGGTCAAGAACACCAGGGAATACTCGAAGGCGACAGCGTTAAGCAGATCCGGCAGTTATTACGCGAACAAAGCCTACTACCGGTCAGCGTTGAAGAAGTAAATCGACGTGAAGACCGTACAGTTCAACTAAGCTCTTTCACTACTAAACGTCGTAAGAGCATGAGCGCCCATGAGTTAGCACTCGTGACACGCCAACTGTCTACATTGGTTCGTGCTGGCGTACCTCTGGAAGAATCTTTATTAGCTGTGTCTGAACAAACTGAACAGGCACATGTTCGCAGTATCTTTATGGGTGTCCGTGCCAAAGTACTTGAAGGTCACCCTCTCGCTGAAGGTTTTGGTGATTTCCCTCGATCATTCCCAGAAATTTACCGTGCCACGGTGGCCGCAGGCGAACAGTCTGGCCATCTCGATAAGGTCCTAGAGCGTTTAGCAGACTACACTGAATCACGTGAACAACTACGCAGCCGAACAATCAATGCCATGCTGTACCCTGTTCTGCTGTTTACAGTCTGCTCAGGGATTGTGATGCTCATGCTTACTTATGTCGTACCGAAAATCGTTAAACAATTTGATAATGCTAAAGCTACCCTACCCTTGATGACCCGAATTTTGATTGCCTTTTCAGATTTCATGAGAAACTGGGGACTGTGGTTGCTGACCGCATTAATACTGGGTGGATTGTTGTTCGCACGCTCTCTGCGTGATGATAATAACCGAAGGCGCTTTCATGCATTCCTCCTCCGTCTACCCTTACTGGGCCGGGTGGTTAGAGGCACTAACACTACCCGTTTCGCACGCACACTGGCCACGCTCACGTCCAGCGCCGTGCCTGTATTAGACGCCCTGCGTATTTCTGGCGAAGTGGTTAACAATTTACCCATGCGAGAGGCCGTGCAATCGGCTGCAGTCAAGGTCAGGGAAGGCTCACCAATCGGGCGTTCGCTCGCCGCGACCAAACAATTCCCACCAATGATGATTCACCTGATATCAAGCGGTGAGTCCAGCGGTGAACTCGAATCCATGTTGGATCGGGCGGCAACCAATCAGGAACGGGAAATGGATGCCGTGCTAGGCGCATTTGTAGGCCTGTTAGGCCCATTAATGATTGTGGTCATGGCTGGATTGGTACTGTTCATCGTGCTGGCTATGCTGCTCCCAATCTTCCAGCTAAACGAACTGGTCCGCTAACTAAATTAATTAATGTCATTTCAGACTTGCATGAGATCGAAAATAGAAATATAAATTTACAACCTAAATTTTCCTCCATAACCAGCACGATTTACTCTATGAGTGAAAAACCGGAAGACGATTTTGATGATGACGCCGATCTGATCGGCGGCGAAAGTGATGACTCGAAATACGAGTTTTTCATTGAAGACCTAGGCCGACCTAAGCGTGGCCCAGTTACCCAAGGTGAACCCGCTTGGCGTAAGCTTGAGAAATACCGAGAAAAGAAAATCACCGAGGAACAAGTCTCAGACTTCGATGATTATGACATTGACGACTTGGAGCCAACCAAAGTCAAACTTAAACGTAAGCAGCGACCTGACTAAAGCAGAATCAGGCTTACGAAGTAAGTCGTACTACTTACTGATCGAGAGCAATTCAGTGATCTTGATGGCTGTAGCCAGCGCGCGAAGCCCATCTTCTCCCGTGACGACCGGTACGCTACCAGTACGTACCGAATTCAAGAACGATTCAATTTCGCTACGCAATGCATCTCCTTGCTCGAATGACTGCTCGTTAATAGCCACTTGCGAAGGCGACTCCACAGGAGCGCTGTCTTTTTTACTGACCACACTGAGTAGCTTTTGTTGAAGGTCGATTGATAAGTAAGCATCATCTTGGAAAATACGCATCTTGCGTTCCTGCCTGAGACTTACTCGACTGGCAGTGGTATTCACCACGCAACCACCCTCAAAACGAATCCGTGCATTCGCGATATCGATATCCTGGGAAAACACCTGGGCCCCCACGGCATCAATACTAGATATAGGCTGCTGCACTAACTCCTGAATAAGATCAATGTCATGAATCATGAGATCCAGCACAACACTGACATCCGTACCTCGTTGCTTGAAAGGAGCCAAACGATGCGACTCAATAAAGCGTGGCGTGCCGATCAATTTAGCCGCTGCCTGAATGGCTGGATTAAAACGCTCAAGATGACCAACCTGCAATACACACTGCCTAAGGGTAGCCAAATCAATCAAACGCCTCGCCTGATCAATGGTTTCTGTAATCGGCTTTTCAACCAGTACATGCACACCATGATCGAGAAAGACTTCCGCTATTTCGAAATGCAATGGAGTGGGCACTACAATACTGACCGCGTCAACCTTACCCAATAAGGCACGATAATCAGTTAACCCCGGCACACCTAACTCAATTGCCACCTGCTGCGCGGCAAGCGGTGAATGATCCACCACACCAACCAACTCTGAATCGGGAAGTTCCGCATATTTCTGCGCATGAAAGCGGCCAAGATAGCCCACTCCAACGACAGCCGTACGAACTTTATTCATCTCGAATATACCTATAGTGAACAACTACCAACATCTTAAAAAGAGTACACTTTATCGAAATAGACTCGCATTCAGCAGCTAGCAACACGTTATCTCATTAAAAACATGAAAGCCCTTAGCTTAAAGAAAGAACTCTGGATTGCACTTAATACCACTTTATTCAGTCTGTTATTTCTTCCCGGCGTTATTTACCTAGTAGGCAGCCGATTATTTAGCTCCTATCAAACAGGCCTAGCCGGTTTTTATAGAGATTATCTTCAAGGCCTAGCTTTAGGGTATCTAACCGCATGGATTGTAGCGCTAACCCCAGCCGTAACCGTATTTTTAATCCGAGCACTATTAATGACTAAACCGCCTAAGGCGTAACGTCGATATTAACTTGATATATGAATTACTACCCAAGGATAGCATCGGGCCCGACTAGCGAAGCCATACCAATAAACCCAAAATAACCAGAGCAAGCCACATTATCGCCTGCGCCTTCCATCGCCATGACAGGGTTTTCATGAGACTGTACATCGCTGCACCAGACACAGCGGTTAAAACTAAGAATCCGGTACATAAGATTGGTAATCGACCTATTTCAGCGCCAATCTGTTCAGACTCTGCCCCGAGAATCAAAAAAATAATCAGTACTGAACACAAGCCGAAGCTGATGGCGACAGCAGATCCGAATACAATGGCAGTCAAAACGGCTAAAGGACCCAAAAAACACTTCCTTAATTAACTATTTGTCACAAAAGTAAGGCAAAAAGTAGCTTCAGAGACTTGATTGACCTGCAGTCCAGATCTACTCTGCTCGACAAAGCACATCCGTAGAGTGTAACAGTCAATGACTTCATCGAGTACTCACCCTTCGATCCACAAGCGCAGCCTATGGCTAAGCAGCACATTCATGGTGCTACTTGCCCTTGGGCTTTCGGCGTCATCACAAAAACCCGTTAATGCAGCTTCGGCCACTTCTGAAGGTGCATACACCCCTTCTGAAAAACAGCGCAAGGTAAGCAAACTGGTCAGCGCGGTCATGGAGCGCGCTCATTATCGTCAAACCACCATCAACGACCCGATTTCTTCGGTCATGCTTGATAGGTACCTGAGTGCACTCGATCCTGCTCGCAGCTACTTTGTAGCCACCGACATCAAAGAATTTGACCGAATACGATATCAACTGGATGACGCCATCCTCAGTGGCAGCATTGATCCTATTTTCACGGTCTATAACCGCTTTCAGACTCGTAACCGTGACCGCATTACCTATGCCATCGAATTACTAAAGACCGAACCCGATTTCACGCTGAATGAATCCTTCGAATACGACCGAAGCAAAGCACCTTGGCTAGATTCAATCGATGAACTCAATGATCTTTGGCGCAAACGAGTCAAAAATGATGCCCTTTCACTCATGTTGACGGGTAAAACATGGACTGAGGCACGTGATTTGCTCAATAAGCGCTATGAGCGTGCACTAAAGAACATGGATAAAACCACCAGTGATGATGTTTTTGACCTATTCATGAATTCATTTCTACATGTGCTCGACCCCCATTCCAACTATTTCTCACCTCGTGACTCTGATGAATTCAAAATTCAAATGAGTCTGTCTTACGAGGGTATAGGAGCCTCACTGTCCTTGGTCGATGACTTCGTGGTCGTACAAAACGTCATTGCAGGTGGCGCTGCGGCAGTTAGTGGATTGGTGAACGCGAATGATCGGATCACTGCTGTCGGTGAGGGCATCAACGGTAAACTAGTCGATGTTTCTGGATGGCGTATTGATGATGTTGTACAACTGATTCGAGGTAAGGGTGGCACAACTGTCCGCCTGCAGATTCTTCCTGCTGGAGCTGCGCCAGGATCCACTGAAAAGGTAATCAGTTTGGTACGCAATAAAATCACGATGGAAACTTTGGCGGCCAAACAAACCGTGCGCACCCTTCAACGTGATGGCAAAGCTATGAAGATAGGTATCATCACGGTTCCAAGTTTCTACCAAGATACCGACGCTGAACAAGCGGGCGACCCCAACTATCGAAGCCTCACTCGAGACGTTCGCAACGCCATTGTCGAACTTAAGAAACAAAACGTCGAGGCCATTGTGATGGATTTGCGCGCCAATGGCGGCGGCAATCTACAAGAAGCCATTGGCCTAACCGGTCTATTCATTGACACCGGCCCCGTGGTGCAAGTTCGACAAACCGGCGGTCACATTGAAGCCCTTGACGATACTGAAAACGGAGTGGCTTGGGATGGGCCGCTGACTGTATTGATCGACCGTTATAGTGCATCGGCCTCTGAGATTTTTTCAGGGGCTATTCAGGATTATGGTCGTGGCTTAATTATCGGCCAACAAAGCTTCGGTAAAGGCACTGTGCAGACCGTAAACCCCTTAGACAGATTTTCTACCAACAAAGATGCAGGTTTCGGTCAATTGACCATTACCACCGGTAAGTTCTATCGCATCACAGGCGAAAGCACCCAGCATCGAGGAGTACAACCTGATATCGCCTTACCCTCTGCCATCAGCACCGAAGACATTGGCGAGAGCAGCATGGAGAGCGCACTGCCTTGGGACCGTATACGTACAGCAAAATTCAAACCTACTAGCAACTTGAACAACCAATTAAAACCGTTAGTTGAAGCTCTAGCAACCAACCATGAACAACGTATCGGTAGCGATCCGAACTACCAATATCTATTGCAAAATATCGCCGCATACGAAGCATTGCGGAACGAGAAAACCTTGTCATTAAACTTGAAATCCAGACAGCAACAACGTGAAGAAATGGATCAAGCGCGACTACAACGGGCAAATGTCCGTAACCTTAGCTTAGGCAAACCCACGTTTAATAACCTTGAAGCACTCGAGAAACAAGAAAGCCAAGAAGCACAGAAAAAAGACACCATCGCCGACGCACTGCTGGATGAAACCACTGAAATTACTGCCGACTTCAATCGTTGGTGGAGCAGCAATGTCACGGGCACGCTTGCCAACACACATAAATAAAAATCCCCAGCGACAGATCACACCGGTGCTGAGCTAACCTCACACCAGGTGCTTTGATCGTGAGCTCATCATGCTAAACCATTCACAGTTTGCTCAGTTAATGCCGATTTTCCTAACTGAACATGCTGCCAACCGCCCAGTTGTACTGGCTACACTCATAGCCACAGAAGGATCAAGCTATCGTAAAGCTGGGGCTCAAATGCTCTTCACGCAAGATGGCCGCCACATTGGCTTACTCTCAGGTGGGTGCCTCGAATCTGATCTGCAAGAGCACGCCACTCGTGTCATGGCTGATCGATTCCCACGAATCGTCCGTTATGACTTACGCCAACCAGAGGATGAGATTTTTGGCTTAGGTTCAGGATGTACCGGTGCAATGAATATTTTTTTGCAGCTCGTGGATTCTGCCAATCATTGGCAACCGCTCGCTTGTCTGTATAAACACTGGGAACACCAGAGTGACGCCCGTATCGGGATTATTACCCGTTCCAACAATAACGACCTACCCACCGGCAGCATGGTACTTAATCATGAGCAACTGATCAGCCCGTTAGGACAAATACGAGCAGTGAGTAAACATTTGCAGAATGCGCTTGATACGACAAACATCAACCAATTGCATGAAATCAACACAGGATCAGAACTATTTCTATTGGCTGCCAATGCACCGCCACATTTATTAATTCTTGGAGGCGGCGCTGATGTTATCCCACTGACGCAGCAAGCAGATTTACTGAACTGGCGTTATACAGTGTACGACCATCGACCACACTACGCTGATCCAAAACGTTTCCCTAAAGCTGCAAAGGTGATTGCGGCTCCAGCAGATCAACTGGCTCAACGACTAATGTTAGATCGGTATCAGGCTGCCGTTGTCATGAGCCATCACCTCAGCTCAGATCTGAGTTATCTCAAGCAACTCAGCAACACTCATATTGCTTATCTGGGTCTGTTAGGGCCGGCTGCTCGTCGAGAGAAGCTATTTGCCGCCATGCCCAATGAAATGCCGTTACTACTCCCTAGACTGCATGCACCCATCGGTTTACCCATCCATGCGGAAACACCTGAAGCCATCGCGCTGTCCATCATTGCAGAAATTTACCAGACTTTTGCATCAAACAGCAGATAACCATACCAAATGAGATCACCTTACTCTACGCTGCCGAACAACCTCATAAAGCATCACACCGGTAGCAACAGAAACATTCAAGCTTTCCACCACTCCTAACATCGGTATATTGACTAACAGGTCACAATTCTCTTTGGTCAATCGGCGCATACCCTCACCCTCCGCCCCCATTACCACTGCCAGAGGTCCACTAAGCTTTGCATCGTATAAGGTTGCCTCCGCTTGGTCATCTGTACCCACCAACCAAAATCCTCGTTCTTTCAGCCCGCGTAAAGTTCGCGATAAATTAACCACCTGAATTAACGGCACAGCTTCAGCAGCACCCGCCGCAACCTTACGTACCACAGGCGATAAACCCGCCGCACGATCACGGGGCACAACCACAGCATGCACTCCAGCTGCATCGGCAGTACGCAAGCAAGCACCAAGATTATGAGGATCGGTGACTCCATCCAATATCAACAATAAGGGCTCACTACCTGCAGCATCCAATATCTCATCGAGCGCCCCTTCGCCGAGATTTTCGACTTTCTTTAACATTGCCACCACACCTTGATGGCGTTCACCATGAACCAATTGATCCAGTTCATGTGCGCTACGAAATTCGACTTTAATATCAGCTTCACGAGCTAACTTCATAACTTCAGTGATACGCGCATCTTCCCTGCCTCGAACCAATAGCAACTGAATGACCTTGTTGACCTGTCGTTGCAATAAAGTACGAACCGCATGCAAACCAAATACAATACTTGCATCACTCATCAAATTCTCCGACGCTTCCCGTCACGACGTGAACGCAACGATCTATTTCTAAACGTTTTATCAACCTGCAGACCTGAAGCCATAGAAACTGGACGATTACGTGCCTGCACCAATTCAAAATCAATTTTGCGCTCATCAATGACCACATTGATCAGACGAACCCTCAATGGATCACCCAACCGGAACACTCTGCCACTACGCTCCCCCACTAAACGATATCCCGTTTTGTCCCGATGAAAGTAATCCGTTCCTAAACTACTGACATGAATCAGACCATCTATCTGCATGCCCTTCACCTGTGCAAACAACCCAAACTCAACGACTCCGGTCACAATGGTATCGAACTCATCGCCGATACGATTTTGCATGTACTCACACTTTAACCAACTCATGGCATCACGCGTAGCATCGTCTGCCCGCCTTTCTAACATCGAGCATTCCTGACCCAATACCTCCATATTACTGAGTGCTTCTGGCCAATCCTCTGCGGTACCACCGCGCAAAACATGACGAATTCCCCTATGAACTAGCAGATCGGGATAGCGGCGAATGGGTGAAGTAAAGTGAGCATATTCATTCAACGCCAACCCAAAGTGTCCAATATTTTCGGGCTGATATACCGCTTGCGGCAAAGATCGCACCACAACAGTTTCAATCAATCGCGCCTCATCACTAGAATTTGTTTTTTGCAATACTCCACTCAGTACAGCAGGCGTAATAGGTGCATCTTGAGGGAGAGGGAGAGAGATAGCAAAACCACGCAGAAATTCGCGCAATTTTTCCAAACGATCTTCTTCGGGCGCACCATGTACTCGATAAAGGGCGGGTATTTTGTGTTTTTTAAGAAACTTCGCCGCCTGCACATTAGCTGCAATCATGCATTCTTCGATCAACCGATGGGCGTCATTTCGCGATGCCTCTACGAAAGAAGCAACTCTACCTTGTGAATCAAATCGTGCTTTTAGTTCCGGAGAGTCAAACTCTAGAGCGTGGCGCTCAGTGCGTGCCTGAAACAGCGCTTTGAACACGCCATATAGGTGTTGCAAGGGCTCACCCAGTGCCCGCGCCTGTGATGTGTTCAGTGACGAAGGATTCGCCAGATACGCCGCCACCTCGGTATAAGTTAATCTCGCCGCAGAACACATCACGGCTTCAAAAAACTGAGCACGCGTGACCTTACCGGCGGGTGATATGCGCATTTCACAGACCATGCACAAGCGATCAACGTTCGGATTAAGGGAGCACAACCCATTAGATAATGCCTCCGGCAGCATGGGAATCACACGGTTCGGAAAATAGACCGACGTACCTCGAAGCCTAGCCTCACCGTCTAGTTCAGTACCCAACCCTACGTAATGCCCCACGTCAGCAATGGCAACCAAAAGACGCCACCCTCCACGCACCGGCTCACAATAAACCGCGTCATCAAAATCACGCGCATCCTCACCATCGATAGTTACCAGTGGTAATGCGCGTAAATCCAGTCGTTGCCGCTTAGATGAAGCAGACACTGCATCCCCGAACCGTTTGGCTTCAGCCTCAACCTGTGGAGGAAATTCGCAGCGCAACCCATGCGCATGTATAGCAATGTCCGTCTCCATACCTGGCGCACCGTGATCACCCAATATACGGGTCACATGCCCCATCGGCTGCGCATGGCGTCCCGGTTGCTCAATGAGTTTGAGTAATACGATCTGTCCAGACCGGGCACCCTGCAATTGCCTAACAGGCACCACAATACGGTGACTTATGCGCGGATTATCAGGTACCACGAAGAACACGCCGGAGTCCTCATACAAGCGTCCCACAATGTCCTGAGTGCTCCGCATCAAGACGTCAACGATACTACCCTCAGGACGACCACGACGGTCTGTACCCGTAATGCGGACCGAAACACGATCTCCATGCATCACCTGCTGCATCTGGCGATGGGAAAGAAACACCGGTGCAGAACGATCATCAGGTTGAACAAACCCATGACCATCCCGATGACCGCTCACCACCCCCACTACCAACCCAATCCGTTCTCTCAAGCAATATTCATCACGTCGATTGCGAACCAATTCGCCTGAGCGTTCAAGCTCCCCCAACTGCTGGATAAGCGTTTCGTTAACGCTCTTGCCGGTCAACTTCAGGTAAGTGGCGAATTGCGGCGCAGATAAAGGCTGCCCTGCATGACGCAATGCCTCCATGATTTGATGGGCAGTTAACCTAGGAACCGGACGGACCTGGCTTTTTACTGAGCGATTCTTGGGCCGTGAAGCTGTTTCCACCTTGGTTGCGATTGATTTTTTTGCGGGATAACGTGGTTTTTTCATGGTTCAGGCCCCTCAGCGACTGGCAAGATGCCAAGTTTTAACCTGAGGGTTAGGTCGCTACTGTGCCACGTTCGTAAATGCATTGACACTCGGAAATGCCGCCGGTAGAGTTGCGCGCCTTGTGCAGACCACCCCTGCGCAAGCAACTGAAAATGATGCCCAGGTGGCGGAACTGGTAGACGCGCTAGTTTCAGGTATTAGTGGAGCAATCCGTGGAGGTTCGAGTCCTCTCCTGGGCACCATCCTCCCTTCCAAGAACGTCCTAAGACGTCTTTTCATACTAAGTAATAAACTCCTTCCTTTACTTAGACATTGCGACACCAATCTAAAACACGCGTCAATTGATCCGGTTGATGAGTTGCCTTTCAACCATCGGATAATGCAGTTCAGTAAAGCTCTGAGGTACATCTGTCATTAAATTCATGATTTCGTAACATGATTGCAACCTCGCAGTCATGTGAGACGCTTGTAATCCCAACCGCGCTCAAATTTTCCCCTCTCATTGGGCGTCATTACTAGCGGCAGTGCTTATCCCACTGCCGTTTTTTTATAACATCAAGGTTTTACAGAAAAGCTTCAAGCCCTACATCTAGTAGGTCAACTTAACCAAACGTTGATCGTGAGTGATTACATTCATGGCCTGATAGAAAGGATCATCGGATTGAGTTGGAAAATCATTCAAATGCCACAAAAGCACTCATGAAGTAGATGGAGAATACGTCGCGTTCTACCTTCAGGAACTGAATAGATGATCGTCTGAGACTGCTTTTGTGTTTCCACCAATGTACGTTCACGCAACACCGCCAAATGTTGGGAAAGCGCCGATTGACTCAATTGCACACGCTCATTGATCTGGCCGACCGACTTGGGCCCTTCTAACAAGCAACAAAGAATCGCCAAACGTTGGTCGTTTGCGAGTGCTTTAAGAAAGTCGGCCGCCTCTGCAGCGTGAACAAGCATGGCTTGTGCATCCATTGGCATAGAGGTGTCCTGAATACGTTTTGACGTGCGTTGAACTGGCATGTTTACTTTATCTTTAAGCCGACGATCATTATATTAAATTAGAATTGCCTTATTTAGTATATTCTAATATATTGTAAACTGGTACCTGAAGATATTCAGTGCCCAACATACCCCTTGTCAAATTTATAAACTGAGTACGTAACTCTGTTATACGAATGGCGTAGATGATGAAAATAATCTTGATCATAAGAAAACACAGCCTGTCTATAGGCCCTAATAAGACAGGTAAGCAAAGCTTGTGAATATGTAGCAACGAACAAATTCATGCCTCTCTGATATTCCCTTCATCATCGTTTGATTGCGAAGATCCGATGGCACTACGTATTCTTACTGATCAGGAAACCAATCAAGATCATTATTATGCCCGTAAAATTTAAGGTTGAAGGTAGCAATATGACCATCGATAAAGCCGTTATGAGATTTGCAGGAAGCATTGTGCTTCTAAGCTTGAGCTTAGGTGCCTTCGTAAGTCCAAATTGGTATTGGCTTACTGCCTTCGTTGGCGCAAACCTACTCCAATCATCGTTCACCGGTTTCTGCCCGCTGGCTTCAATTCTAAAACGCTTGGGTATGCCAAGCGGATCTGCGTTTTGAATCCACCTAATTCACGCATTATGCATAAGCTAACAGGTAGTATTTCAGCACTAATTGCCCTATTCGTAGTCAGTGCTTGCAGCCCAAATGCGACCCGTGACACTGGAGCCACAGCCAAGTCCACTCCCCCACTCAATCTGCAACATATGGAATTGGAGAAAAGACCTATTGAGTGGGTGGTAGATGGCACGATTGAAGCCATCAATCAAGCAACCGTATCAGCGCAGACGTCTGGCAGGGTCACGGAAATTTTTTATGATGTGAATGATTTTGTACCCGCAGGGGCATTAATCCTTAAATTGAGTGCAACTGAACAACATGCAGGCCTGCAGCAGGCTCAGGCCAATGTCCAGCAGGCAATGAGTCACGAACAAGAAGCTCAAAAACAATTCGCACGTATTGAGGGACTATTTAAAGATAAGGTAGCTACTAAAGCAGAATACGACACAGCATTAGCTAATAGAGATGCAACCCTAGCTCAGCTTACCGCCTCACGCGCCGCACTCGGATCAGCTGAAGAAGGCCTAGCTTATACCGAAGTTCGCGCGCCCTACGCCGGTATCGTAACAAAACGCCATGTCCAAGTTGGCGAGACGGTTAGACCAGGCACACCACTGCTGAGTGGTGTCTCCTTGCAGTATCTGCGCGTGAACATGGACTTACCACAGAGTGCGGTAGAAAAGGTACGTTCGATTCGAAAAGCCGCGATCTATGTGAATGGACAGCGCACCGAAGCTTCTAGCTTCACTGTCTTTCCTGAAGCCGATTCAGCTACTCATACTTTTCATGCTCGCGCGAACCTGCCACCAAACGCTACCGACCTGCATCCAGGCATGTTTGTGAAAGTTGGCTTAGTGGTTGGCGAGGCTGAACGATTATTAGTCCCCGTGACAGCCTTAGTGACGCGAAGTGAAGTGACTGCCCTCTATGTGGTCACTAAAAATGGCGTTATTTCACTTCGACAGGTGCGAGTGGGCTCTGTATTTGGCGATCGGATAGAAATACTTGCAGGCTTATCGGTAGGAGATCAAGTAGCTCTAGATCCTGTCTTGGCTACTCAACAGACTGCAAAACCATGAGCAATCACGATCCAAAACTGGGGATCAGTGGTCGCTTAGCTCGTCTCTTTCTTAATAGCGAACTGACGCCACTCATAGCCTTATCTCTGATGCTACTTGGGGTGTTCGCCATTCTCATCACGCCTCGAGAAGAAGAACCACAAATTGACGTGACCATGGCCAATGTTATTGTGCCGTTCCCAGGTGCCAGCAGTGAACAAGTCGAGTCGCTGGTGACCTCCCCCATGGAGCAAGTCCTTGGAGAAATAGAAGGCGTCGATCACATTTACTCCAGCTCACGTCCCGGATCCTCGATTCTAACGGTGCAGTACAAGGTTGGCGTCCCTCGTAACGAAGCCATCGTTCGACTTTATAACGCGGTGTATTCCAATCGTGATTGGCGACCTGCTGGATTAGGCATTCTTGACCCAATCATCAAACCCAAGGGTATCGATGATGTACCCATCATGAGTCTCACGTTGTGGACACGCGATACGACTCGTGGTGCCAATGAAATCAAGAAAGTGGCACATGCTATTGAGACAGAAATCAAGCGTGTTCCTGGAACACGTAATGTATACAGCATTGGTGGGCCACAAGAAGTTGTGCATGTACTGATCGACCCAGCACGACTTTCAGCTTATGGCCTCACCGCAATAAACATTCAAACCGCACTACAAGCTGCCAATGTGTCACTGGATATCGGTGATGTCACCAATGATAACAAGAGCATCCCAGTACATGCAGGGGAGTTTTTGACACACGCAAATGATGTCGATGAACTGATTGTCGGACTTAATGAGGGCAAGCCGATTTATCTTCGAGATGTAGCCGATATTCAGGGTGGCCCTGATCAACCGGACCAGTACGTGAAATATGCCAATGGCCTAGCTTCAGGAGAATCAACCCATGTTGAATCTCCTGCAGTAACGATTGCCATTTCCAAACAACCTGGGCGCAATGCAATCGACGTGACGGATAGCGTTATTGCTAGGATAAAAACACTACAAAACACGTACATCCCTGAAGGCATTGAACTCACCATAACCCGTAATTACGGAGTGACCGCTAACGACAAAGCACAAAAACTGATTCAGAAGCTCATGTTTGCCACGCTGTCCGTCATCATACTGGTTGTAGTGGCTGTGGGTTGGCGAGAAGCTGTCACAGTCGGTACAGCTGTCATAGTCACCCTTGCGGCAACATTATTTGCATCTTGGGCTTGGGGCTTCACAATCAATCGCGTATCGTTATTCGCTCTTATTTTTTCCATCGGAATTCTGGTCGATGATGCCATCGTCGTAGTTGAGAACATTCATCGCCACTTTAGTTTCAATAAAAATAACTCGCTAGACGTCGTTCCACGTGCTGTCGATGAAGTGGGCGGCCCCACTATTCTTGCAACCTTCACGGTGATCGCCGCGCTGCTGCCCATGGCATTTGTGAGCGGATTAATGGGTCCATATATGAGCCCAATCCCCATCAATGCGAGCATGGGTATGGTGATTTCCTTACTGGTTGCATTAAGCATTACACCGTGGTTATCACGCAAATTACTCACTCACCCCAATGGACAACCCAGACATCATGAACCCAGCAGTATGGTCCGACAAATAGACCAAAAAATTAACTCCTTTTTCGATCGAGCACTGCTGCCATTTCTGCAAGATGATCAAGCACGCCCTCGTCGCCATAAACTGTACTGGGGCATCGTAACGGCAATCATTCTTGCCATTTCTTTAGTCGGGTTTAAATTGGTTGTCCTTAAGATGCTACCTTTCGACAATAAATCTGAATTTCAAGTTATCGTTCACATGCCTGAGGGCACTGCACTTGAACACACTGCTGCTGTACTAGACGAACTAGGGGCGGAAATAAACAAACTCCCAGAAGTAATCAATTACCAGATTTATGCCGGCACTGCTGCACCGATTAATTTTAACGGCTTGGTAAGGCAGTACTATTTACGCAGTGGTCCATTAGTCGGTGATATTCAAGTTAACCTAGTTGATAAACATAACAGAAAACGCCGAAGTCACGATATTGCTTTGGCGGTTAGACCGGCACTTGCCGCTATTGGTAAAGCACACAATGCTATCGTTCAGGTAGTAGAAGTTCCTCCCGGCCCACCGGTGCAATCTCCGTTAGTGGCTGAGATATATGGCCCTAATTACCCCGCTCAGAGATACCTTACCAACAGATTGGTGAAATATTTTGAGACCACGCCAGACATCGTAGACGTAAATAACAGCAATGAAGCCACGATTGAAAGATACGAATTAAATATTGATCGTGAAAAGGCAGCTCTCTTCGGTGTTACCCAGGCAGACATCGTGAGCATACTTAATATCGCACTTAATAGCAGCGATGCGACCTATATTCGTGCAGGCCAGGAACGGTACCCCATTCCAATCCGGTTAGAACTTCCGGTCACTGACAAGTCGACTCTAAATGGTTTGTTAGCAATGGAAGTGCAGTCCACCAAAGGAAACAAAGTTCCAATCTCTGAGTTTGTAACCATTCGAATGGTTCCCTGGAATGGGTCGATTTATCATAAAGACTTACTACCGGTTACCTACATCACCGCAGATATGGCAGGGAAACTCGACAGCCCTCTTTACGGAATGTTTGATGTAATTGATCGCATCAAGCTTGGCATCAAGCAACCCATTATCGATCATCAATTCTTCAGTCAACCAGAAAGCCCTACTGGCTTTACCATCAAATGGGATGGTGAGTGGCAGATCACATACGAAACCTTTCGTGACATGGGTGCCGCCTATTCAGTTGGCCTAGTACTGATTTACTTATTGGTGGTTGCACAGTTTAAATCGTATGGCGTACCTCTAATTATCATGGCACCCATACCACTGACTCTGATTGGAATCATGCCTGGTCATGCTCTGTTAGGCGCTCAATTTACTGCCACGTCGATGATCGGCATGATCGCCCTTGCAGGCATTATTGTGCGCAATTCTATTCTACTGGTGGACTTCATAAACTTAGAACTCTCGACAGGAAAACCACTGACTGAGGCTGTTATGCAAGCGGCCATTGTGCGTACAAAACCCATCGTCCTAACCGGCCTCGCTGCCATGATGGGTGCTTTTTTTATTCTTGATGATCCCATTTTCAATGGCCTAGCCGTATCACTCATTTTTGGAATCCTAGTCTCGACACTATTGACGTTAATCGTGATTCCAGTGATGTACTACAGCTACTTGAATCGTAAATTAATAACCAACAAGTCGTAGGTGACTTATATGGCACATATTGTAATCATAGGTGCGGGTATCGCTGGAGTCCCTAGCGCATACGGTTTACGCAAGAAGCTAACTAAAAAACATAGTATTACATTAATAGGCTCGAGCCCTTACTTCGAATTCACTCCGTCTAATCCATGGATTGCAGTTGGCTGGCGCAACGCAGACGCAACCCGTGTTGAGTTGTCACCTCACCTCAGTAGGAAAGGCATCACCTTCATCCATCAACCTGTCAAAGCAATCAATGCAGAAACTAATAGACTCACCCTCGAAAATGACTCTGTAGTTGATTATGACTATCTGGTTATTACCACTGGACCGCATCTGGCGTTCGATGAAATACCAGGACTCGGCCCGAATGGATACAGTCAGTCCATTTGCACACAGGAACATGCCGTTAAGGCTTGGATGGAGTACCAACAATTTTTGACGAACCCAGGGCCCATCGTGATCGGCGCCGCGCCTGGAGCCAGTTGTTTTGGACCTGCTTATGAATTCGCTATGATCATAGATGCGGATTTACGCAAACGTAAAATGCGGGATCGCGTTCCGATGACCTTTGTGACAAGCGAACCCTATATTGGACACATGGGATTGGGAGGAATCGGTGACAGCCGAGGCCTGATGGAGTCAGAACTTAGGCAGAGACACATCAAGTGGATTACGAATGCCAAAATAAAACAACTACGCGAAGGCGAAATTGACGTCTGCGAATTGAACAATGATGGTTCCATTCTCAAAGAACATTCATTGAAATTTAATTACAGCATGATTATCCCAGCATTCAAGGGCATTGATGCCGTTGCGTCGGTACCTGAACTGAATAATCCGCGAGGATTTGTAGTTATTGACAACCATCAACGAAGTAATAAATACAAGAATATATATTCCGCTGGTGTTTGCGTTGCAATTCCTCCCGTCGAATCCACGCCGGTGCCCACTGGCGTACCTAAAACAGGTTACATGATCGAATCGATGGTCAGCGCTCTTTGTGAAAACATTGCCAGCGAAATACAAGGGAAACCAGCAACAGCCCAAGCCACTTTAAATGCCATTTGTTTGGCAGACTTTGGCGATACTGGCGCCGCTTTTATTGCCCTGCCACAGTTACCTCCACGTAACACCACTTGGGCTAAGGTAGGAAAATGGGTACATGTAGCTAAGATTGCCTTCGAGAAGTACTTTCTCCGTAAGGTCCGCACCGGGAACACCGATCCTGTATACGAAAAATATGTACTTAAAGCTCTCGGCATTGAAACACTAAAGCAATGATAAAAATCAGGACACAGTCATTACCCAGAAAAATTGCCATTATTTTAACGATCAAGCTAATCGTGTTGATCGTGATACATGAAATTTTTTTTAGCTCTAGACATCGTATTAGAATTAACGACACTACGGTAGAAAATCATTTTTATTTTATGAATACCGGGACACCGATTGGAGATTGATGATGCCTGATATGGATTTAGTGAATTTATCCCGTTTTCAATTTGCTCTGACGGCGCTATATCATTTCTTGTTTGTTCCTTTGACACTGGGTTTGTCTGTGATCTTAGCCATCATGGAAAGCGTTTATGTCATGACCAATCAAGAGATATGGCGCAGTATGACTAAGTTCTGGGGCGTGCTTTTTGGCATTAATTTCGCCATGGGAGTAGCAACCGGCATTACCATGGAATTTCAATTTGGAACCAATTGGGCTTATTACTCACATTATGTTGGAGATATATTCGGTACACCGTTGGCAATTGAAGGCTTAATGGCATTCTTCCTTGAGTCGACGTTCGTAGGCTTATTCTTTTTCGGCTGGAGCCGATTATCGAAATTACAGCATATGGCAGTCACTTGGTTAGTCGCTATTGGCTCTAATCTCTCCGCACTATGGATACTTGTTGCCAATGGATGGATGCAAAACCCAGTAGGTGCGAAGTTTAATTACGACACCATGCGCATGGAGGTAACCTCCTTCAAAGAAGTTTTTTTCAATCCCGTTGCGCAATCTAAATTCGTTCATACCGTCAGTGCCGGCTATGTTACGGGAGCTATGTTTGTTTTATCAATCAGCGCTTGGTACCTGCTAAAAGGTCGGAACCATGCCTTTGCACGCCGATCCATCACCGTAGCAGCAAGTTTTGGCTTAGCTTCGGCACTATCTGTCGTGGTTCTTGGAGACGAAAGTGGCTACGTCAGTACTGAACACCAGAAGATGAAAATAGCTTCGATTGAGGCAGCATGGCATACCGAGCCGGCACCCGCTGGATTTACCTTATTTGGCATACCAGACATGCAAACCAAACAGACACATGCAGAAATTAAAATTCCATGGATGCTGGGAATGATTGCCACAAGATCATTGGATACATCATTGCCGGGCATACACGAATTGGTGGAGCTCTCCAAACAACGTATCGCCAATGGTACCATTGCATATGGTGCCCTGGAACGATTACGGACCAACCACAGCGATTTACAAGCAAAGGCTATATTTGAGACCCACGTCGATGACCTTGGTCATGCCTTGTTACTCAAACGGTTTATAGCTGATCCGCGTCAAGCATCGCCCGAACAGATCGATAAAGCCGCGTGGAATACCGTACCCAATGTTCCGGTTCTCTTTTGGAGCTTTCGGATCATGGTTGCACTAGGATTTTTCTTCATTGCTTTATTCGGCGTCACTTTCTTTACGGTATCAAGGCATCGCATTGAAAAAAGCCCCACGTTATTACGTATAGCGATGTATAGCTTACCTCTACCTTGGATCGCAGCTGAAGTAGGTTGGATTGTTGCCGAGTATGGTCGGCAACCATGGATCATTGAAGGAATACTCCCAACTTTTATGGGCACGTCAAGCGTTTCAATGACACAAGTTTCGTTAAGCTTAATCGGTTTCATTATTTTCTATACAGCGCTTGCAAGCGTCGAACTGTTTCTAATGTTCCGCATCGCACGAGGCGGTCCAGAAGCCTGGTTTAACCACACAGCGAGCATCCATACTCAGCCCACTGTGCAACACTAAGGTGCCATCATGCTTGACTACGAAGCTTTGCGGTTGATTTGGTGGGTTCTGCTCGGTGTTTTGCTCATTGGCTTTGTCATCATGGATGGGTTCGATTTAGGTATAGCCATGATCTATCGATTCATAGGACGCGACGATGCTGAACGTCGAGTATTACTCGAAACGATCGAACCCGTTTGGGAAGGCAATCAAGTATGGTTAATTCTCGGTGCAGGGGCCATATTCGCAGCTTGGCCCATTTTATATGCCACTGCCTTTTCTGGCTTCTATGAGGGCATGCTGCTGGTATTACTCGCATTAATACTCAGGCCGGTCGCCCTTACCTTTCGTGGCAAATTAGTCAGCACCGTATGGCGTAAAACCTGGGATTGGGCGCTCTTAATCAGTGGCGTTGTGCCTTCATTGGTGTTCGGGATTGTTTTTGGCAACATTCTACTTGGTGTTCCATTTTATTTTGATGAAACGCTGCGTATGACGTACCAAGGAGAATTCTTCGATCTACTCAATCCGTTCGCTCTACTTTGCGGTTTAGTGAGCATAAGCATGCTGATCATGCACGGAGCCAACTACGCCGCACTGAAAACCAATCATGCTATCAGTAAAAGATCGGCCGTAACTTCACAGATAGCGGCTTTGATTTTCGTCATTTGCTTTAGCGTGGCAGGATTATGGGTGCGTAACTGGATTTCAGGATATCAAATTACCTCTGTAATTGACCCCAACTCTCCATCTAATCCAGTCAATAAAAAGGTGATCATCAGCGCAGGCTTTTGGTTGACGAATTACATCAACCATCCATGGATGGTCACAGCACCGGCTCTAGCTTATACAGGGACACTATTTTCTTTAATCAGCGTAAAACGTTACCCCCTTCTCGCCTTTATAAGCAGTGCCGTTACTGCCGGTGCGGCCATTTGCACGACTGGGTTTACCGCTTTCCCATTCTTACTCCCCTCTTCATCACACCCCAACTCAAGCCTGACAATTTGGGACGCCAGCAGCAGCCGGGGCACGCTATTGAATATGCTGATTGCTGCAGTAATTTTTATTCCTATTATCCTGACCTATACCAGCTGGGTATTCAGGGTTTTACGCGGCAAGATCGACATTAAAGACCTTCATGACGGCGTGTATTAATATCCATCAACGAGAGTTTAAGTCTGTATGTGGTACTTCACTTGGGTTTTAGGATTGGCCTTTGCTTGCAGTTTTGCCATTTTGAATGCAATGTGGCTGGAACTACACGACAACAATCAGGATCAGACCTAGTCTTTTATTTAAATTGAGGTCATAAGGCCAGAACAACGATTTAAATAGCCTTCCACTTCAAAGTACGAGCTTACCGCGGACAAACATACGTAGTTGCAATAATAGGTAAGCCAGCAAAATGCAAAATGAAATAGATGCGATTACCACGCCATAAGCCCGATCTGACATTGCTAACATATAGACTCGAACAGTGAATGCAATCACAAAAAGAGTTAAGGTAATCCAGATTACATCCAATAATTGATGACGCTGACGAGGCGCATACTTTGTCAGTCGCGCGTTATGTTTGAGCACAGGAAGACAATATTTCAGGTAATACGAAGCCATTTTCATTTCTGAATGAGGATCATGTACAACGACCTGACTTTCATTAATCACCTGATGGTAAAGAGCGATATGTTGATCAACTAGATAGCTTTGGTTAAGGTTAGCACGAACATTTTGCTGTACAGCCTGAGCCTCATCGCGATTGAACCGATTTATTTCATCGATTAAATCAGCAACACCAGCAGGTCGCAGTGCACGTCTGCCGAAATTGCTATCCTGAAAGCGAGTGAAATTATGTGAATCGACGAAGCCACCCAATCCTTCCACCCCCCAAATAATTACCCCCGTTCCAATGGCCATCGCCTCTAGTGCACTGCGCCCTATCGCGAACACCAGATCGTAGTTACGAAGTATATTTTCCGGCTCAGAAACAAGTCGTTTCATGCCGGAACCAATCACATCTAAACTTAAGCCACATTGCTGACAAGCGGCTCTTAAATCAACTAAGTCTCTACGGCTGCGGACATAACTACTAAAAACAGCAGCCCGCTTAGGAGCCTTAGGCAACGCTCGGCGTGGACGGAACCGTCTTGTGTCTACACCATTCTGAAGGATGGTGACCTTGTCTTCTGGGATGCCGTTTTCGATAACCAACCGATCTAGTCGCGTCTTATCGACGGCCACGTACCTCAGAATACGTGGAAAAATCAGTGGTAAATCCTGCCAGGCGTGCCAATCATGTACAAAAAACACAGCAGGCACACCTGGAAAGTGCAACAGTGCAGTCATGGTTTCATGGCGATGATGACCATGAATCACATCCACATTAGTTGAGATATTGTTCAGATCATCAACAACGGGGATGGTTAAATTGCGCAATTCCAGTGCAATCGGACCTGTATCAGGCGCGTAAACGACTGGTGTATGACCCTTATCGAGCAAACCGAGCGCTAAATCACGTACGTATGTTTCAGTTCCTGTACGAGAAGACAGCGTACAGTTAGTAATCAAAACAATCATTCCAACACAGCCTTCACACTCATCAATGTCCACCAACTTTGGAAGGCATCATTCTATCGATTTGAAATACTTTTAAATCATAAGAATTATTGTTTTCATTGATATTGAGAGCATCACTAAGCTTTTATAATGAGCCCTAGCGAATTTTTGAAAAGAATTCATTTTATCTTCGGGAGAGTGAATCGGCATAGCACCGTATTATCCCGCACGAGATCAGGGGTCCAGATAAATTTGGTAGACAGCTTCCAATCAAACCAGTTGAAATCGCCATGTGGCTGTACTGCCCATGCTGAGTGAATGGTTATATGTGGCCAACTGTGATCGTCGTAGTCCACAGACTTCCAATTGACTGGCTCAGGATCAATTTTTGATTTACATACCCGCTGTGGATTACTCGACTTTACGCACTCATCCAAATTGAGTGGAGCTTGATGAATTACCTTACACCGCCAGCTATCATCAGATACTGAAAGTGTTTTATTGGTCTGTGCATCGATAAATTGGGCAATAAACCCTCCATCTCCAGCTTGCTGATGCGGTGTCCCAATGTATTCCAAGCCTGTATCATCCTGCTTAAAGTCTTTCATAATCACACTGAGTTGCGCCGGAAGTGTAGTTGAAAAAGTAAATGACTCCGTATTAAACGAACGTTCAGTGTTATAGGGCACCGAATCTTCTTTAATCAACACATTACCCGCATACAAAGCAAACCAGTTATCTACCCAGATCTGCGCTTTAATGGTTCGCGGCATAGATGTCGGCTTATTCAGGGTAGACTCGGCCGCATTGAGATACCCTGCCGACATCAGCCATCCCATGAACACTAAACTCATAACCGCGTAACCATCGAAGCGCATTATCATCTACCTAATATACTGTTACCGATCTCGACATTAGTACACTTTGATACAATCTCACTGACTCACTTATAAATTTGTGAATGAATCAGAAATTAAATCCCCACGTAACGTACGTTTACCAGGCTCAGGCGCTGGCACTGCCCCGATTCACCAGCTATCAACAACACACGATTGGTCTTCTGATCAAGCGCTAAGGTCTTAGCACCAGCCATGGTCTTAACTGTTTGTTTGACGGTGAAAGCAGTAGGACTGTTTTCCTTAATAATGGACAAGGCACCATCACTCTGGGAACTAAAAGCTTCCATAGTGTTCGGATTAAATTGAGCGCCATCATAACCTTGATCGATAGGTAGCACATCATGACAGGCAAGGAAAGGATTGCCTGTCATTGTACCCAATTGCTCATTACCCATCACAAGGACTAAGGAATCGTCCAGCTGTGCTCCACTTCGCGATTAACGTGAGTACCTGATTCGCAGCTTTGAGTGAAGATGGCGCAATTACCCGGCGGCAACCATGACCTGATGTATTCAGTCGTTATACCATTGGGCGTAACTGTGACACGAAGGTGACCACTGTTATCTTTAATCGTTCCAGACAGATAACCACCCTGCGCTTTGACCGAGTTGGTATAAGTACTCGTAGTTCCTTTCTGACTTGGCTGTGGCACTTCTTGGTAAACAATTCCGTCTAGATCTTGTTTAGCATACAAATGATCATGGCCATGGAACACGGCAGTCACTTTCTTTTCAACCAACAACTGATGAATAGGCTTATTGACCCAACCTACGTGGTTATTAAATCCGTTTGTTTGAAAACCATAAGTCGTACCATCAGAGTTATATCCGCCCCATTCAAAATATTTCGCAGCTTCTACCCCGCCGCGCATTTCCCCACCCGGAGACGTAGGATCAGGAAATACCGTACCTTTTCCAGAAGTGGGCGCGCCGCCTAATAAGTTATGAATAAAGACAAACTTGTACTTGGCTGTTGTATTCGTAAGCACAGTAGAAAGCCAGTCGTACTGAGTCTTACCCAATGTCATATACCAACCACTGGTACCCGGGGTTGTAACGCCATTTTTAACCTTATCTTCTGATGGTATTTTGGTGCTGTTCCAATAAGGATCAAGTACCACGAATAAAGCATCACCCCATTCCCATGAATAATACGCTGCACGCGATGTATTCAATATCGAATCAACCGTCGTATCACCACTGTAAAAGGTACTGGTACTGGTGATGCCATTATTGAAATAATTTTTACGTGCAGTGGTTGCCCACAATGGCAACGTAGAAGGAGGTGCACTCGAATTGGTTTTATTGGCAATGTAACCGGCCTCACCTTCATGATTACCATTGACTAACAATAAAGGCACTGTGTGCGTAGCTAAACCATAATAAGGCAACTCATATTTATACCGCGCAATCACTCCTGCTTCAGTCGTTGCTGGATTGAACGGACTGGCCGTGTTGACAGTATCCAGCGGGGTAACCCACTTTTCAGTCATAAATAAATCACCCAGATCCACAAGAAAATCCGGAGCATCCAGTGCAATATTCCTCATGGTACGCCGGAATAAATCAGGATCACTTAACTGATCTAGATGAGAGTCAGATTGAATGGTAAAGGTAAATGAACTACCTTTTGGGCGCGCAGTACGGAATCTGTACTCCTCAGTCTGAGCCACAACCGTAGAGCCAGATAACAAATTAACCCGATAATAATACTGGGTATCAGCACTTAATTCGGTCAAGTTCAGAATTAACGGTGTATCGGCCACCAAGGTATTGATGGCAGATGTTTTTGTATACACTCCTGATGTCGTACCCAATGAAACCATTACACCGCCAGCTTGGGTGGCACTGAATAGGTTCATCACAATACTGTTATTAGTCGGACCGCTTAGCACAATCGTGGGCGCAAACGATCCTATACTGCCTGAACTACTGCTCGAACTGGAACTGGAGTCGGTCGTGCAAGTCACATTAACACTGGAAATATTTGAGCTAGCCAGCGTGCCACTGACACTCGGCGGAGTGCCACTGGCAGGCGTCACACCATTGAACAACTGACAGGTCTGACCAGCAGGCTGGGAACTAATCGTGACCGAGTACGTCGCACCCGAAACGTAGGCTGTAGCAAAGTTCCATGCCCCGACTCCGGACGATGCTATATAACTTTGCGTTGTCGGCGCAGTATTCGAACTCAAGGTTAGTACAAGACCGGTCGCACCCAATCCCGTGATGGCTCCGCCCACTGTGTAAGTCGTCGTCTCACAAGTCACAGCAACCGTGACATTAGCATCAGTAATCGTTCCTGAATTGTTCATCGATGTACAAGACTGACCACTCGGATTCGTCCACCCTACGTTGTAGGCGGTGCCATTTAACTGAGCAGTAAATGAAGCCGTTCCACCTCCTGAAACCACTGTACGACTATCTGAACCATTATTAGTAAGCGTCAGAGCACTCGAATTACCAGTTACATTTACAGTAACCGCATAACTAGAAGGCGCACTGCTTGAGCTGCTAGAAGATGAACTACTGCTTGAACCTGACGACAGTACCGGACCTCTTACTAAGAGCACGTACTCCAAAGCCGTTTTAGGACTATAAGAAACAATACCATTGTAGATTTCATGCAGATCCCACGCAGAAGTTGGCGTATTCACTAACGTGGTGGAAGACCAAAATGTGCCCTGATCTTTATTGTTTATTTGCGCACCATAGGAAGGCAAATCCGCAAGATTGGTAAAATAGAGCGTGTCTAAACTTGGCCCGTACTTTTTCACATCCACAATCGAGAATAATTCACGAATATTCGGCAATCTCCAGTCGGTTTTACCTGCAAAACCACCCGCGGCATTGAGCGTATTGACATAGGCCAGCGCCCCTTCCCAATCGTAGCTGGATGCAGACTTCTGCTTTTGCCATACAAGCCTCGTATAGTTATCAGTGACCGTACCATCACCGTTATCCGTAAAATGATTGAAAGGTAGGCTGACAGGCGAAGTAGTATTTCTCACGCAGCGCAAATTGAAGAATGTTGGCTTAGTACCTTTACTTACACCTGTTTGAATTCGCACATGGTTACCTGCCCCGCCACCTGAATTGCTAGCCCATTGCTTAGTGGTAGCGCCTGTTGAGAAAGCAGCAGAGACATCACTGCTCCACCAATACGAACCTGCCGCATACGTGGCAGCATCATACGATTTAGTTGCGGTGATCGTGGTACCGTTGTTGATGACTTGAGCAGAGCTTAACGTCCACGAAGTACCTGACCCTGCTGTAATGGTCACTGTCTGACCACTGGGCATACCCGGCCAGGTAATCACTTGACCAATATCCACCGCACCCGCCATCACAGTCGATACCGTCAACGTGGTTGAAGACACCCCCGCCGTGCCACCTTGAAACGTAGTCACCAGTGGCGCATTGTTGATCTGAAACAACGGATGAAGCGCGGGTTTAAGTTGCAGGTAATTGATACCAAATAATTCTTGAGCAGTGGGCACACGCCAATCGCTATAACCACCCAATGATCGACTCGAGCAGTAACTTGCTGCATTGGTGAAGTCAATTTCTCCACTGTCTAACTGCTGCCACATCAAGCTCGTTACATTGTCGGTAATGGTACCGTTACCGTTATCCGTGTATGAAGGTGGATTTTGAGTAATGTCTGAATCTTCACCAGGCGTGGTCGTGAAGCTACCTGTTTGCCCAGTATCCGCGAGGGGCACGAGCGGTTTAATCTGGCAGCTGATATTTACACTGGAGATATTGGTACTGATGACGCTACCACTAACACTCGGCGGGGTTTCTGTCGCTGGCAAGGTTCCATTCAATAACTGACAGATCTGTCCGTTAGGCTGACTTTGTATCGTGACAACGTATGTTGTACCTGAGGCATAGCCAATTGCAAAACTCCAGGTGGTGGCACCTACGCCAGCCACATAAGTTTGGGATGCAGGGCTGCCGCTAGAGGTTATATTGAGCATTAATCCCGTCGTGGCTAAATCCGTTATCGTTCCACCAATGGTGTAGGTTTGGGGTGCACAACTGACATTAACATTAGGAACGGAGCTGGAAATCACTCCACTCGGATTTAAGATTGTACAAAACAAACCTTTAGGCTGATTTTGAACAGAGACACTGTAAGTAGTACCGGGAACAAGGGATGTAGAGAATGTGTAAAGCACCGATGCAGCTGGAACCACTTTAATCGCCGAACAGGTACCAGTTACACAGCTATATTCCAGCCTCAGCGTGAGACCCACATCAGTCAGCCCGCTCACAGCCCCACCGACTGTAAACGACTTGGTGCAGGTGACGTTTGCATTGGTCACGTTCACACCGGCAATGGTGCCAATACCATTGGCGACACCACAAACAAAGCCAGAAGGCTGAATACCCACTGTGAGTGCATACCCAGCACCGCTGCTCAAACTGGTAGAAAATTTATAGCTCACAGCCGTGCTGGACATAACCAATGTGGCTGAATTATTAAGCTTCAATACCAATCCGGAAGCTGGGGGTCCACCTACCCAACTGACTGATCCACCGACTGTATAGCCGTCAACGCAAGTGACATTAACGTTAGTGA
>CANGJP010000025.1 GCA_947454465.1 Pseudomonadota bacterium
GCTTTCGGGCCAGTTCGCATACTCGATAGGTTGGTATCGCTGAACTGTCTGCATAGGGCTCATCGTATATAGTGACTAACTCATCTAGTAAACTATAGTCGGACGCATCGACTATTTCTGTTTTATGATCAGTTCGTTTTTCAGCAGCCACCATCGCTGCAAATTGAGATTCATCATAATGTTTTTCCTTAAAACCGATCGAACAGGTCAATATTCTGCTATCACCCAGTTCACGCATCATTGCAACTACTGCACTTGAGTCAATCCCGCCTGACAAGAAGGCACCCAAAGGCACATCCGCCACCATACGTTTACGCACCGTTTCCTTGAGACGTTCAAGCAATTCCACCTGCACACCCTGATCATCTTGAATAGACGCACGGTGACCCATCAAGGGTACATCCCAATAGCGAACAGGCCTAACGGCTTGTCCTCTACTGACACAAATATATGCACCCGGCTCTAGTTTTCTAACGTCACGATAAATGGTTTTTGGGTCCGGAACATAGCCAAATGTAAAGTATTCTTCGACGGCACGAGGATCAATTTCTCGGCATACATCCGGGTGTTTTAATATTGCCTTAAGCTCTGAGGCGAAAATTAGCCAGTTGTTCACTAGAGCGTAAAATAATGGCTTCACCCCAAGCCGATCTCTAGCGATAAATAATGTTTTTTCCCTTTGATCCCAAATAGCGAATGCAAACATGCCATTGAATTTATTTAGGCACTGAACTCCCCACTCTTCCCAAGCATGGACAATTACTTCGGTATCGCATCGCGTCCGAAACGTATGCCCCAGTGAGACCAACTCCTTTTCAATCTCCATAAAATTAAATATTTCACCATTGAACGTCACCACCACTGTATGGTCTTCATTATATAGCGGCTGTTTTCCTCCCTCTAAATCAATGATAGATAATCGGCGATGTCCGAAACCCACCCCGTTTTCAAGATGAAAGCCGTCACCATCAGGTCCTCGATGTGACAAGGATCTGTTCATGTCACTCAGCAGTAATTGATTTACCGGTCGCTCTGACTGTAAATCAACTAGACCTGTAATTCCGCACATCCATCAACTCCTAAGAGAGGTAGATCCATGTATCGTACAAATCACGATACGCATTAATCATTCTATTCAAGGAATACTCTGTTTCAGCACGAATCCTAGCTGCTCCGCCATGAAGACTCCGCAGTGCTGGGTCCGAAACATAAACAGCCAATACCCTCGCCATTGCTTCAGAGTCAGCGACGGGCACCAGCTCACCCGTCACACCCGGTTCAATTAACTCGACATTTCCACCAGTCGCAGTCGCTATCAGCGGTAGACCGGTAGCCATAGATTCAAGCAGCGTATTAGATATACCTTCACGTGACGAACCCAGCACATAAACATCCATAGCAGAGAGCAACTCGGGTATGTCATCACGACTACCTGGCAACCAAGCCGCATGATGCTCGCCTGCATCGGCCAGCATCTTTAGCGCCACGGACCTTAGCGGACCATCACCAACCATGAGCAACCGAACATCAACCCCGTGCAGCGCCATACGCGGTCGCAGCAGAATAAAAGCTCGAATTAAATTCAATGGGTCTTTTATCTCATTAAAGCGGGTTGTACTGCCAACCACTACGCATTCTGGAGGAAAAATTGGAGAGGGAAGTAAGGATTGCTGCGCAATATCTCTACGATAAAACCGTTTAGTATCTACACCATTACAGATTTGCCTTACTTTGGTGCAACGAATACCAACTCGATCCACTAGGTAGTTCCGTAAATCCTTTGATACAGTCACAAATTGGTGAACAAAAATTCCCAACATACGCCGAATCCATATGTATTTTGCATTATTGCCATCGGGATCATGGGTATCCCAGCCATGCTCGCCGTGAATCCGGATAGGTACTCCCGCTAACCATGCGATAAATAAGCAATCGAGGGTGCCTATATTGCGAGTATGAACAACTTTAGGCTTTAACTGGCGGAGCAATTTGAACAGACGCACATATGCAACCCAGTCTTTACCATGCTTTTTACGCAAGGAATAAAGCTGAATGGCATCCTTATGTTTAAGTCTGTCGCTAAAATCAGTCAGATCGGTTAATGCGACAATGGCATGACGATACCGATGAGGTGGTAGTTGATTAATAAGATTGACGATCCCATTTTCCATCCCACCATAATCGAGGCGGAATACAACATTAACAATCAGCGGTACTAAAGGCGCATCCATTTTGTGACACTGAATTCAGCTAATTCCTAGAACACTCAAGGTAAATTTTTCACAATTTTTGGCCCGATCCAATTAGCGAACCATAAAGGCAATCGCTTCCAGACCGAAATCAATAATTTAAATTTAGGATTTGAAGGGTTCAGTTTAGGAAGTGAAGTATCGCCTTCAATCCAATAACTCCAGTAAAGCTGTAATGGATCCGCACCCCACTGCTTCTTAAATTTATAAGTACCACTATCCACACTACATCGACCGAAATCGAAAAGTCTATAGTCATGCTCAATACTGTATTTAAGAACCTCCCAATACAAAAGCATATTGACACTCAAGTGGTTAAACTCACGTAGGGATGATGCCCATGGAATTTCCATTCTATAATTTTCTCCAACCAAAAACGCAGCAGCAACGGGCTTCCCCTTCACCCTAACTACGACGATCTTCGTTTTACTTGCGAACTCAATCAACATAGACTTAAAAAAAGTAATAGCGTAAACAGGCGTACCCAAATCACGCATGTTTTTACTGAAAACAAAATAAAAATCGGAGAGCAAATCCATGTTTCCTAAATGCACAGTTGCACCTTCACGTACCGAACGTTTTATCTGTGCTCGTAATTTTGAAGTGAGCTTCTGAAATAACTCATCAGTTGTATTAGGAAGTTTCAATATCATTGAAACTTTATCTGTCCGCGTCGGAGCAGGAACATTACTGACTTCGGAATGACGCATTTCAATGTGCTTCACACCAAGCTTAACTGCCAAAGCTGAAGCCGACTCCCACAAAATACTAAAAACTTGATCATTATCAGCTAGGATTCCTCCATAGTTGAAATAAGGGATAGATACCATAAAATCCCCGAATAACCAGCTCTTTAGCCTCACCAAAGGAAGCACTCCAACTATATTTTGGTCATTTAAAGCAACAAAATAATAGGTTTCAGACCTAAAAATCCGCTCGATCAAATTACGCCAGTCATATAGATGATAGACAGAGTAATTATCATGATTGAGGACAAACTGATCCCACTTTTTTCGCCAAGTAGAATCAATCAAGATAACAGCACTTGACGCTTCGGATCTCATATCGGGCTTAACACCCATCCTGATTCTCGATACCCCTGACACTAAGCACTCTCTTTAGAGAGAGATACTCTTTCAACATTCGTATACCTATTAGACCCGATAAAAATACTGTCCATTCTTCCCCATGAAAAATCACTTAGTAACCGTTCTAACCGAGCTTGCGTTCGGTTCAAATTATGGTAGTGACGGAATTTAGAAAGTGTACCGGCCGCAATCTTGGGCTGACTCGGATCAATTTCCCAAGGATGGAAATAAAACACAGCTGGCATTCGATCCACATGATTCACTCGACGCAGAGCGGCTTTAAAGGTTACATACGGTAGTAAGCGAAAATAGCCACCTCCGCCACATGGAAAACGGTGTCCAAATAATTCAACCGTTGTAAGCGGAATCTCCAAAAGTGCGCCAGCAGTCGGGTTAAACGGCGTGCGCGGCGCATCACGCATACCGTATATATCGTGCCTGACAGGGAAAATGCTTGAGTCGTACCGAAAGCCTAAATCGAGAAGGATATCGAGCGCCCATAATGTTTTTTTTACGATGGAATACGATGCCGCACGATAACCAATCACTTGCACCCCAACCAAGTCTTCTAACAAATGCTTTGCATCTTTTGTTTCATTTAAAAAAGTATTTGGCGTCTGCTTATATACCAACTCATGACTCATGCCATGACAGGCAACTTCATGACCCGCAGCATGAATTTTTTGGATCAGTGACGGTGACCGTTTAGCAACCCATCCCAATACAAAGAAAGTGGCTTTAATTCCTGCTGCATCAAACAAACCTAAAACACGCTCGGTATTAGTCTCAGCTCTGTATTCGAGAGAGGACCAATCACTGATATTGATACTTTTAGAAAAAGCCGTGACGTGGAAATAATCTTCTACATCGACCGTCATGGCATTAGTAATTATTTCAGACATGGCTTAACGAATAATAGAATAGACTAACCTTAAATTAGCTCTATTCTCTTTGTAGCTATAAGGCTGTGACGACACGCTATTCTGATTTTGTAGCCCTTCGTAATGGGCATATCCAAAGTTGGCAGCCAACTTAGCATTAAAATGCCACACCAAGCCCCAACCAGCAGACCAATCGGTATAGTCTGAATCGTTCACTACAAAAGTACGTTTACCCAACTCGGCATTGAGACTTATTCCCAGTTTTTGGGATACCTGACGAGCAATATAGACACGCAATGACCGGTGATTACTATTAAGCTGCGTTTGCGAATCGTAAAATGTTCGATTGTAGTTGACTGTGCCTAGCATAGTCATTTTTGCAGAGTTTAAAGACAAACCGACATCGGCATAGTGATACTTATAAGCATCATTTGAGAACGGCTGCGCTAAAGCACCAGAATTAACACCATAAAGCCCCTGATTAAGCACAAAACCACTACTAGGGTCTTCATAAGTTACTCCGGCATTGAAGAGGAGTCTCATAGTTTTATTCAAGTTTTGGGCTATTGAGGCACGCATTAGAGACGAAGGATCCCCATTACTATGGTCATGCTTGAGAGATGTCTTTCCCAAAGATAGATTGAACTCACCTTTTGATGACTTCGTGGAAAACCCTGCGCTAGTTTCTGTGATTCGGTATGAAGATTGTGAGTCTGTATATCCGTCAAACTCTATCTTGCCATTAGTCAGGCCGACATAGATCGAACTGTAACTAGACAGCGCATAGTACATCCGAGCATCCATTTGCAGCCTGTCAGAATCATAGGGCGAATGTTCGTATAACGACTTTATCCATCGAGAGTTATAGCTAAATTTAACTCGGTTACTAATCGGAATCTGTAAATCAGGACCTACTGAAAGTATATTGTAGGCATGTCGATTATTAGGATTATCTACGACCTGTACAGGCTGATTGGTTGAATCCAAGTATTGACCAAAAGTATCATTAATCGAAACAGACAGGCGATCAGTAATAGGCTTGTATTCTAACGAACCGATTAATGCACCTTGAACTTCGCTAGAAGTACCTCCAGTACGCCTAACGTATGCAAGATTAGAAGCCATGCTTGCATCATATCGTGCACCTTTCTGCGTACCATTAATGGCTATCGAGGCATCTGTACTTGTCTGACTATCAGGATTAGCCTCCACACGCGAAAAATTGTCTGATTGGGATACTCCAGCGCCTACTTGAGCCGTCCAGTCTGATGCAAAGCAGCTGGAAATAATTGTGGAAAAAAAAATAAACACGACGGCGCAAGAGCTCATCTCCATGCTCGTTGGTATGCCTACACTACGTTTCGGTTTGCTATACCAATTCATCTTTAGCTCCGTACCCATAACCGTAGCCATAACCATAGCCATAACCATAGCCATATTTATTGAGGGAGTTGACCTGCGTGTTATTTAAAATCACGCTGGAGGACACGCCAGTACTATCAATCATTTTAATTGCGTCCAAGACCGCATTCCGTGGCGTCACCCCAGCTTTAACCATCATCAAAACCCTATCCACACAGGAAGCGATAACTTTAGCTTCACTCGTTAACAGCAATGGAGAAGAATCTATTAATACGATTACATTGCGTGCCATTTTCCCCAACTGCACAACACTTTTTTTGATTTTTTGCGCTGAAATCAAATCTGTGGTCTGCTCGGATTTACGTCCTGCCGGTATAAAAAACAGCCTAGGCACATCGGTTTTACACAACACATCTAGTATTGATTTATCGTCATCTTCCAAAATATCGACTAAACCTGCTTTACTCGACGCGCCTAGCAACGTTGACAAATGAGGCTTTGCAATATCTCCGTCTATCAGGATTACGGTCACATCACGCTCTAGACTTAAGCTTAGTGCCAAATTAAAACTGGTGAATGTTTTACCATCTCCAGAAAGAGCACTAGTCAACATTAAAGCGTGATAAATCTCATTAGCTTGATCACCGCTACCTTCCTTTACACCTTTAAGAATGCCCCGCTTTATTTCTCTCAATTGTCTCGCTATCAGCTTTTCTTGAGACTCTGGTACACGAAACCCTTCGCGCTGCATCACACCTTGATCAATCTTGACTGTAGGTAAGTTCGCCAAGATAGCACTCGAATGATCCGGCTTATTTACGGACTCACCACCCACCACTGGCTGGAACTTAAATGCCTCGGCGCGTTCGTCGGTAGTCTCAGCAGCAGAGAGGCCCTGTACCGGATGAGGTCCACTACGAACTGGTGACTGCATTTTTAGCAATGCTTTCTCAATCAGACTCATCATGCACCTCAACTCAAAAGTTTGTTCAAAAACGATCCATTTTGTGATGCATTAATGAAAATAACACCCACATAGGTCATTACTAAAAGCGTAACAGCAGCGGCATACAACCCCAGCGAGTGTCGCTCTTTTGCTTTTTCAACTGGGCTTTCTATATGTGCAATACAACCCAACACACTCATTCCCAGAATTTCTTCTAATGAACGTTGGTTTTGGAATACTGGATTGAGCATATTGAATGTATATGCCGTAAATGCCCCTACACCAATCCCAAGCAGCAAAATACCAAACAGCATAAGCGGACGGTTAGGCTTCACAGGATCAATAGACACGGTTGGTGGCTCAATTATTTTGAAACTTACTGTTCCTGTTTTATCCGCCTGTTCAGACAACTTCGCTGTTTCGAATCGCTGCAGTAATAATTGGTATTGGCTTTTGTTGACATCATAATCTCGATTTAATCGAACCAATTCTGCCTCAACATCTGGAACGATATTGATCATTCGACGTAATTGATCAACTTTACTACTTCTATTTGCAACATCCCTCTGCAATTCAACAACCTGTACCTCGGCTTTGTTTTTCTCTACTTGTAAATTTTGATAAACTGGATTTGTCTTTAATGAAGATGACAGGGCACCATTTGTTGCTTTTCCTTGTCTCAATTTTGCCAGCTCTTGCTCTTGCTGATTTTTCAAATCAGCAATCGTGCTTTTCACCGCTATGACCTCAGGATGCTTATCTGTATATTTAAGTAGCAACTCCTCTAACCGCCCTTCCATCTCATGAATTCTAACTGATACATCCCCGCCCTTACCGCCGTCATTGCTGACTTGACTATCTGAAATTCCGAATATGAGTGGCTCCTCACCCGAAATCTGTCTGAGCGTTTCATCACGTCTTGCCTGCGCTAAAGCGAGCGCACTTTTCGCAGAGTCAAGACCTTTTTCCTCCACCTGTAAACGTTGAAAGTAATCTCCTTCCATGTCTGGCATTCGCCCCACATTCTGTTTTTTAAATTCAGAGAGTTTTTGTTCTGATTCACTTAATCGTTTTTCGTAGTCTGCAATTTGCTGTTGCAAGAAACGCTGTGCCTCTTCTTGACCTGAACGCTTTGTACCCAAGGTATCTTCCACGAATGAATCAAGGAGCTTCTGCACCACACCCAGTGCCTGAATTCGATTTTGGTATTCGAATGACAACTTATAAGTACCATCCGTAGATGAATTACTCACTCTGGCATCATTCTGTATGATAATGCTTTTTTGCAACATCGAGATGAGCGCCTCTTTCTGCTCATCAGTATTTGCTTTTAAATCAAGTTTCGTTTGACGTGCGACTTTTTCAAGATTCGGACGACTTAATAACGCCTGACGTACCAACGACAAGTCGGACTCTACATCTGGATTTACTGCCAAACCTTGCAGTAAGGGACGGAGCGCTGACTGAGAGTCTAAATACACTCTAGCGTTGGCCTGATAAATATTGGGACTCTTCATAACGAAGACCCACCCCAATAAACAGACTACCCATGCCACAACCAAGGCATGCCAACGATATCGCCAACTACCTTGTACATCATCCAGTACTTTTGTTAGCAGTGTTTGAATTCCGTCCACAACTTACACCTAACTTTTACTATTCAGTTAAAACAACGACTCTGGAACCACAACAACATCACCAGGCTTCACAGATTTATTCTCGGACAATTTACCTTTCAGAACGAGATCCTCTAATCGCACATTGATAGATGTTTCTTTTCCGTCACTATCTTTCCGGCTTATATTGGCGCGATTACCCGCTGCAAACTCAGTTAGTCCGCCCACAGCCAAAACGACATCCAAAACCGTCATTCCTTCTCGAAAAGGTAGAGACTGGGGAGACTTCACCTGTCCAATCACTTTAATCTGACTGAATGTACTCACCGCTGTATTAACAATGATGGACACTTGAGGTGTCTTGATATACTCCGCCAATCGCGACTCTATATCTCTGGCAAGCAGAGTCGGTGTTTTTCCAACAGCCACCATATCTTCCACTAATGGAGTCGAGACCTTACCATCTGGGCGTACAGGCACCGTCACGGTCAACTCGGGATTTCGCCATACGAATACTTGGATTACATCTCCAGGACCTATCAAATAGTCTGTCAACATCGACCGTGCGGCTGTTTCTATTTTGTCAGTGTCTCCCTTTGCTGCAGCAAGCGTGACTGGTACCGAACAAAAGCAGATCCCAATCGCAGTCGTTAGAGAAAACATTACCTTCAAACTCATATTACTGATCACAGCGTCAGGCTCCAAAGGTAGTACCACGTGTAAAAATCAAATTACCCTGATTCATATCCATTCTTAACCTCCTAGTTTCTTCAACAAGGATTTTGCCTCTTGAATCGAAGCAAACTGAGCAGTGCCACCGATTATTGAGCCTAGTATTTTTTTAGCTTCGTCTTTTTGGCCTACCTCAACCAATACTTGTGCTAAGTGATACTGTATTTCCAAGTTCATTGGAGCCATCCCGGCTGCTTTTCTCAGCACAGTTAATGACTCCACCTTTTTCTTATTTTTGTAAAGCACCCATCCATACGTATCCATAATTTCCGGCTTATTGCTAGCCAACTGGTACGACTCTTGGGCCAGATTTTCTGCTTTTAGTGGATTTTTAGACAAGTTTAACCAAGCCAGGTTATTCAATACTTCAGCGTCTCGTTGCTCAGTTGAATCCATGAATTTCTCATAGTAGCTGAGCGCCTCCGCATCTCTACCAGCGTCCATACAATAACTTGCCAATAGCTTAATGACCCCGGAGTCGCGTGGTGTTTTTTCTAACCATTTAACCAATGGTATAGTGGGATCATTACTTTTATTCATTAACCGATTTTTAAATTGCTTAATTGCAAGTTTTTGACTAATCGCGTTTTTAGCTGCCAAATCATAATGAGCACTGGCTTTATCTAAAACTTTAGCTAGATAATAAGCATCTCCCGTCATCTCTTCGATTGTCGCTACGGATGCCCCAGAAAGCTTAAGAACATTAAGCCTTTCTAATGCGTCATGTAATTTTCCTGCCTCTACGTCTTGCTGAACTAACAACTGCACCGCAAGCAACTGCGTCTCTGAATCAGTTGCCGCCAACTCAAGCTTCTGTTTCGCTTGTACTTTTTGTCCTAGACCCAGATTAGCTTGTGCCGCTTCGATTCTGGCCATTTTGACACCTGAGGATGCAGCCCTTTCTAGGAGAGGGAGCGCATCCCCATACTGCTTTGCCCCCAGTAATAGAGATCCAGCGGCATATACAACACGGGGGTCACTTTCAGAAACATTAACAGCCTGATCAAGATATTTTTTTGCTGCATCATAATCTTTATCAGAAATAGCCAACCTAGCAAGTAACAGACGAGGCTCGACTACAGAAGGATCATTGCCAACAGTGAGCTCAAGCTGTTTTTTCGCCGCAGGTTTATCATTTTTAATCATGGCTAGCGCGGCCAAACTTATACTGGCTTGAGTATTCTTTTTGTCGTAAGACAGTATCTCTCGTAACTGTGATTCAGCATCTAGATATTTTTTTTGCTGAATAAATACAGATACCAAGCCAAGTCGAGCCTCAGTGTTTGCTGAATCGATAAGAACTGCTTTATTCAGCAGCGACTGAGCCCGATTAACATCACCAGCCCTTAAGACCAAGTTGCCCGCTGCCGCATGTAAGCTGGCGTCTTGAGAGTTTTTTGCTAATAAATTATCAATTTCCTGGTCTGCATCTTTTTTACTTTTTCCCAAAACACTGGCGAGTACCAGAAGATTTGTGCGCTTCGCTCCCAAACTATCTGGCAGAGAATTTAACAATTCAATGGCCGACTGCCGCCGACCATCTAGAATATATGCACGAACCAACTGTAATCTATGAGACCAATCATCAGGACGAGCTAAAACTGACTTTTCTAACAATTTAATTCCAGCATCACTTGAGCCTGAGGCGAACAGTGTTTGACCTCTCAACCAATCCAGCTGTGGATCTACCAGCCCCAAGGTTTTATTCTCCGGTGGTAGGATTTTACTTGCCAAGTTACTACGACCGGTCATTAAATAAAGCTGAGCCAATAATTTTTGTACTTCTAGATTCTCTGGAAAATCAGAATGAAGCTTATTCAACTTTTCTTCTGCTTGCTCATAACTGCTTTGCGCCATCAACACATTTGCAAGCAGCAACCTAGCAGGCAAATAAGTAGAAGCATTAGTAGCTTTTTGTAACTCAATCAATGCATCGCTCGTATTACCCTGCAATAAAAGCGAGCGCGCCCTAAAGTAGTACACAATCGGCGAATTAGGGGCACGCGATTCAATTCGTGCTAGCCATGCTTTTACATCATCGGCACGATTCATTCTTAGCGATACATCAGTCAGCAATGCGTATAGCTGTGACTGCTCGTACCAATTCATCTGCCGATTTGCGCTTTTATCAGCTGTTTTAAGCGAAGCGCTCGCCGCAGCCAGATCCCCTTTGGACACCTGTAATAAACCCATCAGGTAATGCGCATGGGCATTTTCCGGGTAACGGTCTAAAACTAATTCGAGATCTTTAGTAGCAGCTATAAAATCAGACGAAGCAATGAATACTCTAGCTCTTCCTATCATTAACTCAAGGTCATCAGGCTTGACCTGCAACCCCTGATTGAATTCATTCAAGGCAGCTTCGGCTTTACCAGCTTCCATTTTTGCCAATCCAGAGAACAGCAGTTTAGTGTCCTCACTAATACTGTTATCAGCAACTAATTGAGCCAAAATTTCATCGTATTTTCTTCGAGACAGGAGGATTTTATATTTAAGAACTGAAAGATCCTGATCTTTAACACCTGCTGGGAAAGCACTGTTCAAAGCCTCTTCCGCAGCTTCAAAATTACCCATATGGAAATAAATTCGAGCAAGATAGGTTTGCGCCACAACATTCGCCGCATCTTTTTGCAATACGGCCTTAAAGTCAGTCAATGCCGCCTGATAATTTGATTTTTCGTACTGGCTTTGACCCCTTGAGGAAATCTGATCGACAGACCGCAACTTGTCACAAGCAGCAATATTCATCCCTATCAGACAAATAGGAACCATTTTCTTTAAATGAACAAACAAATCACTCACTTGAATTCCTTGAGATGAATCGAATCCGACTCCAGCAAGGTCGGAGCCGACGCAATTAACGCTTGTCCCATGTTACTCCAGAAATCTGCAAGCAAATTGCGCTCTAGATCACAATCAGAAGCGCATTTTATAGAAATAGCCAGCAGGCCTGAAGGGACACCGCCAGTTATAGTGCTCCACCCATATAGCATTTGAGCGAACAACCCAACGCTCGTTCTGAGTGTTCCGACGGTATAGAGCTCACCCACCAACCATTTATGACCATCTGGACTTAATTGCACAGTACTATAGGGGTAAACACCGAATAATGACTTCACTATGCTTACGAAATCGTAGCTTACTAACTGCCACTTCCCTGGTGCATAAATTGTATTTTTATAAAAAACCAACTCCTCACCCTTAGACTGCCGCCCATAAACATTCTGATAAACGTAAACAGCCGCTTCGCCATCTGTATAACTGACCTGACGTGAATCTGCTGCACCTATAAAACGCGGACGCCATGTCGATTTACTTGGCAATGGCCCCTGCCACCTCTGTGAAGAAAAAGGAGCAGCACTTAAGGCCGGCAACGCTCTATCTTCCTGTGCTGTGAAATCTGATCGAAGATTCAAATAACCAAGTGTAATAATGCTTAATGAGCACACTACTACAGGTAACTTTATTTTAGATGGCACACCCAAGACCTGAACGTCGTATTTTATCTCCTCTTCATTTATTAAAATCTGAGTGGATTTCAGTTTTTCCCCGAGAAGATAGATCATCATCAATAGAATGATAAACAGGACATGCCCTAATCCTTTGTGACTTTCACTGACGAAATAATGCTGCATTGACGTCAAATGTCCAGCATACATCACGATACAAATTCTCAGCCAATTGAATACTATGGCCAGCAGCCCCGAAAGAATGACGAGCAATACAAACCTCATCCGCGTTAAGGCATTCACAGACCCAATCAAAAAAGCCAGAGCCAGAGAGACGATTACATATCGAAGACCACTGCATCCATAGAGCACCTCAAAAGTACCCTCGGGTATTTTTACGTTATTACCAGATAGCGAAACTGTTACCCCTAGTCCTTTCATACCGACAACCGCACCAAAAATGGCAATCTGTTGTAAGAACGGTAAGAACTGATCCCATATCGGTATTGCAAAATAAAAAAACACAATAGGCGGTAGAAACGCCATACCCTGCTGTATGCCGATGATGCTATAAATTAAACATAAAATAATGATAGGTATGATGACCTGACTCCCGAGCTCGCTCATTCCCTGCCAGAGCACATACTCTAAAAAACAAAGCAACATAACCGCTGCAGTGAATCGATAATCTGGATTCGAATTAGCATAATTTACCTTCCCAGATAACCAACCCAACCATCCTAGAGATATAAGCGCGATCAGAATACAGTAATCATAGTCAGCCACAGTAATCCATTGCTTAAATAGTGCATAAATTACTGGATAAACACTGCAACAAATCAAAGCAATTAAAAATAAAAGACAAACACCTACCACGCTTCTCGAATAGCTGATGGCAGGTATTGATAACTTCATTTTTGAAAAATTGGTTAATACTCGTAACATGCGTCGTAGTTGCTGCGTTTAATGCTTTATGTTGTATTTATCAATTAGGTCGTACAATGTTGGCCGCGCTACTTCTAGTAAATCCGCTGCTTTAGATAAATTACCCTCACTAATAAGCAAAGCCTGCTCTATTGCTCGACGTTCGGCACGTCCACGCACCTCTTTAAGACTTAGCCCATGCCCAACCGAGTCACCCACAGACAGACCTAAATCGGCTGAAGTAATTACGCCCCCTTCAGACATCAAGAAAGCGGACTTAACTTTATTTTCAAGCTCTCTAACATTACCGGGCCAGCGATACTGCTCCATGGCAGAAATGGCTTCATCACTAAATCTTTTTTTATTCTTTGGCGACTGATGAGATATTTTTTTCAAAATACTATGAGCGATTACCGTCGCACCCCCAGACCTTTCTCTCAATGCCGGCAATGGAATACTCACCTCACTGATGCGATAGTAAAGATCTTCACGAAATCGCTGCTCAATAATGAATTGCTGTAAATTCCTATTGGTTGCACAGACCACTCTGGTATTTACCGGAATCTCAGTGCGCCCTCCAATGCGTTCAATCACCCTACCTTGCAGAAACCGCAGCAACTTAGCCTGAAGTGCCAAGGGCATATCTCCAATTTCATCGAGGAATAATGTTCCTCCCTCAGCCATCTCAACCTTACCTAGAGTCTGCTTTACCGCACCCGTAAATGCCCCTTTTTCGTGCCCAAACAATTCAGCTTCAAGCAACTGCTCTGGAATTGCGGCGCAGTTAATCGCCACAAACCGACCCTTAGCATGGGGATTCAATTCATGAATTGCTCGTGCAATCAACTCTTTACCCGTTCCGCTTTCACCTGTAATGAGAACTGAAACATTAGATGGAGCAATCTTTTCTACCATTCGGCATACTTTCAGCATCAATTCATCGGTTGCAATTACGCCAGACAACGGTGAGTCCAATCGAGCCGCCCGCATTAAGCGGTTTTGTTCTTCGAGCTGATAAATATGGAACGCGCGGTTGACCAGTAACTTCAGCACATCGGTATCAACAGGTTTCTGGTAGAAATCATATGCACCAGCGCCAATAGCCGACAGGGCGTTTTGTTTATCATGATTACCCGTCACAACAATCACTTTCGTGTAAGGCGCTAATTTTATGATTTCGTCCAGAGTGCGGAATCCTTCCGTAACACCTGATGCATCAGGTGGTAGTCCCAAGTCTTGCAGCACCACAGCGGGCTGATGTCGTGCCACTAACTCAATCGCTTCGCTACGACCACTCGCAAACAATACGTCATACTCTTCAAAACACCACTTAAGCTGTTTTTGCAAACCCACGTCGTCTTCTACGATGAGCAATCTACCTATGTTATCTGTATTTTCCATTGCACTAATTCTTAAATCTGCATTCAAATATATCAACGACTCAAATCTCAACTAATCTCAGCTTGATTAATCCCAGCTATCGGCAACTTTTCCATTTCATCAATCCACGGCAAGAGGAATAGAAACCTTAACCATTGTCCCCGAACCTAGGATTGACTTAACTTGGACATCACCACCCAAGGAACGAATGTAATCACGCGCCTGATGCATACCAATACCCATTCCTTTAGTTCCTTTTGTGGTTTGAAACGGGCGAAACAATTTCTCTCTTATGAATTCTTCATCCATACCGGTACCGTTATCGCTGATCTCTACGTATGCGAGCCCTTGATTACATCCAATGTTTACATCGACCCTCCCTTCTGCGGGCGTAGCCTCTTGTGCATTTCGTATTAAATGCCCAAAGACAGCAGCCAGCCTATCCAAATCGGCGTTAATGAATATCTGATCTGTAACTGATACTACCTTAGGCACAGGCGACTCTATTACCAATCCACCGAGTGACTTATCGATTGTTTTTTGAAGCGATATTCGCTGCTTAAAGCTTACTTCTGAACCTTGCCGTAGCTGCTCAATTAAATTCTCAACTCGCCTCGCCACACCATCAATTGTAGTAATTGCATCATCAATAAAATCTGGATTGTGCTTATGCTTGGCGGCGTTTCGAACCAAAAGCGACATTTGCGCTGCAGAATTTTTTAGGTCATGCATCATGTATGCTGTTAACCTATTAAACGCATCAAACTGTCTCGACTCAGTGAGTTTTCGACTCACATCATACTGATTCAAATGCGTAGCAATATGCCGCCCCAAAGTGATCAATAAATCACGATCCTCATAAGTAAAATAAAATGGCTCTGGAGGCTCATTTAGCAATATAAAACCAATCATTTTATTCAGATTAAAAACTGGCGATATTAATCGCCATTCACTATTGGCGACGATCCACTCTGGCAATTTGATATTCTGATATGCATCTGGAGAAAAACGATACTCTCGTAAATCTATAATCCATGATTTATCAGATATATATTGAACCCAACCTTCTTGAATAGCGACCTCATAATAATGACCGCCATCATTTAAATCGCAATGATATCCAGCGCCAATTACAAATTTTTTTTCCTCTTCTTTCAGTATGAACAACATCCCTTTTTCACTGTTCATCACTTTGCAGACTGCACTTAATGCAACTTGACGTACATCACGATCTCCATACGTAGACAGCGTTTCGATAAACCGCAACCACTCAATACGATATTCGTATTTATTCCTAAAGAAGTGCTTTGAGATAAATACCTTTATACGTCGACGTAATGACGCCGAAAAGATCATGCCTATCAACACGATAGCGCCGACTAAAAAGAACATAACCTGCGCCATCACACCCCAAGCCCCCCCTACTGCTTTAAGGTAGTACCCGCCCATCGCCATCATAATTAAATACGCACCTATAGCAGTAAAAGCCGTGGTGTAGAAGACCATGTGCCTCGACACAAATATGTCTACCGACCATTTATCATTTTTTCGTGCCGCAACCGCAATAAAAGGAAGCGCAAAGGCATTAATAACGCCCCTAATCAGCCACTCGTTAAATCTCACTCCACGCAACAGCTCAGCTTGGGCAAACATGAACAAATCATAGAAAAATATGGTACCCAAGCTTATTACAAGGTAACGAATCGAATTCTGCAGCTCTGCATCTGCGTTGCGATAAATCTGCTCTAACGCCACTAATGATAAGAACGACAGGACAAAGCCGCTGACTGACAGCACCCTCACCGGCACTATTCCTATTTCAGATAAATTCAGAATCAAACCGAAGATTGGAACTGCTGCTATCGCTGAGACGCAGAATAGCGTCACTATTTTTTTAAATGGCGTAGGTACTATATTTTGTGCCACCCCCAATAAGAACCACATCCATGCAACATTACGCATCACCTCAATCAACCAGAACACTAAAAAGGGTACGGACAAGTCCAAAGCTTTCATCGAATTTGTACTAGCCCACACCACCGTGACCGCAGCTGCAGCAATCAACCGCATACCCAATGGCTGACCTTTCCAGCTTAGTACAGACAAGCCAGAAAAGACTAAGTAGCCCAGCGCTACTCCTGCATAAATGACAGATAGGATTACCATAAACTAGTCACGCTCATCCTGAACAAATCAATAATTGACTTCTATCGCCCTGATAATTCCTTAAGTACGCAAGCATCAACGCGAGCCCTTACGCCACAGCACCACTTCGACGGTTTGCAGCACAATCACTATATAAAAAATCAAACTCTGGTTCTTAATGTAGTAGAGATCGTATTGCAACTTCTCAACTGCATCACGCTCTGATGAACCATACGGGTAACACAACTGTGCCCAACCAGTGATACCCGGCTTAATTGTGTGCCGTTCACGATAGTAAGGAATCGTTTGCTCTAACTCCTCAGCAAATTCTGGACGCTCTGGACGAGGCCCAACAAAACTCATTTCACCTTTAAGTACATTAATGACTTGCGGCAACTCATCAATACGAATTTTTCTTATAATTGCACCGACCCGTGTTGCGCGATGATCTTTGGCCTTCGCCCATACGGCTTTGCCTTCACGTTCCGCATCGACGCGCATACTGCGAAATTTAAGCAACCGAAATAACTTACCCCGCGCACCTACCCGAGTCTGACCATACAAAATAGGCGCAGACCAACCCTCCTCCATTTTAATTGCCAGCATGGTCACCAACATCACTGGAGCCGCAAAGGTCAGTAAAATCATACTGGCTACAATATCCATGATGCGCTCTAACTTGGCATGAATAACACCTCGTCGGAACCCATCTGAAAAAATCATCCAACTTGGATTTAGTACATCCAATCTCACTTTGCCTGTTTCACGCTCGAGAAAGCTGACTAATTCGGTTACTTCAACACCGTCTAGACGACAACACAGCAATTCATGCATTGGGAAGTTTCTGCGACGGTCATCCATGGCCACCACCACTTCATCCACTAAATACTCTTGGCAATACATCGACAGATCAATTTTTTGATGGATACATTGAGCATCAGGCACTAAATCTTTTACGTCTCCCTCTGCAACAACGTAGTTCAGTATGGTGAAGCCCCTCCGGTCTGCGCGCCGCCGAAGTTGCAAAATACTAGCAGCCCGCTTTCCCGCGCCGTACACCAAAACCCGCCGCTTAAATGCGTCCTCATTCAAGCCATGCTCGAGAAGCCATCGAGTGACGATCGCACCCAACCCTGACATCAGCAATGCCAATGCCATCGTGCTATCTGAAAAATGCGGCTGATCGGGCATCATGCTCATCAAGGTAAGGAGCACCCACCCTATACCCAGAGACACCACCACCCGCATAACGACTTCCATCATCCCTGAGCGCTGACGTGCGTGATACAAACCTAACGCCGCCATCACTAAAAAATTCATCCCGGTAAAAACAATGTTCAACCCCCAGTTGGGCGCTGGCGAACCGGAACTAACCAGCGGACTGATACTCAAAAGCAAGCGCTCAGCCAGTAAGGGGCTGAGACTCAGAACCAAAATGTCTGCTAGCGCCATCAGGAGCAACGGCACGTGCCATTGATGTTTTAGGATGCGGATCGCCAAGGAAATCTCACTTCATGTTCGATTTTTGAGTAACAGCAACGCCTCATTTTGCGTCGGCCTTGGCATTCTATAGCGTAATCAGGGATCGGATGTGACAGCCATCACACATGTACAGAGCTATATGTTAAATCAAAACGATATTTTTGGCTGAGGATGCGAGTCACCTGCAAAGAAAGCGGCATCAAATTTTGCCAATTAGAAAGCCTATTTCAACAGCCTCCACTTACCCCTTAGTAATTTCTCCATATTTTCAATAGGTTAATAAAAAAGGCGGTGAGAATGATCTCACCGCCTCAACGTTAGGCTGGTCAACTGCCCTACAGGCAAGCAGCGACCATCAAAAAAACAAGGTCAGTTAAGCACGCAACTTCTTGCGGTTACGCAAGCCGAAGGCCAGCAGACCCATACCCAACAAACTCAAGGTTGCAGGCTCAGACACTGGGGTTACTGACTCAACCAACACTACGAAATCATCAAAGTCACCAGTTGCAGCAGCCTGATCTTCCCACGCCAGCACAAATTCATTGGCTAGCCATGGCGCACCATTCAGGCTGCCCTTACCTGCACCACCTTGAAAAGCAACCATGTGATCGGCCAAGTCGGTGTTATAGCTGTCGTATGAGTACAGAGTCTGGAGAACATTACCCTGAGCATCCTTCGTACTCAAATAAAATCCAAACGCGGGTGTGCTAAATAAAACATTTCCATTCGCTGCTGCAGTAGTCGCATCTGAACATTTAGCAGCAGTCACACTCATACCAAAACCAAAGCAATTATTAGCACTTAGCAAAAGCTTCTTCGCCGTTTCAGTATCACCGGCTACATTAGCACCATTGAAAATCTCCAACTTAGAACCAGGCACATTCCGGTCAAAAATACCGAATGAGTTGTAAGCAGCATTGGGCGTGGTCAGTTCAAACATCAGCACGTTAGAGATTAGACCTGTACCGCCAACCACCCAAAAAGCATCAGCTCCGAGCTGGTCAGTGTTCACGTTGATTATGGCAGCCTGAGGTAGTGTTGTAAGTGCGCTTTGCAGGCCAGTGCCTGTAATAGGCGTCGCCATTGCGCCACCTGAAACTAAACCGAACCCAGCAACCGCAAGGGCCACCCATTTATTTAATCCAGCTAAGTTTTTCATTACCCTAATCTCCCAGAAGCAAACGTGAATGACCGTGTTTTACAATTTCGAGTGTTCTCGATGGTCTAAATAAAGCAAATCCAATGCCAACATTTGCTAGCCATTATTTTTCAATCAGTTAGGTGTTTTTCAGGGCTTTACCGAATACGCCTTTGTAAGAATTTCCGACACCTATATTGAGGGACCTTGAGCGTCCGATTGCTTTATGTCAAAGCCTCAATCAACGCCACTTTCTCAAAGCCAACGTGAGGTGACAATGCGCCCCTGAATAGCACGCTGATTTGTGGAAAACCAAAAAGATGAATCACACCATTGTGATTACCTTTTTGAAAAGGAAAATAACGATTGAACTGCAGATTAGGGAAAACAGACGCCCGTAGAGGCATGGGCGTCTTAAATGGCGTCCCCAAGGGGATTCGAACCCCTGTTACTACCGTGAAAGGGTGGTGTCCTGGGCCTCTAGACGATGGGGACGCTGGCCTGAAACGAAAACCTTACTGTTAAAACTGGTGGAGCCAGGCGGGATCGAACCGCCGACCTCTTGCATGCCATGCAAGCGCTCTCCCAGCTGAGCTATGGCCCCACAGCAAGGCGCCGCACTTTAGTTAAGTGAAGCACCTCTGTCAATGACATATAGATACTTCCTGCCGCTTTTATTGCACTTTTTGCTCGATTCACAGCCAGCCTGATCTGCACACCTCATCTAAGACTAAAAACACAGCAAAAACCCCACTTGGCACAACAGGTATCCAGGCGCTCCATGCGAGAATCACGCTCTTCCCCAAAACACTTGGATCATGGCCACGGAAGCTTATCCCGCATGAATGCACACCCTGCGTTTCCTACTCACTCAAAGGGCCGCGTGTTCTGGGGCTTGGCCGTGCTCTTTTTACTGTTGCTATTCCCCTTCGACACCGGTCACACAGAAATCGCTAAAGCACTTTCAGATACCTGCCACGGCCCACTGTTCGCCCTTGTGGCCATTGGCTGCCTGCATCACCTTAAAGTCGCCGGTAAGCAAACACCCACTACACCTACGCTGTACCTTCAGACCTTATTGCTGACGATTACGCTGGGCATCCTAGGAGAATGGGCCCAATACCTCTTCACTACAACGCGTTATGCAGAAGCGAAAGACGTACTCACAGACGCATTGGGTGCTGTGGCCGGCCTAAGTTTTCATGCCCAACGGGAACTTCGAATGAAGCTCAAGCCCACACTGATACGGTGGATCCAGCTCGCCACAGGACTGTCTTGCTTGGCCATAATCGTACCCGTCGCGTGGACATCAAGCTTCTATGTGTCACGATGGCAGCAAGCACCCGAATTGGTCACGTTTAACTCGACTTCGGGGTATCACTTTCTGCACGCAGGGAATGCCAAAATCACGCGGGAACCTGCCCCCATCCTGTGGAGCACGACACCGGACGAACCCGTACTCAAAATCACGCCACAAAATAATGGCCGGTGGGCGGGGGTGACCTTTGAAGAGCCGTTGCCCGACTGGAGTGGTTATACCGACTTGATAGTTGAACTGATCAATCCAAATGACAGGCCACTTGAACTGATCCTGCGCATTGATGATCAGCGGCACAACCAAGCATTCAATGATCGCTTTAATAAAAGCCTTCTCATTGCCCCGCAAAAGCGCAGCACAATTATCATTCCCATAAGCGAGATTAGCCGCGCCCCTGCCCTACGCAGACTCGATATAACCGCCATAAGCAAACTTGTGTTGTTCGAAGATACCGAACACAACACCCTGCCGTTTTATCTTTGCGCTCTACGCCTGAGCAAACGTTAGGGCGCAATAAAGGCTTGCGCGCGTTGTAAACGCGCCAGCGTTACGACTCTGCCAAGTAATTCGACTGTAGTATCAATCGGCGGTGAGACCCCACTTCCACACACCGCCACTCGCAGGGGTTGCGCCACCTTCCCCATCCCAACCGCAAACTGAGTTGAGATCGCAGTAATGACATCATGAATGGCTACAGCCTTCCATTCAGGCAAGGCTTGCAATGATTGAATTAACGCCTGCAGAATCGGCAAAGCTTCTGCGGTTAGATTTTTCTTGGCGGATTTTTCTTCGTAACCATCAATCTCACGGAAGAAGTACAGTCCTGTTTGCGCCATTTCCTTCAATGTTTTAGCGCGCTCACGCAAAATATTGGCCACACCTTCTAACATGACTTGATCTTCGGTATGCACATCAAGTGACGCCAACTGTTCACGTAACCCTACCGCCAGCACCGACGCGGGTGCATTCATGATGTGCTGCTGATTCAACCACAGCAGCTTTTCGGGATTAAACGCCGATGCCGACTTATTCACGTCCTTGATATCGAAATACTGAATCATCTCTCCCAGAGTAAACACTTCTTGATCACCGTAGGACCAACCTAATCGCACCAAGTAATTCAGTAATGCACTTGGTAAATAACCTTCTTCTTGATATTGCAAGACACTCACAGCACCATGCCGTTTAGATAACTTTGCACCATCCGCCCCGAGAATCATGGGCAAATGAGCATACACAGGTGGCGTGGCACCGAGCGCTCGCAACATATTGATCTGGCGAGGCGTATTATTCAGATGGTCATCGCCACGCACCACATGAGTGATGGCCATGTCCGAATCATCCACCACCACACAGAAATTATAGGTGGGTGTACCATCAGAACGGGCAATGATCAGATCATCCAGTTGCGTGTTTTCAAACACCACTGGACCATGTACTTGATCATCCACCACCACGGACCCATCCAAGGGATTTTTAAAACGAACCACATACGGCACACCTTCGCGATGTTCCGCGCATTCACGACACCGACCGTCATAACGTGGATTTTGCTTAGCGGCCATTTGCCGAGCACGCAATTCATCTAAATGCTCTTTTGTGCAATAACAGCGATACGCTTTACCTTCAGCCAACCACTGTTCGATCACTTCACGGTAACGATCCATCCGACGGGTCTGGTAGTACGGACCTTCATCCGCCGTCAGCCCCAACCACTGCATACCATCTAAAATTACTTGGGTGGCTTCGTCGGTAGACCGTTCACGGTCTGTATCTTCCACACGTAAAATGAACGTGCCACCGTGATGTTTGGCATACAACCAAGAAAATAACGCCGTTCGCACGCCACCAATGTGCAGCATGCCGGTTGGGCTGGGAGCGAAACGGGTTCTAACAGTCATGTAAGGATGAACGCTCTGCGTGGGCCATAAAGGTTGCCGGACTTCAGCCAGACATCCTCAAGCAAGATGTCGGGCGGAAGCCCGACCACCACAGCTAAATCTGGTGGGCGGTACAGGATTTGAACCTGTGACCCCTGCCGTGTGAAAGCAGTGCTCTACCACTGAGCTAACCGCCCTAATAAAGGGGCGCGTAGTTTAGGCAGCCGGACAGGCCGGGTCAATCATGAACCCGGCTATTGACGCAAACACACGCTTAGTGAGCCGACTCGCCACCGATTATGGCCAGCAGCTCCGCCGTTTTGGCTTGCATCAACGCCACATCACCACGACTTTCAACGTTCAGACGAATCAGCGGCTCGGTATTCGACGAACGTAGATTGAAACGCCACTGCGCATATTCAATGGATAAACCATCCGTGTAATCCAACGCCAAAGCACCCTGTTTGTAATGCTCTTCGATATCCTTGAGAGTCGCTTTGGCATCAGGCACACGACGATTGATTTCACCACTGGCCGGAAAGGCAGCAATGCGTTCACCCACCAATGAAGACAGCGTTTTACCGGTTTCACACAACAATTGCGTAACAAGCAACCAAGGCACCTGACCGCTGTCGCAATAGCCAAATGCACGGAAATAATGATGGGCGCTCATCTCGCCGCCATAGGCCGCATCATGTTGACGCATCACATCCTTAATGAAGGCATGACCAGACTTAGACTGCACCGGTACCCCACCAAGCGACGTCACCATCTCCAAAGTGGCCCAAGTCAAACGGGGATCATAGACAATACGCGCACCCTGCTCACGCTTTAAGAACATCGAGGCTAATAAACCGACGATGTAGTAGCCCTCAATGAATTCACCACGCTCATCAAAAAAGAAGCAGCGATCGTAGTCACCATCCCAAGCAATACCTAAATCCGCCTGATGCTGCTTGATGGCCTTGATGGTCGATAAACGGTTTTCTTCCAACATCGGATTGGGCACCCCATTGGGGAACGTGCCATCTGCATTGTGGTGAATCTTGATGAATTCAAAGGGCAGAAACTTTTCGAGGCTATCAATCACCGCACCGGCTCCACCATTACCAGCATTCACTACCACTTTTAGCTTCTTTAGCTTGCTGGTATCTAGATAGGAACGCAGGTGCTCGATGTACTTATCCCAAGTATTTAATAGGTGTCGCACACCCTGTCTAGATGGCGTGGAATACGCATCGGCATCAGCAATCTTTTTAATTTCCATCAACCCCGTATCGCCGCTGATCGGACGGGAATCTTCGCGCACGAATTTCATGCCGTTGTAATCGGGGGGATTATGACTTGCGGTCACCATGATACCGCCATCCATTTTTTCAGCGAAAGTCGCAAAGTAAACGCCTTCGGTACCGCATAAACCGATGTCATACACATCCACACCCGAATCAAGCAACCCCTGCGTCAAGGCTTCACACAACTCCTGACTCGATAAACGAATATCGCGCCCCACCACCACGCGCTTAGGTTTCAACCATTCAGCATACGCACGACCAACCCGATACGCGACAGACGGATTGAGTTCGCTAGGAATACGACCACGTAAGTCATAGGCCTTAAATCCGGCGATAGCAGACATGAATAAACACTCCTTCGGCAACCACTTAAGGCGACGTAGCGATCAAGACGATCACCCATCACATTCGGCAACACACTAAAAAAAGACCAACAATACTTATAGAAATGCCATGCAAACCAGCATTCAAGGACAACTTTAATGCAGAAATAAAACAAATATTGCCTCTCGATTTTGTCATAAAGCGTGAATGATTTGATAGTCAAGCCATCTGATTTACCTTAATCATCATTTCACCAATAAAAAGTGGGCACCCGTCCCAACACCCATAAAAATAAAGGACTATCGTCCGATACATAGGCACACCCGTTGAAAAGCGGGGTCGCAAAGCCACCGGTCTAAAGACTTTTATGTCCATGATAGCGGGGTTGCCGGGTACACCTACTCATGTACTCGTCATTCCTCAATTGCTGATATTTAGATTTTCGCTAACTATCAGTGTCGCTTGTGTCAGGTCGCTTTGCTGCCTTGTGGGTATGGCATCAACCTGCTCGGTTCTGTTGTTCGCTCGCTGCATCTGTGCTGACAACCTAACTGAGCTCAAGCGCGGACTATGCAATGTCAATTAATCCAATTTGTAGAACAGTGACGGCACCCGCCCTAGCTCTGCTCATTGCATTGATATTGAGTGCCTGTGGAAGCGGACCTGAAGTCTCCACAACCCCGCCCCCCGATTCATCACCAGCAACTGGCTTATCCATTGGTGGGAACATCTCCGGCCTTGGTGCTGGAAAGAGCCTTCTCATTAATCTAAACGGCAGTAATGCCCTGACCCTGTCGGCCAACGGCAGCTTCACGCTGCCTAATACCTTCATCAGTGGCAGTAGCTACAGCGTCACTGTTGGGGCTCAACCGGTCGAACAAACCTGCATGATCACCAACGGCTCCGGCACCGTGACCAGCAGCAATGTCACCAACCTCACGCTCAGTTGTATTACCAACACCTACACCCTCTCCGGTACCGTCACCGGCTTAGGTACCGGTAAGTCCGTAGTCATCAACACCAACGGCGGTAATGCCCTGACCCTGTCGGCCAACGGCAGCTTCACGCTGCCTAACACCTTCATCAGTGGCAGCAGTTACACCGTCACTGTTGGGGCTCAACCGGTCGATCAGACCTGCATGGTCACCAACGACTCCGGCACCGTGACCAGCATCAATGTCACCAACCTCACGCTCAGTTGCACTAACAACAACATAGCACCGACCATCACCGGAACTCCCAACACAACAGTGTTGGCAAATACACTCTATTCATTCACACCCATCGCCAGCGATGCCAATGGAGACACACTGGCATACACGATCACCAACAAGCCCACTTGGGCCACATTCAACACGGCTACTGGTGAACTAAGAGGGACACCCACCACGGCAAACAGCTATGCAAACATTGTGATCTCAGTCAGTGACGGTACTGCCAGCGTTTCACTTGCTGCGTTTACGATTACCGTACAACCCAGTACCGGTAACGCAGTACTGTCGTGGACTAAACCAACGCAGAATACCGACGGCAGTACGTTAACTGATTTAACAGGCTATGTAATTTATTACGGCACCAGCACAAGCACGCTCACCAGTAGTATGACAGTGTCAGGTGGCGACACCCTCACGGCCACGATTGATGGACTGCCAACGGGCATCACCTACTACTTCGCTATCGCTTCAGTGAGCGCATCGGGTGGTGAGGGTAATAAATCCAACCCTGCCAGCAAGACCATTTAAGCCGTCAACGCCTCCACACATAGTCGATCCACACGGATGAACTATTTGGCAGGCTTATCACCTTGACGACCGTACACATCTTCAAAGCGGACGATATCGTCTTCACCTAAATAGGTACCTGACTGAACCTCGATGATGTGCAAGGGGATCTTACCGGGATTATCGATACGATGTTTAGCACCCAGTGGAATGTAGGTCGATTGATTTTCTTCAAGTAAAAATACTTTTTCATCGCAGGTAATCTGCGCGGTACCAGAGACCACCACCCAATGCTCAGCACGGTGATGATGTAGTTGTAATGACAGCGACGCACCGGGATTCACCACCAGACGCTTCACTTGGAACCGCTCACCCGCATCAATGCTGTCGTAACTCCCCCAAGGACGGAAGACTTCGCGATGCAGCGACGTTTCATAGCGGCCCTGCTTCTTTAATTCAGTGACCAGGTTTTTAACATCCTGCACGCGATCCTTCGGTGCCACCATCACGGCGTCCTTAGTTTCGATGACGACATGATCCTTTAAGCCCACGGTCGCCACTAAACGACTCGTGGAGTGCAGATAACAACCGTGTGAATCACTAGAGAGCACATCACCAATACTGACATTACCGTCAGCATCGGCTGGAATGGCATCATGCAACGCAGACCATGAGCCCACATCACTCCAACCCGCATCCAAGGGCACCACGACGGCCTTGTTGGTTTTTTCCATGACGGCATAGTCAATCGAATCGCTGGGACAGGCAACAAACTCAGCGACTGGAAGCCGAGTAAAATCTAAGTCTTGCTTCGCCGCAGCAAAAGCCTGTTCACAGGCGGCGTGCATGTCGGGGGCATGTGCACGCAACTCGTCCAAAAACACCTTCGCATGGAACATGAACATACCGCTATTCCAATAGTAGCGACCTGAGGCCACATACTCTTGAGCTGTGATCTTATTGGGCTTCTCAACGAACTCCGCCACGGGATACACCCCATCAGCACCATCACCGCGGCGAATGTAACCATAACCTGTCTCTGGTTTATTGGGCACCACGCCAAAAGTCACCAATTGCCCCCGCTGCGCCGCTTTTAATCCAAGTTGCACGGCAGCCTGAAAAGCCTTTACATCACGAATCACATGGTCCGCCGGCAACACCAGTAAGACCGGATCATCGCTTTGCTTAGCCGCTTTAAGTGCAGCTAATGCGGCCACAGCCACAGCAGGCGCGGTGTTACGACCGACCGGCTCCAACAAGATATCTGCTGCTGATAATTTGATCTGACGGAGCTGCTCTGCAACTAAAAATCGATGACTCTCATTACAGACCACCACCGGTGCAGTGACTGCCTTAACGCCGTCAAGACGGGCCAAGGTCTCTTGCAACATGGTGCCCTTGCCCACTAGGGAGAGCAGTTGCTTAGGGTAGAGCTCACGCGACAAAGGCCACAAACGCGTTCCTGAACCGCCTGACAAAATCACTGGCACCAACATCGTTAATCCTCTGCCTCACTGCTTATTTTATGAGGGCGGTGCGAACCGTCACGCCACCCTGCCAATCACCTTCTACTCGGGCCGGTGATCCAGTCAACCTACAACTTCAACCGCCCAGACGCTTCAAGATACTCAATGATTTTGGCTACGCAATCATCGACATGCAACTTTGAGGTGTCCAGCACAATCTCGGCTGCCTCCGGTGACTCGTAAGGCGAGCTGATGCCCGTGAAGTTTTGAATTTGCCCCTGACGCGCACGGGTATAGAGCCCCTTCGGATCGCGACTTTCGCACACTTCAAGCGAGGTGCTAACGTACACCTCAATAAATTCACCGGCTTCCACCAGTTCTCGCACCAAGCGGCGATCACTACGAAACGGCGAGATAAAAGCGGTAAGCACGATTAAACCTGCATCGACAAACAGGCGTGATACCTCACCAATACGACGAATGTTTTCCACGCGCTCCTTGTCGGTAAAGCCTAAATCTCGATTTAAGCCATGCCGAACGTTATCACCATCCAATAAGTAACTGTGATAGCCACGACGGAACAACTCCTGCTCGACCGCATTGGCAATGGTGGATTTACCGGCTCCTGACAATCCTGTGAACCATAAGATACAAGGCTGCTGACTTTTTTGATTAGCACGCTGTTGACGCGTGATCTCCAGACGCTCGGTGTAGACGTTGCCATGCACTTCATGCGCCTTAACCGCAGCACTGCGACGAATCATGCCCGCACCGGCGGTGGCATTATTCATACGATCAACAACAATAAAACTGCCGGTCTCGCGACACAGGTCATACACGTCATACGCTACGGGCTGATTAAGTGCGATACGACACACCGCAATTTCATTGAGCTTCAACTCTTCGGCCGCATGGCGTGACAGATCATTCACATCGACGCGATAATCAATACGCTGCACCGTGCCGCGTACATACTGATTGCTAATCTTAAATTCATATTGCTTACCGGGAAGCAATGGTTGTTCGGCCATCCAAATTAAGTGCGCATCAAATTCACGCGCCACCGTCGGCGCACGGTCTGGATGCGCTAGCAAATCACCACGCGTGATGTCGATCTCGGCCTCAAGCGTTAACGTCACGGCCATCGGCGCAGAAGCCTCCGTGATCGATCCATCATAGGTCACGATCTCTTTAACCTTGGTCGTCTTGCGCGATGGCAGCGACATGATTTGATCACCGACACGTACATGACCTGCCACGAGCGTACCGGCATAGCCACGGAACTCAGCATTGGGACGATTGACGTATTGCACAGGAAAGCGCAAGTCATCAGCACGGTCATCACTGACATCCACCGTATCGAGAATCTCCAGCAGCGGCTGGCCTTCATACCAAGGCATGTTGGATGAGCGCTTCACGACGTTATCGCCCATCAACGCAGACACCGGCACCACGCGCACATCCTGAATACCGAGGGTTCGCATGAAGTGACGGCACTCGGCGGCAATGTTTTGAAACACGGCATGGTCGTAGTTCACTAAGTCCATCTTATTGACCGCCACGATCACATGACGAATGCCCAACAGCGAGACGATAAAACTATGACGACGCGTCTGCACCTGCACGCCACGCGCGGCGTCCACCAGAATCACCGCAAGATCTGCTGTGGAGGCACCGGTGGCCATGTTACGTGTGTACTGCTCGTGCCCAGGCGTATCGGCGATGATGAACTTACGATGTTCCGTGTCGAAATAACGATACGCCACGTCAATGGTAATGCCTTGCTCACGTTCAGCCTGCAAGCCATCTACCAGCAGCGCCAGATCAATCTGCTCACCTTGCGTTCCCCAACGCTGGCTATCGGCCTTCACTGCCGCCATGTGATCTTCGAGAATCTTTTGCGAGTCGTGCAGCAGGCGGCCGATCAAAGAACTCTTACCGTCATCGACGCTGCCACAGGTAATGAAGCGCAACAAACCTTTAGTTTCTTGGCGGCTAATAAATTGTTTTACTGGAATGGCGCTCATAACGATGATCTATTGCTCTGCTATAAAACGGCTATCAATACCCGTTGGAATACGCTCCAACTCAGGGTTATTCATACTTACAACACGACGTCGGCATCAATTCCGACCTTCTTGCCCTGTGAGTCGGGTTTTAACCCGACATTCAACTCAATTTCTACACTCGTCGGAATGAATTCCGACCTACATATCCCGAATAAACTCCGACCTACGTATCCTGAATGAACCCCAACCTACGTACCCTACGTAAATCTCGACCTGCTTATCCAGAAATGAGTCCAACCAATGTGTCATTGTAGGTCGGGTTTTAACCCGACATTCAACTCAATCTATACACTCGTCGGAATTCATTCCGACCTACATACCCCTGATAAATTCCGACCTAACTGGCTTGAATAAATTTCGAACCAATACATCACTAGATCAGAAATACCCTTCTTTCTTTTTCTTCTCCATCGAACCCGATTGATCGTGATCAATGGCACGCCCCTGACGCTCTGAGGTACGACTCTCCAGCATCTCACCGATGATGGCCTCTAAAGTATCGGCTTCCGAATACATGGCACCGGTCAATGGATAGCAGCCCAAGGTACGGAATCGTACCTGCTCCATCTTTGGTGTTTCTCCGGCTTGTAAAGGTAAGCGCTCATCATCCACCATGATCATCATGCCATCACGATGCACGACGGGACGCGGTTTGGCGTAGTACAACGGCACAATTGGAATGTGTTCCTTGTGGATGTACATCCAGATATCCAACTCAGTCCAGTTGGAGAGTGGAAACACACGAATACTCTCACCCTTGCTAATGCGACTGTTATAGACCTTCCACAGCTCAGGGCGCTGATTGCGCGGATCCCATCGGTGATTGTTATCACGGAAGGAAAAGACTCGTTCCTTAGCACGTGACTTCTCTTCATCACGACGCGCGCCACCAAAGGCCGCATCAAACTTGTACTTGCTTAGGGCTTGCTTTAACGCCTCGGTCTTCATCAAGTCCGTGTACTTGCTGCTACCGTGAGTGAATGGGGTAATTTTGTTGCCGACTCCCTCTGGATTGGAGTGCACGATCAGGTCAATCCCCAACTCACGCGCACGCTGATCACGAAACTCGATCATCTCGCGAAACTTCCAAGTAGTGTCGATGTGCATCAACGGAAATGGCGGCTTGGCTGGATAAAAGGCCTTCATCGCCAAGTGCAGCAGCACCGAGGAATCCTTACCGATGGAGTACAACATCACCGGGTTCTCGAACTCGGCGACCACCTCACGCATGATGAAGATGCTCTCAGCCTCGAGCTCTTCGAGCTGAGTGAGGCGACTTTTATGAGCGGCAGACAGGGCTGGGGACATAGGTATTCACAGTACAAAAACCAAGGTGAATTGTGAGGCCCGAGCGGGCCCTCTTACCAAGCGAATGGCTATATGGATATGTAGCTCGGGTTAGATGGGCGTTGCCGGCATGAATACCCCCACAAGCCAGCCTGCGGCGCCTAGAGGCCGGAGTTACCCGCTGCTGGGATGAATCCTAACCAACACATGACAAACATCGGTATGGTAGGTCGGGTAAAACCCCGACATTTAACCCAATACCCAACACCGTCGGAATAAATTCCGACCTACGTACCTTCGTCGGAGGAAATTCTGCCCTAGATACCCTGTAGATCCGTTTGTTGCCCAGTATTGGGCTGAA
>CANGJP010000026.1 GCA_947454465.1 Pseudomonadota bacterium
AACAGCCCGGCGGGTTTCGATAGTTACTGCAGCGCCTCACCCACATCCATTCCTGATGCGCTGAACGCAGCCAGCGCAAATGATGTGGCCAATCGCTTTTATCACACCTACCTCACACTACAACCTTCCGGCTTACCCAGCGAAGAGGCCATGAAAACGTTAGCGCCGCTGCTGACGAACGAACTGACTGGACTCATTGCAGCCGCCAGGCGTACACAACAGGACTACAAGCGAAAGTACCCTACTGATAAACCTCCTTTCATTGACGGTAACTTATTCGCCAGTAACTGGGAAGGAGTCAGTGCGTTTACATTAGGCGCTGCCACACTCAATGACGGCAAAGCCAGTATCCCCGTGTATTTACAGTATCGCGACACTGATAATGTCGTTAGTTGGATTGATGTCATCGTGCTTGAGCAGGTCAATACAGAATGGCGTGTTTGGGATATCTTCATGAATGCCCCTTGGGCGTTCCGCTCAGGTCCCAGTCTGCGAGCAATATTAGCCACGTCCTAAGCTACTCTACTGTGACGTATAGAATTGAAGCCCCAGTAATTAACCACACACACTCGACTCCATGTTCTACGCTTAAACTGCCTGCCAGACCAACGCCACTTCACTGACCACCGTGTCCGTCTTGCGTGGCTTCACGGCCTGTGTGATCAGCGCAATCGCCGCTGGATCTAGTTCACCTTGTATTTTGGCAATTTCTTGCTCGAGCTCTATCTGCAAATCGGCCAACCGTTGCGTAATGGTTTCCTGAGTTAAGGTTGCTTGATCAACATCTTGGCGCTCGCGTGATACACGCGTGGCCGACCGTGCAGCGGTCGCGACTTTGCCCAAGGTTGCTGCCCCTGAGGATTTGCGTCCGAAAAATGCTCCAAGAAGCGTCGCGCCAATGGTGAGCGCTGCATTAAGTTTTTGCTGCGATAACTGAGCCTGTTGTTGGTCGATTTTTTGTTGGGCACGCGATTGCTGATCTTGCAACATCTGCAAACGGGGTGCGAATTTCTTGCGAAGCCGATCCACTTCGGCATCACGCTGCTCACGCAATTGCACGCCAATTCGCGCACGAAATTCCGCTTCGCTTTCATCCGGATTCGAACTCAGCTTCAGGGCAGCACAGCTAAACACCGAATAGGTGACATCTTGGTAGATAGCGCTCACCAGCGCTTTACTCCAATTGGCGTAATTCTGAACTCGCAACAGTGCTGCCGGTAATTCGCCATACGTTGCCTGTTTAGATACTTGGTTATCCAGCAACTGTTTTCCGCCCGCTAACTGTTTGGCAGCAAACCAATCTGGTCCCGTACCATCCTCCGTTAACGAGGCCAAGAAGGTTCGATTTTGCCACTCATCGACACCCGCTTTACTGTCGACAAAATGAATCTTGGCTACCCCCAGCACCATGGGGACGTAAGTAGAACGGCCTGGAACATGCAAGTAATACTCATTCACACCGACAGGCAGCATCGGTTTCACGCTAAGTGGATTCGTGATGGGCTTGGTCAAAACATTATCGACAACCGGCGACGAGCTGGGCTGCTTCAAGCGTTGGATCTCGAGCAAGGTCATCGGCCCGCGCAAATAAGATAGCACCCACCGTGAGCGCACTAATACCGGTACCGCTTCATGCACGTTGCGCATTAAGAATACCCGCTGACTGAGATTGGCAATCATGGCCTCGATACGTTGTTTATCCATACCTTCACCGCCACTGCCTAATAGCCCTTCAATGACCCGAGCTTTATCACGTTCAGTTTGCAAGCGACCAATGAACCACGTACCGGCGTTAGCCAACCCTTTATAATCCAGATCAACCGGATTCTGTGTGGCCAGTACCACGCCTAGGCCAAATGCCCGCGCTTGTTTCATCAGCGTGAGCAAAGGCAACTTCGACGGTGGTGTGGCACTCGGTGGGAAGTACCCAAAGATTTCATCCATGTACAGCAACGCTCGAAGTGCAGAGGTACCGGACTGTCTACGCATCCACGCCACAACTTCATTGAGTAATAACGTCACGATGAACATGCGCTCAGCATCGCTGAGATGTGCAATGGAAATAATCGCAATGCGGGGTTTACCCGTTGGCGTATACAACAAACTTTGTATATCGAGTGCGTCGCCCTCCAGCCAAGCTGCAAATCCCGGCGCGGCCAGCAAATTATTCATCGCCATCGCAAGCCCAAGACGTTCCTTAGCAGGAAAGAAGGTTTCTAAATCGAACACGCCCACCTTATCGAAGGATGGTTTCTGTATCTTTTGAATCAGCGTGGGCAGATCTAGATCCTCACCCTTGCACCAAGCGGAATCCAAGACGGTGGATAACAAGATGTGTTCCCGGCTTTTAAGTGGATCAGCATCCATACCGAGTAAAGAAAGCAGACCGGATACGGCACCTGCAATCTTTTCTTTCAAAGCCGAAGCGTCACTTCTCAACGATTCATCTGGCGCGGCAAAGGAACGCAGCACGGATAAACCGCGCCCTGAAAGACTACCAGGGGTATAGATGACAACCTCTGCGGCATCAGAAAGACGTTGAATACGCTCGCCATCCTGCGCCCATTCAGCCAAGCCACTTTTCCAACTGGCGGCAGTCGCTGCAGCGAATTCTTCAAGTGCTTGCCCTTTACGCTTGGCTTCACCGGCATCCACCCAAGGTAAAAAATCTTCAGGGCGCAATTGCGGAAATTGCAAAGCAAGGTTGGCAATATCACCTTTAGGATCAATCGCTAACACCGGAATCCCATCAATAGCAGCTTCTTCCAACAGGCTCAGACACAGACCGGTCTTACCGCTACCGGTCATGCCGACACACACGGCATGAGTAGTCAGATCACGCGAATCGTAAAGCATCGGCTCATTGGTATCCTTGCCGTCATCATCGACAACACGACCCAGATAAAACGTACCGAGTTTTTCGTAGGCAGGCAGACTCATTGCAATAATCCTGTCGTCTTTCATTCGATAAACTAAACAGACAATAACGCCCTAGTGCGCACTGAGCAATCACCCCATCATTCTGAACAATGCAACAAGATACCCCCTTACAGATCTTGATCTTATGCACTGGTAACTCGGCTCGCAGTTTGTTGGGCGAAGCACTGCTGAATCACTATGCTGCAGGTCGATGGCAAGCCTATAGCGCGGGCAGCCAACCTAAAGGCATACCGCATCCACTGGCCCTGAGCACACTACAATCTCATGGCATCGAGACCCATAACTTGCGTAGCAAAAGCTGGGATGAATTTGCCAGTGCCCATGCTCCAAACTTGGATGTTGTCATCACGGTGTGTGACAACGCGGCCAACGAAATGTGTCCAATTTGGCAGGGCACGCCCATGAAGGTGCATTGGGGCATTGCCGATCCGGCCGCCGTATCTGGCACTGAAGTCGATCAACGTGCGGCGTTTGAACAAGCTTTTGCTATCTTGAATCGACGTGTTCAGGCACTGTGCAGCGTAGCTGTTAATCGACACGATCCAGTACACCTAAAACTTGTATTAGATGAGTTAGCGAAGGTGGATTAATGATGCGCCGTCAACTCATCGCCGAGGCACTGGGGTCTTTATTATTGACGGCGACCGTCGTCGGCTCAGGCATCATGGCCGAACAACTCGCACAAGGAAATGGCGCTGTTGCACTACTGGCTAATACCCTGGCCACCGTGGCAGCCCTCTCAACATTAATTGCTTTATTTGCACCGATCAGCGGCGCGCATTTTAATCCAGCCGTTTCATTATCACTGGCCTTCCTCGGCAAACGCGCATGGAAGGACATGCTAGTCTATACCCTTACACAAATTGTATGTTGCTGCGCAGGCTGCCTACTGGCGCATGCCATGTTCGAATTACCGCTACTGCAAACGGCCACGCATGTACGCAGCGGTACAGGACAATGGCTTTCAGAACTGGTAGCCACCACCGGATTAGTACTGATTGTGCTCGGCCATCGTCGTACTGAATCCGCACATTGGATGGTTGCATCATGGATAGGAGCTGCGTACTGGTTTACCGCCTCAACTTCTTTTGCCAACCCAGCCATCACGATAGCACGCGCGCTAACCAATACCTTCAGTGGCATTCGCATGCAGGACACCCCCGGCTTCATTCTGGCTCAGTGCACAGGGGTACTTATTGCGTTGTTTATTTATAAAAAACAATTCAGTGCGTCCTCGTCGCATTAGCGGATTATCGGATTGAAACCCGCCCTACACGTGATATCACCCTCACTTAGGTCGACATTTATTCCGACTTGGAATTCGATGTAGTCAATCTCACTGATGCAGTAGCATGCTCACCTTCATTAAGAAGGTAAGATCGCGAGCATGACTGCATTTGTGTTACTGCTTTTCTGCTTGGTACTAGGCTTTTCGGTTGCCCATCTAGGTCGCCCGCCGGAAGGGCTCGCTAAAAATTTAAACTGGTGGGCAATCTTCATCGCAACACCGGCCACGGTACTGGAAATCGTTCCACGCTTACATCTCACGCCCTCACTGTGGTTTCTCGCGGCCAGCATGTGGCTGATCTTCATCACGACATGGTTATGCTTTCATTGGCTTGCACCCGTGTTTAACTGGTCACGCGAGACGTTAGGCGCGCTCATTTTGATGGCTGGACTGGGTAATACCTCGTTTGTCGGCTTTCCACTCATTGCTGCTCTACGAGGTCACGATGCCCTGGCCTATGCAGCGATTGCCGATCAAGTCGGTGCGTTTCTAGCCATCAATATCGGCGGCACGTTAGTCGCCGCGGTCTACACGGGAATACAGCCTAGTGCAAAGCAAATAGGACTTAAAGTTCTACGATTCCCGCCCTTTTTAGCCTTATTGGTCGCGCTTGCCCTCTCGCTCACATCGGGCTTGCCGACTATAGTCAATGACCTGCTGCATGCCCTCAGCGCCACGCTAGCGCCGTTAGCGCTGTTCTCAGTGGGACTGCAACTGCAGTTTAATTCGATCAAAAATCAGACCCTGTCACTGCTGGTAGGATTAGGTTGGAAACTGGGCCTAGCCCCGTTGTTGATTTTCGGTTGCGGCACTCTACTGAATATCGAACCACCCACCTTAACCGTGAGCGTCTTAGAGGCCGCCATGGCGCCGATGATTTCGGCCGCCATTCTTGCAGAACAACACAACCTTAACCCACCGTTAGCTAACATGATGGTAGGACTGGGTATTCTGTTGTCCTTTATTACGGTACCACTGTGGAACCTGTTGCTATAAATGCAAAGATTATGCGGCTTGTTGCGCACCGGTCTTGAGCTCACCACCGAGTTGTTCGATCAGCTCCATGAGCAGATGCGACAACTCACCGGTCATTAAAGCAAAGTCGACCTCAAATTGTTCGTCGGCTTCCTGTTCCTGTCCTTCTGTACGATCCTTGACAATATCGAGAAACTGTACGCGTTTAATCTGCATGTCGGCGGTGAGAATAAACGCGGTTCGACCATTCCAACTCATACCCAGCTTGGTTGGGCTTTTCCCTGAACTGATGTGTTTTTGTACTTCCTTGCCTTCCAGTGGATGGCGCACATAGCGCACGATGGATTTTTCATCTTTGACGGACTGCAACTCCAGATCCTGTTCGATATTAAATCGCCCCGGAGCATCACCAAACATCAACCACGCACTCATCGATACGGATGGCGATTTCTCTGTTTCCAGCAACACCGCACTGAAACCCTGAATGGTATCCCGCAACGTTGCCACCAGTTCTTCTGCCTTGGCGGGCGTGGCGGCATCCACCACCAGCAGGTTACGTTCTGGATCAATCCAAGCGCGGGTCATGGACCGACGCGAAAAAGCCCGAGCCCGTAATTCATCTGCAACCTTTTCTTTAAGCTCACGCAACTGGCGTCGGCCTACAGGGTAGCCCTGCTGTGCAGCCATCTCTACAGCGCGTTCCTTGCTCACCTGATTAATGACCGAGGTCGGCAACAGCTTCTGATCCACACCCAGCGCAATCAACAAATGACCGTTGACCGCATGCACCAGTCGATCCTGTGGACCCGGCGGCACCCAACCTACGGTCTGCATGTCATAACCCGCACAGGGAATTAGCGGTCGATACGACAGTTGCTCATCCAATTCACCGGGGGATAGCACCCAAGCCGAGGTCAGGCGAAACACGATCAGATTCTTAAACCACATGACAAGCAACCCGCGCCTAAAGGGCGGGCAGTATACGGATTGAAACGCCGCACGTAACCCGCTTATCCGCGCGAATAACTGCAACCAGCCAAATCATTGAGCCCAATCCCACTGCCCAACCGGCTCAAGTCTTTACCCAGATGGCCGCTAACAGGAATTGCCAGCCGTGAGCGCGGAATTGGCACATAAAGAAATTAAAGGTATCAGCCATGTTTGTCAGCATGTGGATGACTAAAGATCCCATCACCATCACCGCCGAGGTGGGGTTTGATGAGATTCAAACCATACTGAAGGAAAAACACCTTCGACGTCTGCCCGTGGTCGATAATGAAGGCCACTTAATCGGCCTGATTCAGTCAGGTAGCGCCATCCTTGACACGACCAGTAAAGTGCCCGTACTACACATCGGTGATGACGAACTTCACACCAAGGGATCTGAGTTGTCGCTGACTGCAGCCAGTATCATGACGCCCCTTGATCGCCTGCACACCACTGAGCCCGAACGACCCATCGAAGAGGTGGCGCGCATTATGAGTGATAACAAAATCGGGGTTCTGCCTGTGATTCGCAAAGGTCAACTGGCCGGCATCATCACTGACACCGACGTATTTCATGCCCTAACTACCATTTTCAATCCTGGCACCAATGGCGTGCGCATCACGTTTGATAACGCGTCCGGTGAAGATGTATTCCCGCTGATCTCCGAAGTCACTCACCAGCACCGATTGCGCGTGATGAGTTTTGTGTCCATGCACAAACACGAACGTCCATTGTGTGTGGTTCAGGTGACCGGTCCGGAACGCGGCATTGAAGCCATGCTTAATGACATCTGGAAGTCTCATCATCAAGTGGTCAGCGTTGTTCATTTAGCGGAAAACACCACAGTGTAAAGATCAGGCATACTCCAACGAATTTAAAATTGGAGTGGCCATGGACTTACTCACCGCCATCAAAACCCGCGCTTCGGCACTGAAAATTCGCGACCCCGCGCCGAGCCGTGAACATCTACAACTCATTTTAGAAGCGGGCGCACGCGCACCCGATCACGGCAAACTCGCACCGTGGCGCTTTACGGTGCTGCAAGGTGAAGCCCGTCATGTCTTAGGCGAGTTGATGGCGCAAAGTTTGAAAGCCCGCAATCCCGAAGCCGACGCTGATGAATTGCGTCGCGAACAGAAAAAGGCCTTACGCGCTCCGTGCATCATTGCCGTTGCTGCGCACATCACACCATCCCAAAAAGTGCCTGAGATTGAACAAGCGCTCGCCGTCGGTGCCGCTGCACAAAACATGCTGCTGACTGCGCATGCACTAGGTTATGGCGCGATGTGGAAGACCGGCCCTGCGGCGTATAACCCAGCGATTAAAACAGCGTTGGGGTTTACGACTGAAGATCACATCGTTGCGTTGATCTATATCGGCAGCATCGAGATCGCGGGCGAACTGCGCGCTGCAGCATTAGAAGATCGAGTGAAGTGGATGGGGTGATGCTCAACCGCATCCTAGCTGACGATTAGCGCTACCTTACTGACGATCTTGTTCGGCTTTTAATTTCGCATCCTCAATCTGTTCCACCATTCGTCGAAGCTCAGACTTCTTTAATCTGGAAAGCTCTGGTGCATGGATTATTTGTTTCTTAGTTGTATATTCTGCAGATGAGATACGACCTGCATCAATCCATCCACAGCGCCTAAGCGCATCAAATAATTTATCTCTTACGTAAGGCGATAATTCGGGTAGTTTGAAAACATCGGTGTGACCCTGTAGTTCATTCCATAAGCTATCAAAGGGGCTAAAGACCAAGCCGTTTGAAAAAACATGATTTCTTGATTGAATTTGACTCAACAACCAACCATAGATCTCTTCTGTGAAGCCAATGCTGCCAAAAATGTTAACGGCAGCCTGAATGCCGGATCTAGCTTGAATTTTTAGCGGTTCATAGCCCTCAAGATCAAACCTCTCAGCAAGGCGTCGCAAATCTGATTTTCTCAGATGCTTTAATTCAGGCGAATAGAAAATTTGCTTCTTAGTTGTGTATTCGGCACTTGAGATACGACCAGCATCAATCCACCCAGCCTTATTTAGTGCGTCCAGCAACTCATCTAAACCTAGTCCAAGACTTTTACTCCCACCTGAACTTCCGCGAAGCAATCCTAATATTTTATGGAAAGGCGAGGCAACGATCCCTTTTTCAAACACCCACTGGCGCTCCCTAATCAATTCGACTAGGCGATTTGCATTTAGCTCTGCGACTGCATGTTCAACGACTTCGAACTGCTCTGAAGTTTGTTGCAGCAACTCAATTAACTTCATGTCATCTAACTCAGCCATCTCAGGCGCACAAAACACGCGCTTAGCGGCGGTGGCAATGCCAACTGCTAAGTCGCCTTTATCTAACCAGCCCGCTCGCACCAGTGATTGAATAAGTGCGCTTTCTGGAATGCGTGCACCGCCAGGCAGCACTTCCCGCAAATCATGTACTAGCCGATTGCAATACGCAGACAGTGGGGCACCCACAATGCCGTTGGCAAAAATACTCTTACGCTGTAACACGAAGTCCACAATTGGACGCAACCGATCGGTCATCAACAGTCCAAGCTCACGCAAGGCATTCACTCGATGAACTGGTAACTCACCTAGTTCATAAGCTGCGACCTGTTCTTTTAGCCAATCAATAAGCTCGGAATCTTGTTGCCACTGCGGATCAATATCACAGGTGCCATGAAAAGCCTTGTATTTCTTGAGCTGGTCATACATCGAAGGCCAGTTGTTTTTCTGCTCAATCTGATTGAAGAAACCGAGGGCATGCAGTTTGCGCTCGCGCTCGGGCAACATGGTTCCGGAGTTATATATTTTCAACTGCGTATAACACCAAGCTGATAGCTGCTTATCTTCGTGAACATGCACAGGTACGTTACACGTTCCATATTGTTCTTTTAGCGCCTGCAACTGTCCGTATCGCTCATCCCATGTTGAACTTAAATGCTCTAAGACGTTGGTGGTGATTGAGCGCTTGAGCTCATCCAGATTGATAGAATCGCCAATCACATCCAGATAATCATCCAGAGACGCATCGTCGTAACTACCTTGTCGACCCCTTTCAACGGCTACATTCTCGATGTAATCCTCAAGTGAATCATCGTTCTCGCGCATTGCATTGAGTACGATCAAAATTTCTTCATAGCCTGAACGGCCAATAGCCTCGCTAATCGTCTCGCCTTCTTTGATGTTTAGATAAATTGGAACCAGTACATAGCCTACGGTTTTCGCTTCATCTGCAACACGCATCGCTCGCCCCACCGCCTGCACAATATCCACACGACTACGTCGCGGCGCCATGAACGCGACCATATCGACCGAAGGCACATCGACGCCTTCGGTTAAGCAACGGGCATTGGTGATGATGCCCTTGGGCGAATTGAAGAACCCTCTCAAAGTCGGCTCGCGCTGCGCTGTACTTTGCTTGCCTGAAATATGAAAACGAGGATATTCAGGCAGGAAGGTTCCAATGCCCTGTGTACCGTCTGACGCAAATAACGCGGCGTGCGACACCCGTGAATGGAACGTGATGGCCTTTCTAACCCCATAACGTTGTACAGCTTCTTTCAGAGCCAACTGATCTGCCACCCATTTTGCATCTATGCGCACACCATCCACTTCGGTTTCGGCATTTTCAATCAACTGTGAATTAATCTGCGTACTGTTGATAACCGAGATCACCACTTTGTAGGGCAGAATTATCTTTCGCTCTACAGCCTCTCTAAAACTGAGCTTGTATGCCACTTCACCGTACGTGTCTGCGTCATCCATAGAGAGCAGTGGCAACTCGTCTTCAGTAGTGGCAGTACGAATTTGATATTTGCGTGGCGTAGCTGTTAGAAATAGACGCTTCTTAATCGCCAAGTTTTTATCGAACAAAGCAAATGAAAACAGCGCACCTTCGCGTCCAGTGGTTTTATGTGCTTCGTCAAAAATACCCACATCAAAACTGACGGTTTCATCCATCGCTTCAGCCACGATTTTGGCTGAGTGATACGTTGAAAAGACCACCTGAACTTGGCCTTCGTTGGGTCTTGTGAGAAATCTTTTTAAGACAGCAGAATTTGACACCACCGGAAAATCGACTTCTTCGTCACGAAGGGTAATCTCATCAATACCCGCCGCCACCGTTGAATCAGAACATACGCATAGATAGCGAAATTGCTCACCCCATGTCGTCCACTTAGCCCATTCATGCAAGGTCTGCCGCAACAAGTTCAATGAAGGTAATAAAACCAGTACTCGCTTAGGCTTGAACTCTTCCGTCGCCCATAACGCGACCAGTGTTTTGCCTGTACCGCAAGCCATCACTACAGTTGCTCGATCTCTTTGCTCTAATGCTTGCCTGATATGGCTTAGTGCATTGTGCTGATGGGGACGTGGCGTGCGTACTCGCCGTTCAATGGGGCGATGATCTAACCAGTCGTTGATGGCCTTAAGTTGAGCGATATCCACTCGGTCGAGGTCTGTGCCCCGCATTGATTGAAATCCAATACGGCTCTCAGCGACAGCCGAGATAGATACTGAATTAGTCACGACCAACCGGCGATCCGCTTGTTCAGAGATGCCAAAGAATGTCGCCAAATCCGCATAGGGCAGCGAAACACGAGCGGTTCGGAATTTGGCCTGATAAGTAACCAACTCCCCATCGTGGGTTTCAATCACGCCGTCATAGCCATAATCGGCGCGCGGCAAGTTCAGTCTTTTACAAATATCATCTGGAACTTTGCCCACCACCCAAACTTGTTTTGCCTGCGCGATAGTTTCCGTTGCAAGGTAGGCTTCAGTGAAAACTTCGAAGGCAGCGCCGCGCTCTTGCTCGGTAGGCAAGGCTTCAATCCGGCGTTCAATCTCCGCGAAACTAACAGCATCGCGGAAAATTCCCGAGCGCACATACGTGCTGGCGCTTGAATGGGTTGGATTAGACAGCAAATCTGAAATTCCTTCTTACTAACGCTGAACCAAATTTTATAAATAGCAGTGAATCATTGAACAGAAAAATTCAAACTTCGCACTGCAAAAAACACAAATCAGTTCTTTGAGGATACCTCAATCTCGTCAATTTGCGCGGTGACATCTAACCATGCAACTTCGGTACACTCCAACTCACTCTTAATTTTAGCCTGCTCATCAATCAGCTCTCGCAGCCGTGCCTTTTTCCCGGCGTCATAGATATCCGGCGCAGCCAGCTTCTGTTCGATTTCCATTTGTTTTTTTTGCAGTTGGGCCAACTGCTTCTCTAGCTTGATCAGCTCCGTTTTTAAGGGAGTCAATCGATTACGCTGATCCGTGGTCACACGTTGTTTCTGTTTGCGATCACCTTCAGCATCTTTGCCCACGGCTTTCGCGGGCTTGACAGATTTAGTGACAGCATCTTTCGGGTGCGTTGCAGCCCACTTAGCATAATCATCTAAATCCCCATCGAACGGCGTGGCCTTACCTTCGGCCACAATATAAAACTCATCAATGACAGTTCGCAGCAAGTGACGATCATGCGAGACCATGAGCACCGCACCACTGTAGTCTTGCAAGGCCAGCGCCAATGCCTGACGCATCTCCAAATCCAAATGGTTGGTCGGCTCATCAAGCAATAGCAAGTTAGGTCGTAAATACGACAACAATGCCAACACTAAACGTGCTTTCTCTCCACCTGAAAATGGACCAATGGCTTCAAACACGCGATCACCCCGGAATCCAAAAGTACCGAGAAAATCGCGCAGATCTTGTTCCGGCGCTTTAGCTGCTGCGGGGCCACCCAAGCTACGTAAATGCTGCAGCGGTGATTCGTGTTCTTTGAGTTGCTCTAATTGGTGCTGTGCGAAGTAGCCGATACGTAAATCTTTAGCTTCAGTGCGTTCTCCAGATAAGGACGGCAGTTCACCCGCGAGCATTTTAATGACTGTAGATTTACCGGCGCCATTATGGCCAAGCAAGGCAATACGCGCACCGGGGGCAATGGTGAAACTAATGTTACCCACCAAAACTTTGTCGTCATAGCCCGTAGATTGATTGTCTACCGTTAATAATGGACGCGGTAATTTGTGCGGCTCTAAAAATGAAAAGGTAAATTCAGTATCGACGTGTGCCGGTGCAATACGCTGCATGCGCTCGAGTGCTTTGATGCGGCTTTGAGCCTGACGGGCCTTACTCGCCTGCGCACGAAAGCGCGCAATGAACGATTCGATATGCTTGAGTTCACGCTGCTGCCTGACATACAAGGCTTGATTCTGGGCAAGTCGCGCAGCTCGTGCTTCTTCAAAGTCGGAATAGTTGCCGCGATAGACTTCCGCACGACCCTGTTCAATGTTGACAATACGATTGCAAATGGCATCCAAGAAATCACGATCATGGGCGATGAGCAGCAACGTACCACGATAGTCTTTAAGCCATTGCTCAAGCCACATGACGGCATCCAAATCCAAGTGGTTGGTTGGCTCGTCCAGCAAGAGCAAATCAGAACGGCACATCAGCGCCTTTGCAACATTCAGTCGCACACGCCAACCACCCGAGAAATCGCGCACGGGACGTTCCTCATCGGAAGTAGTAAAGCCCAATCCGTGCAATAAGGTCGCTGCCCGACTGCGAGCGTGGTACCCCCCGATGGCATCATAGTGCCCGTATAGCTCGGCCAAACGATTACCATCATCAGCCGCTTCGGCCTCGGCAATCCGCCCTTCAATGACTCTCAATTCGGCATCGCCATCTAGCACAAACTCGATCGCAGGTTCATCACTGGCACTGAGTTCCTGTGCCACATGGGCCACCGCCAGATTGCCGGGCATGTCGAAATTACCGGTTTCGGGCGTAATTTCACCCCGCACCAACGCCAACAACGAGGATTTACCACTGCCGTTCTCGCCAGTAATACCCACCTTCTCACTACGAAAGAGATTAAACGTGGCCTTTTCGAACAGTACACGCGTACCACGACGAATCGAGATGTCTGAAAAATTAAGCATAGCCACGCAGTTTAGCAGTTAGCCGCCCATGGCGGGATCAAAACCAGCTAAGCAAACAGGGCGGCAACCTGATACTGGCCATTTTGTTGCGCAATCATCATGGCTAAAAAATCTTCTGCACTAATTGCTTTACCAAACAGATGTCCCTGCGCATAGTGACATTGATGGGCTTTTAAATAGTCGAGCTGCACCCGCGTTTCGACGCCTTCTGCTAGCACCTTCATGCCCATAGCATTACCCATATCGATGATGGCTCGCACAATGGTTGCATCATCTTTGTTTTCATCAATGCCACGCACAAACGACTGATCAATTTTTAATGTACTGATCGGAAATTGCTGTAAGGCGCTCAGCGAGGAATAACCCGTTCCAAAATCATCAATAGACAGACTGACGCCCATAGCGAATAACTCATCGAGTAATTTTATTGTGCGCTTGGGATCTTGCATCAAGGTCGTTTCAGTGATTTCCAACTCAAAGCAACTCGGATTGACCTCATGACGCCTAAATATATTGCGGCAACGGGCTACAAAACTGGCTTGGTGTAGTTGTTTAAGTGACAAATTGATAGAGATTCGACCCGGATCGACAATTTGTGCATTCCACCGCTTATAGTCTTCACATACCCGATTCATCACCCAATCACCAATCCCGAGAATCAGACTAGTTTCCTCTGCCAGAGGAATGAACTGACTCGGCGCAATATCGCCAAACCCTGGCAACCGCCAGCGCAACAAAGCTTCAGCACCAATGACGGTGTTCGTTTGTAAATCCACTTTAGGTTGGTAGAGCATCACCAACTCTTCACGCTCTAGCGCACGACGTAATTTTGACTTGAGCATTAAGCGCTCAACGGCAGCGGCATTCATCTCAGGGGTATAAAACGCAAAATTATTGCCTGAGTTTTGTTTGGAGTAATACATGGCGGCATCGGCATGACGAATCAAGTCGATAACGTTCTCGGCATCCCGCGGACAAAAAGCAATGCCAATACTGACAGTCAAAAACAGCTCATGCTGCTGGACATAAAATACCTTGCTAATTTCGGACAACACCACTCTGGCGATGGAGGCCGTCTGAGCACGCTCGTCTTCATGGGGATCAATCCCTTCAATAAAAACAGCAAACTCATCCCCCGCTAATCTGCCAAGAACCGCTTCTTTGGGTAACGCACGAGTCAAGCGTTCACTGAGAATTTCCAAAGTACGGTCACCCGCCTCATGACCGAAGGTATCATTGATTTCTTTGAAGCGATCCAGATCCAGATACAACAAGGCCACGATACGATCACTGCGACGGGCGCGCGCAATCCCTTGTTGCAACAAATGCTGAAACTGCATTCGGTTAGGCAACTTGGTTAATGAATCAAAACGCGCCAAATAGCGTATACGCCGTTCTGCACGCTTGCGGTCCGTGATGTCGCGCATTACGAAGATGGTGCCCTTGAACTCCGTGCTGGCAGCATTCAAAGACGATCTGGACACTGAGACGGGAATCGTCTGGCCGCTGGCAGTACGAATCACCGCCTCATCGAGCTCCAATAGTGCAGGCGTAACGTCTTGTCCGGGGCGCTCGACAGCCACCAGCATTTCATTGAGTGACTTGCCAATTAATTGATCAATACTAAAACCAAAAAGCGCCTCGGCCGCAGCATTAACTCGAGTAATGACAGTGTCCTGAGTGGTCACGAGCACGGCATCATTCATGCTATCCAATACAGTGGTTAGATAGTTACTGTTAATTGATGTCTGCTGCAGTTTCTGGCGCATGTGTTCTAGCGCCTGCTCGAGTGGAGCTAGGTTCTCGTCATCACCCACCGTTACCTGTGTTGCATAGTTGCCGCTACCAATCTGTTCTGCACTTTTAATCAACTCATGGATAGGTTGATCGAGCGAACGAAGCACACGCCAAACCAAAGCAGCAGCCACGCAAACCAGAGCAATACCGACCACTCCAATCGCCAACAGCCAGTCGTTTACCGGACGGGACCGTGATAAAACAATCAGCCAAACTAGTAAGCCTGCGCCCGACAAGCTGATTAGCAACAGCGCTTTGGCAGACTGTTTATATTTATTCACAGCATTACCAGCTTGGGTTCATATAAATTGGAACTGAATACACGTTGGTCGGAATCTGCCAGAACAACGTCAGTAGCGGTATCATACTCAGAACATCGGCAAACAAACAGGGTATTGGTATTCTGGTTTCGCTTGCTTTCTTTCATTAGAAATCTCGAACCCAGTTCGACCCCCAACCATGAACGAATTCGAACTTACCGGTCAGGTTCGCAGCCACATTATCGAACTGCATCAGCCAAAGTGTACGCTGCACCATGAGGCGGTCCACTCATTCATGGCCATGCATCAGGCTGCGTGTAGGGAAGGCATCCAGTTACATGTGCGATCTGCCTTTCGCAGCTTTGAAACGCAGTTATCAATTTGGAACGCCAAGTGGCGCGGTGAACGCCCCTTATTGACCCGTGATGGGCACGTCCTCAACCACGCTGAACTGACGCCCACGCAGCGCCTAGACGCCATTCTCATTTGGTCAGCCCTTCCGGGCGGAAGCCGGCACCACTGGGGTTCTGATATCGACCTAATAGATGCCCAAGCGATACCGACAGGTTATCAAGTTCAATTGATTCCTGATGAATACGCAGCCAATGGTATTTTCTCCAACATGAGTCGCTGGCTCGAACGCCATGCCGCCACGTATGGTTTTTTTCGACCCTATCGCACAGATCGTGGGGGCGTCAGTCCTGAACCTTGGCACTACAGCTATGCACCTATTGCATTAAAAGCACTGGAATCATTGAATGTAGCGATGCTGCAGCGTGCGATTGAAGCCAGTGACATTGAAGGCAAATCACTGATATTGGAACACTTACCCCAAATCTACCGCCGCTACGTCCTTGCTGTAGACACACCGTGAGCGTTCAGTACCGCGCCCAAAGACTCTTCAATCGCGTCAATGCCAGCGCTCGAATAGTTTGCACGGGGTTTTTCTCCCAAGTGAAACAAGGGGGATCACGCCGTAATAACGGCCAACGTTCGGTACGCATGATTTCTTTTAAATAATCTAAATGAGAATCCAGCGCCTCGATGTAGGGGTTCTTGCCATCGAATAACACAGCAAGATGCCGATAATGCCCTTGATACTCACCATCCAAATGCGAGCGTCGAATTTTCTCTACGAACTGGGGCGTACCCCGTAAGACATCTAATCCGGTGCTATAGATTACTTTGGCTTTACCGGTAGCCGAATCTTCAGGCACGGCAATGCCACCCAAAACAAATTCCGGGTATAAACGATCACGGCATTTCTCTAGATAACAACGATCGGACATCTGCGCAATCAGATCGGCCGTTCCTAGTAAATGCCCCATCGTACGATCCAGTCGATTATCGACATGAATCACATCAAAACTAAGTTCATAGCCCGTGAAATGAATAATTTGTGTTACGACTGGAATCCAGTCTTCCAGGTTTGCTTCTCGCAGGTACCGCGCTAAAAATTGAGCGCTGCGTGAGACATGAGTCTTGGTCAACTCTGCACCGTTCGCAGCACTGCTTTGTACTTCACGGATATAACCCGAATCATGAAATAACGCGCAAATGACACACACCATGGCGCGCTCCGGACCAATGCGCCTTTCAACAGGCTGAGTACGATCATAAGCCACGCACAAGCGAGCGGCAGCCAAGGTCACATCCAGAGAATGCTGTGTATCATGATAAGCAGTGTCGCAGCCGTGATAACCCGGGTACTTACCATTAAACAATCGATCGAAATCAGCGAAAGCTGAGTCAAGACGATCAAAAATAAAGTAAGACCACGTCTCGGCGTACAAGGCACGCACTGCACGCCGTACAGCTTCAGGCGAGCTAACCTGGACAGTATTGGTTACATCGTAATCGTTGCGTCGGTAATTCATTTATTTTTTAAGTAAAACTGAAGCTAATCCATTAACCATAAGCAATACAATCATTAACCGTTAAATGCAGTGTAATTAACCAGAATCATTTATACATGTAAAAAAACCGTACGCATCCATGTTCTAAGAAATAAATAATAATTACGCGACATGAAACACAGATTCAATAAGACATAAACTCACGAGCCAACCACATCAAACTCTGCCATCACCGGCGTGTGATCAGAGGGGCGCTCATGAGTACGCGGCTGCATGTCGATACTACAATGTTTACATTGTTTAGATAAGGAAGCGCTGGCCAGAATAAGGTCAATACGCAACCCGGCATTACGACGGAATCCGGCTGCGCGATAGTCCCACCAACTGAATGACTTGTCTGCCTGATCGAACTGACGGAATACATCCAATAACGGCAGGCTCTTCAACTTGCTCAAGGCATGCCGCTCCGCTTCACTGACTAGTACGGAACCTTCCCATGCTTTGGGATCGTGCACATCCCTATCTTCAGGAGCAATATTAAAATCACCCAGTATTACTAATTTTTCATAGTGACTGAGCGCGTTCCGTACATACTCAGTCAATGCTTCAAGCCACATGAGCTTGTAATCGTACTTTTCCGAGGCCACCGTTTGTCCATTAGGAACATATACATTAATCACCCTTACTCCATTGACCGTTGCCGCCACCACTCGTTTTTGTTCATCTACCAAACCGGGGATACCCGTTTCAACGTCATGTAGTGGTAACCTCGATAAGATAGCGACTCCGTTATAAGTTCGCTGACCACTGAATGCCACATGCAGTCCGTGTGCATGGATAACATCCCGAGGGAAATCGCAATCTTGAGTTTTGGTTTCTTGCAGGGCCATGACATCGACATGTGACGTGTCCAGCCAATCCAGCACTTGTGGCAAACGTAACCGCAGTGAATTTACATTCCACGTTGCAATCTTCACTACGCCGCCTTACTGATCAAACCTAATTGTTTTAGCAGTGGGTCAATTTCCGGTTTACGACCACGAAACTCAATGAATGCCACCATCGCATCTCGACTACCGCCGCGTTCAAGAATGGCCTCAGCAAAGCGCCTTGCCGTCTGTTGATTAAATACACCCTGCTCTTCAAAGGCACTGAACGCATCAGCTGCCAATACTTCAGCCCACTTATAACTGTAATAACCGGCTGCATAACCACCAGAAAAAATATGTGAGAAGGCATGCGGAAAGCGATTGAAATCAGGCGGGTTAATCACTGCCACCTGCGTACGCACTTGGTTCAAGATGTCCATCACGCGTGAACCGTGTTCAGGACTGTACTCGGCATGGATGCGTAAATCGAACAAGGCAAATTCTAATTGCCGTACAGTTTGCAACCCCGACTGAAATGTTCGTGATTCCAGCAATCGCTGTAACTCAATAACGGGCAACGACTCTCCTGTTTCCACATGCTTAGAAATCAACGGCAACACTTCCGGCCGCCATGCAAAATTTTCCATAAATTGACTTGGCAGCTCTACCGCATCCCACGGCACACCGTTGATACCTGAAACACTTGGAAAATTAACGCGCGTCAACATGTGGTGTAATCCATGACCAAATTCATGGAACAGGGTCACCACTTCAGAGTGCGTTAATAATGCCGGCTTATCCCCCCCTGCAGGTGGGGGCATAAAGTTACATACCAGATAAGCAACAGGTAGATAAGCCTGTTTATCGATCTGCATCCGACCCACACAATCATCCATCCATGCACCGCCGCGTTTTTTTGCGCGTGCGTATAAATCTAAATAGAAACTTCCGCGCAGCGAACCGTCCCTATTGATAATGTCGAAAAACTGTACATCGGCGTGATATTTTTCGACATCAAAGCGCTCGACAACCTGTACATCGTATAGTCGTGAGATAACCGCAAACAATCCTTGCAACACCTGCGGCACTGGAAAATACGGGCGTAAAGTCTCTTCAGATAAGTTAAAACGCTGATGTTTCATTCGTTCAGAGTAGTAACCCACATCCCACGCATTCAAGTCACGGCCAGCAAATGCTTTCAGCTCATCCAGCTCGCGCTGAGCAAAAGGCTTACTGTGATCAGCCAATTGCTTGAGAAAATCCGTCACTTCAGCAACTGACTTGGCCATTTTAGTGACCAACGAATACGATGCGTAACTATCGAAACCCACCAACTGTGCCAATTCATGGCGCAAGCGCATGATTTCTTCAATCAATAAACTGTTATCCCATTGAGGCTGAGCACCTTGATCAGAAGCGCGCGTCACCCACGCCTCATAAAACTCGCGCCGCAGAGACTCACTCGCACCGTGCGACATCACAGCCATGTAGTTGGGAGCATCCAGCGTAAACAACCAACCTGCTTGCTGTTTAGCTTGAGCAGCCGCATGAGCCCGTTCTTTGATCGGTGTGGGCAATCCCTCTAGGTCATGTTCATCTATGACATGTCGTGACCAAGCATTCGTTGCATCCAGTACATGCTCATCGAATTGAGCCTGCACCTTACTCAGCCGTTCCATCACTTGCTTGTAACGCGCTTGCTGATCAGCCGGTAAAGCCACACCACCCAAACGAAAATCACGTAACGCATTATCAAGCACCTTCAGCTGCACGCCGTCTAGCGCGCTAGCTTCGTCTTGTCGCACGCGTTCATAGGCCTTAAATAGGCGCTCATTTTGACCAAGTTCGGTGTACCAAGCACTAAATAACGGTAAGCAGGCATTGTAAGCAGCACGCAATGGATCCGAATTCATCACGCCATTGAGGTGACCTACGGGTGACCATGTTCGCGCGATTCGGTGCTGCAACTGCTCTACCATGACGACAGTGTTATGCCAAGTTGGCTGCGGATGTGCCAAAATCCGCTCTAGTTGCGCACGGCTTTCCTCCAGCAATTGTCTCACCGCGGGTTCAATCTCGTTGGCCGAGATCTGATTAAAAGGCGGTAAACCGGTAAAAGTCAGCATCGTATACGTCATAGCAGCTCAGATCAGGTAAGAGACCATCTTTAAAGAGCACTACCATATACGGACTTGAGCCACAGGGTTCAAGTTCGTGACAATGCGTTCTGTCTATCGCCGCGACTTCGTTGCCTCTATCGATCACTCAAGGTATTCATGAACATTCGTCCTTTTCGCCAGATTAAGCCACAACTCGGTGCTCGTGTTTATGTTGATGCCAGCGCCGTGGTGATTGGCCGCGTCACCCTTGGGGATGATGTCTCCATCTGGCCTGGCACGGTGGTTCGGGGTGACGTCAACGACATTCGCATCGGTGCCCGCACCAACGTTCAAGATGGCAGTATTCTGCATGTCACCAGCGCCTTTCCAGAAAAACCAGATGGCATTCCGCTGATCATCGGCGACGATGTCACGATCGGACACGGAGTTATTTTGCACGCTTGCACTATTGGTAATTTCAGCCTGGTGGGCATGGGCGCCACGGTGATGGACGGCGCGATCATTGAAGATCACGTCTTTGTGGGTGCCGGCGCGCTGGTTGCACCGAACAAGCGTCTGGAATCCCACGGCCTATATTTAGGCAGCCCGGCACGACGGGTGCGTGACCTAACGGAGCGCGAAATCAATGAACTTCACGACTCCTCACTGCACTACGTAGCCCTTAAAAACGACTATTTGTAAGGTCAAAACGCGATCTTCTACGCTTATTTACCCATTTTTGGTTGACTCCCCCCGATACCGCCGGTTTAATACGCCCCCCTGTTGCGCTGTAAGTCTTGTCCAAGACTATGCGTATTTAAGATGGCCAAGTAGCTCAGTTGGTAGAGCAGCGGACTGAAAATCCGCGTGTCGCTGGTTCGATTCCGGCCTTGGCCACCATTCTCCTTATAAAACAACAGCTTAAAAAACACCTCTTTCAATTAGCTCCTGCCACACATCCATAGCACCCCCTTTTTTGATTGTAAACTTATTGGAACATTGACGAGTATCAACCAACCCTATCCTCAAGTTGCTTGGATCACGACGTCTACCCCAAATTGAGTAACGTTGTTAAGTAGAGCCCGATGCAATATTTATGAGGAGATCGGACATGAAGAAGCGATAAACGAAAGAACACATCATCGGTTTTCAGCGTGCAAGGGATACTAGGTTCACAATTAAATTACATTTAACTACCGCCAAATTGATATTGCTCAGGTAACAGCAAGGTAAGATCGTTATCAATCCCCAATTTCATAACTGTCACCTCGTTTGCCAAAAAACTAACTGTGGTACAAATTGGACAAAATGGCGAAAAGGTTGACTTCTTAAGTCGATAAATTAGAAAGTAAAAAATACAAACTAATACTTATTCCCCAATTTATTTTGGTTGTGACAACACACAAACGCTTATCTAACTCCAATAAATCGCAATTACCTACTAAGCTCTGCTTGGTATGTGAGCGACCTTTTACTTGGCGTAAAAAATGGGAAAAGGTTTGGCAAGAAGTAAAATATTGTAGCAATCGATGTCGAATGAACAGAACAACATTATGAAAACCATAGGATTGGTTTTTCCGCATCAGCTGTTTGAGCAAGTTGCATTTTCCAAAAACTGTGAAGTGATCTACTTAGTCGAGGAATATTTATTCTTCCACCAATATCCGTTTCATAAACAGAAAATCGCTTTTCATCGAGCTAGCATGAAGTTTTATGAGCAGCATCTGCGCCAACAAGGCTGGAACGTAATCTATATCGATGCACAGCAAACTTTTAGTGATATTCGACTGCTGATTCCTCACATCAAACAGCAAGGTATTGAGGCTATCCATTACCTTGACACAACAGATTGTTGGTTAGAACAGCGCATCAAAACTGCCGCACAAGAATCAGGTATTAAATTACAACAGCACCCATCAGCACTATTTATCAATCAAGCAGACGAGATCACTGCTTACTTCAGATCTAGGGATAAATTCTTGCAGAATGATTTTTATATTCATCAGCGCAAGCGCAGACACATTTTGATAGATGAGCATGGTAAGCCTCTGGGCGGCAAATGGTCTTTTGATGATGAAAATAGACTCAAATATCCTAAAGGAAAAGTACCCCCCGAACGAAAACCACCGATACCCAATGATTTTTATGAAGAAGCTTGGGTTTATACAGAAAAAAATTTTCCAGACAACTATGGCAGCCTAAACCAACAAATCTGCTATCCCTGTACGTTTGAAGATAGTAAGCAATGGCTCAATAAATTTCTGCGCCACGAACTTTATGATTTCGGTGCGTACGAAGACGCCATCGTCGCCTCAAATTATTTTTTGCATCACAGCGTCCTGACACCCATGCTGAATGTGGGACTCCTCACTCCGCAATATATTATTGATACAACACTCTCACTTGCCTCTCGGCACCCTATTCCACTTAATTCACTAGAGGGCTTTATTCGACAAGTGCTGGGTTGGCGAGAATTTATTCGCGGCATTTATGAAAACAAGGGTATAGCGCAACGTACACGCAATGCTTGGGGATTCAGCCGTAAGATTCCTGAAACATGGTGGAATGGCACCACAGGCATCACACCCATCGATATCACCATCAATAAAATTCTTGCTACCGGATATTGTCATCATATTGAGCGACTCATGGTACTAGGCAACTTCATGCTGCTCTGTGAGTTTGATCCAGATGAAGTGTATCGATGGTTCATGACGCTATTCATTGATGCGTATGATTGGGTGATGGTACCGAATGTGTATGGGATGAGCCAATTTGCCGATGGTGGACTGATGGCGACCAAGCCTTACATCAGTGGAAGCAATTACCTCATGAAGATGAGTGATTATCCGAAGGGCGATTGGCAACTCACTTGGGATGCGCTGTTCTGGAATTTTATGCATCAGCATCGTCATTTCTTTTTACAAAACCCTCGACTTGGGATGCTCATCAAAACCTTCGATAAAATGCCCGAGGAAAAACAGCAATGCCTTCTTGCTCATGCCCGTAACTTCCTGAGTGGACTTGATTCATAAACCAGGGACACATTACGGTGCAATCCACCTTTCTTATTTATGGTTTTCACCCACCTAGCGCTGGAGAAAAAAAGGGGGCTTCATTAAACTGCGGGGTCTCACTTAAGCGAGGCTTTGGTGGGATTTCCCATTGCACTGGTGACCTGCATGAAAGCAGGTCAAGATTCACGAGGAACCTATGTTAGTAGCTTATCGTCAGCACGTCGCCGAACGCTCCGCACTGGGCATTCCGCCCCTGCCCCTGACTGCGCAGCAAACCGCTGAGGTCATTGAACTGATCAAAAACCCGCCCGCTGGCGAAGATACCTATTTGGTAGATTTACTGACTCATCGCGTACCACCCGGCGTGGATGATGCCGCTAAGGTAAAGGCCTCGTTTCTAGCGGCCGTTGCTCACGGCGACTTGCAAGTCAAATTGATCAGCAAAGCCAAGGCCACGGAATTACTGGGTACGATGGTTGGCGGCTACAACGTCAAACCACTCATCGACCTCTTGGATGATGCCGACGTGGCCGCAGTTGCAGCCAATGCCCTGAAAAAAACGTTATTGATGTTCGATTTCTTCCATGATGTGGCGCACAAAGCCGAAGCGGGCAATGCCCATGCGAAAGAAGTGATTGTTAGCTGGGCTGACGCAGAATGGTTCACCTCTCGTCCGGAAGTCGCAAAGAAAATCACAGTAACCGTGTTCAAGGTGCCTGGCGAAACCAATACCGATGACCTATCCCCTGCACCAGATGCGTGGAGCCGTCCAGATATTCCATTGCACTACTTAGCGATGCTGAAAAACACTCGCCCTGGCGCGGCCTTTGTGCCGGAGGAAGATGGCAAACGCGGCCCCATGAAGTTCATTGAAGACTTAAAAAAGAAGGGTCACTTGGTCGCCTACGTGGGGGACGTGGTCGGTACCGGTTCTAGCCGTAAATCAGCCACTAACAGTGTGATCTGGGCCACCGGCGAAGACATTCCTTTCGTTCCAAACAAACGCTTTGGCGGGGTCACCCTAGGCGGCAAAATCGCCCCGATCTTTTTCAACACCCAAGAAGATTCAGGCTCCCTGCCTATCGAAGTGGATGTATCTAAATTTGAAATGGGCGATGTTATCGACATCTATCCTTATGACGGCAAAATTGAGAAAGATGGCACCAAAGTAATCGACTTTAAACTCAAGAACGATGTGCTGTTCGATGAAGTACGTGCCGGCGGCCGCATCAATCTGATCATCGGCCGCTCACTCACTGGCAAGGCACGCGAATTCCTTAAACTACCTGCTTCAACGACATTCCGCCTACCCGTGCCACCAGCCCCATCCAACAAGGGCTTCTCACTAGCACAGAAAATGGTTGGCCGCGCCTGCGGCCTACCTGAAGGTCAGGGCATGCGTCCAGGTACATATTGCGAACCCAAGATGACCTCGGTGGGCAGCCAAGATACCACCGGTCCGATGACTCGCGATGAACTCAAGGACCTTGCATGCTTGGGCTTCTCGGCGGATTTGGTAATGCAGAGCTTCTGCCATACCGCCGCTTATCCGAAACCTGTTGATGTGAAAACACATCGTGAGTTACCTGCCTTCATCAGCAACCGTGGTGGTATCTCTTTACGCCCCGGTGACGGCGTAATTCACAGTTGGTTAAACCGCATGCTACTTCCAGATACCGTCGGCACAGGCGGTGATAGCCATACACGCTTCCCGATTGGCATTTCTTTCCCTGCTGGCTCTGGCTTAGTTGCCTTCGCAGCCGCCACGGGTGTGATGCCTTTGGATATGCCTGAATCGGTATTGGTGCGTTTCAAAGGCAAGATGCAACCGGGCATCACGCTGCGTGATCTGGTGCATGCGATTCCGTTGTATGCCATCAAAAACGGCATGCTGACCGTAGCCAAGCAAGGTAAGAAAAATATTTTCTCCGGCCGTATTCTGGAAATCGAAGGCCTACCTGATCTCAAGGTAGAACAAGCCTTTGAACTCAGTGACGCCTCTGCTGAACGCAGCGCCGCCGGGTGCACCGTGCGACTGAACAAAGAACCGATCATTGAGTACATCAACTCGAACATCGTACTTCTTAAGCACATGATTGCTAATAACTACGCAGACAAACGCAGCATCGAACGCCGCATCAAGTCCATGGAAGCCTGGCTCGCCAAACCCGAACTGCTTCAACCCGATGCTGACGCCGACTATGCTGCAGTCATTGAAATTGATCTGGCCGATATTAAAGAACCGATCGTGTGCTGCCCTAACGATCCAGATGATGCCAAGGTACTGAGCGAAGTCTCGGGTGCTAAGATTGATGAAGTATTCATTGGTTCTTGCATGACCAACATCGGTCACTTCCGCGCTGCGAGCAAATTACTGGAAGGTAAAAAAGACATCGCCACCCGCCTATGGGTTGCCCCACCCACTCGCATGGATCAAGCCGAATTAACCAAGGAAGGACATTACTCGACTTTAGGTGGTGCAGGTGCCCGCATGGAAATGCCGGGTTGTAGCTTGTGCATGGGCAACCAGGCACAGGTCAAAGAAGGCGCAACCGTGATGTCCACCAGTACCCGCAATTTCCCAAACCGCTTGGGCAAGAACACCAATGTTTATCTGTGCTCTGCGGAACTAGCCGCCATTTCTTCAAAGCTAGGGCGCATTCCGACCGTTGATGAATACAACGCTGATATGGGCGTGATCAACAAAGATGCCGCTTCGGTGTATCGCTACATGAACTTCGATAAGATCGAGGAATATGCAGAAGAAGCCAAGTCAGTTATAGCCTAACTTTAGCGCGACAATAGAAAAGGCCACGCAATTGCGTGGCCTTTTCAGTTCTCATTATCCTTTATTATTTTTCGTTAAATGTGCGAATCGGTCCGATGTAACCAAAGGTTGCACGCTTCGCCAGGTTCTTATCCTCCTCCGTAGTGAAGCCCAGCAGTTGGGTTGAATCTAACCCTTCGCCATAAGGATGTTGTACAACTACAGTAAGGTAATCCCAACCGTTGAGATTGTGGTAATACCATGGAGAAGTCACTTCTGCTCCTACTGGAGAAGAGAGCAATCGAGTCAGAACTCCATCAGTTAGGCTGTATGCCCACAAAACATCGTTCTGGTGGGATTTAACTGAGCTTTCCCAATCTGAATCTTGAGCAATGAGCAGAATGTCTCTTGTAGGCCCCATCGCAACGTTATCAGGCATCGCTACTTTATCTAGGTCACATTGTTGCCCATTGCTGTAAGTCTTGTATGCACCTAGAGTTAATGAAGACATTGTCGTAGTTGTGTAAGAGCTATCTACGGATAACTGATATACGCCACCACACAAGTTTTCTGTGATTTGAATATGGTCAGAAGCTTTTGCACCTGTACTGTCCTTGATTAGCGCAGGGTTGCTCATGCCTTTGCTAATTGCTGAAATGGCAACATAGAGTTTGTTGCGTTTGGAATCGAAGGTGACGCCTTCAAATTTGTTGAATTCGAGGGTAGCACCCAACGTAGCGGCATACCGTAAAGGCTCTAGGCGTGAGGCTGCCTTCTTAATCATGGCTGCCGTCATCGTGCTACTGTCATCTAGAGTGCTGGTGGTTTTGAGCTTGACACACTCACCGACTTCAGCGGGCTTTTTAGTACTTGAGTAACTGAAGTTGGCTTCTACAGGCGAATACCCAACAGGACAATTGTAGGATGCGTCAGGTGCCGCATAATCAAACATATCACTAAAGGTAATTCCCTTAGAAATGTAGCTATCGATTTCAGCATTGGTGGCATAACCCATATCCAGCCAAGTAATAGCGAACTCACCACCGCCAGTTGATGATGTCTGGGTGAGTTTTGCGACCGATAGTCTGCCGGCACTTAAGTCTTGCGCATTAGAAGCAACAAACTTGAAATAGCCTTGATTTGCACCATCAATACCGGCATAAACAGTTTTGTTATCAGGCATAACATACGCCAGCTCCCAAGCCATACGGCCCATCGCATAGTGCTTAGTTGCATGAGTATTTGCCGCTGTCTTAGCGGTGCCTAAGCTACTGCCTACCACCTCAACTTCAACTGGATAACCAGCGCGGTAAATAGACGAGTTAGCCAGACGAGCATCACGGTTAGCTAATATGGTTGCAGGAGAAGCACTGCTTATATCCCAATATTCCAGATACTTATCAAAAGTTGAATTCACATTCAGCACTGGATTGGTGCTCGTTGCACCCTGTGATACTGCAGCAGTATTCGAAACGGAATAAGTATTTGCATCAAAGAACTTGGCATCTACTGGGTATTCCTCACCTCCTAGATGTGTATTCCAAGGTGTAGGCATGCCTGCGCAGAATGTAAAACCACCATAAATACTTGATAGGTCAATTGGCTTAGTCGCTACTGCAGTCAATTTACCGGTGACTTTATCTTGATTCAGTTCAGTGATGTACATGAAACCCGCAGATTCTTCAAACTGCGAAATGCTAAATAGCTTAGTTCCATAAGGAATCAAAGTAGAGTGATCCACAGAGTAAGATACTTTCTTAGAATTTAAGGTTACTGAAGCGCCGGTATAGCTAGGAAGAGGATCACCTAAATAGTTAATTGCCTGCCCCCATACAGCACCACCGCCAGCAGGATCAATATCACCCGTTTTCATAATAGAAACAAAATCGATGTTCGAGGTGATTCCATAGGCATTGATGCTTTTTGTCGAAATAATTGCACGCTGATCAGAAGTTAAAGGTAGCGTCTGCGCAGCCAATGTAAGTGGGTAGGCGGTTTGCGGAAATACAGAATCTACTGCTGAAATCCCTGAAAAAGTTACGGTAGAAACTACCGATGAGGAGCTAGAAGAACTAGCCACGGATGTATCTTTCGAATCATTCAGACATCCGGACAGAAGCAATACCGAAAGACAACTTATTGAACCCAACCTAACTAGATGCATAAAAACCTCACAATTCGTAACCCAGTTTTAAACCCTTCGCTAAGACTGGGCTGCTCGAGCTACAAATAAATGACATATGTATTACGTTATTTTTACGGGTGGTCTTAAAGTTTTATGAAATTAATCGCATGGCTTGCGGAACTACACGTAGCATCCCCTGCTAGGCTTCACCCCCTAACAGGCTTACACTTTAATACCTTGGTTCTCGCGTAGCAGATGGGGTCATCATGCCAACCGTGCTTGCAAATAAATTCGATAAGGTGACACGTACAATATGGACGTTGTGGCTCATGACAATTACTAACGTCAGCCTGATCGAATCAGCACATGCCCAACAGATTGAAACCCTACAAAGTCGCGCTACGGTAGTCATGATCACGATAGCTATCGTGATTGCGTGTGTTGTCCTGCATTACGAAGCACTCAGTTGGTTAACCAACTTACTCAAGCGCATCACGCTGCAACCGCGTCGCCACATTCTGCTGCTGATCTTTGCTATTCTGCTCATTCATGTAGCTGAGGTCTGGATCTTTGGTATCGGATATTACTTTTTAATTTCAAACCAAGGACACGGTGCATTACTTTCAAGTCACACCATTGGCTTTCTGGATTGTATTTATTACTCAGCCGTGTGTTTTACCACGCTGGGGTTGGGAGATGTCATCCCCACTGGCGCCGTTCGGTTTGTTACGGGGACTGAAGCTCTGACTGGATTCGTCTTGCTGACATGGTCCGCGTCGTTTACTTTTGTTGAAATGCAACGATTTTGGCGCTCCTAACCTGCAGCTAATTGGTCTTTTTCTGCAGACAGGCATAATAAAAACCATCCATACTCTCGGTACCCGCAGGGATAGCCCAACCCACTTGTTTTTCACCAGGCAGATTAGGCTCGCCCATACTGAGTTGAGGTGAACCGAACCGGGCGAGCACTTCGGCGGTGATATCACGCGCATCATTTTGTGAATCAAGAAACGCTGAGATCACATCCGCATTTTCAGCACGCAATGCAGAGCAACTGGCATAAACCAGTCGTCCCCCCGGCGCCAGCAACGGCCACATCCGTCGTAACATATCAGCTTGACGTAAAGAAAAATGTGTAATGTCCTCATCACGACGTAGTACTTTGATATCGGGATGACGACGAATCACACCTGTGGCAGAACAGGGCACGTCTAACAAAATGCGCTCGAACGGTACACCATCCCACCACGCCTCTGGATCTGCCGCACTGCCTACTATTAAGGTAGCTTCCATATCTATGCGCTTTAAATTACCACGCACACGCTTCATGCGTTCACCCGACACGTCAAGTGCGACCATTTCTTTAAGTGCAGGCTGCATCTCAAGAACGTGACAAGTTTTACCACCCGGCGCAGCACACGCATCCAATACACGTTGCTCGGGCTCAACAGACAGTAAATGTGCAGCGAGTTGTGCAGCAGCATCCTGCACCGACACCCAGCCTTCTTTAAAACCAGGCAAGGAAAAGACCTCCACCGCCTGTGGCAATAACACTGCCTCGGGTGCGTATTCAGACACTGTTGACTGCAAGCCTTGTCCCATCAGTAATTCACGATAGGCATCACGCGTGTGGTGTCGTGTATTCACCCGTAGCCAAAACGGTGGGTGTTCGTTGTTTGCTTGAAGAATGGATTCAGCCTTAGTCGGCCAGTCATGATGGAGATGCGTCACCAGCCAGCGAGGATGAGCGAAACGCTGCGATGGATCTTCATCGACACCTACCGTGAGTTTTTCTGATTCACGCTGACAACGACGAAGAATCGCATTTAATAATCCAGTAGCCCGATTTAATTTAAGCGCCCGCGCGGCCTCAACGGTCTCGGCCACAGCAGCATGCGCTGCAATATCGGTGTGTAACAATTGATACAGGCCCACCAATGCCAACGCTCTCACTTCAGGCTGTAAATCTTCAGGCGGCTGACTACATAGTTTCGTCAACACCGCCAATAACCGCCAATACCAGCGTACGGAACCATAACTCAATGAGCGCAGCAAGCCGCGCTCCTGAGGTGCATCACTGCGATTTTCAAGCAACGCATCCAGTGATCGACCTTCATCCACAACTTGCATCAGTAAGATTGCGGCTTGGGCGCGGATTTCGGCAGGGGTACTCATGAATGCACTCCTAAAGACGCACCGAGTTGCACGCCAGTCAGTTGATGATGGGATTGAATAAATTCAGCGGCAGTCACGGTTTTACGACCCGCCAGCTGCACCTGGGTGAGATTGAGCACATCCGTTCCGCATGCTACTTGAATGCCATTAGTTGTGGCAGTAAGTACGGTACCGGGTAGAACATGATGCTTCATCTTAATAACTTGCGCCTGCCAAATCCGCAATTGCTGACCATCCAGTTGAGTTTCAGCGATCGGCCATGGATTGAACGCACGAATTTGTCTATCAAGCTGTTCAGCGGCGAATGTCCAATCCAGTTGCGCCTCTGCTTTAGTGAGTTTCTTTGCATAGGTCACTCCAGCCTCAGGTTGCGGTCGTGCTGAGCGTATTGCTTCAGGTAAACGGCCGATTACATCTATGAGCAAATCAGCCCCCAACACAGCCAAACGATCATGCAAGGACGCTGCGGTATCATCCGCACACAATGCAAAGCCCTGCATGCCTAGTATTGGCCCTGTATCTAATCCCGCTTCCATGCGCATGATCGT
>CANGJP010000027.1 GCA_947454465.1 Pseudomonadota bacterium
ATCACTACTCTCGCCGCGGAAGCCAGCACACTGAAACGCTAATTGAGCTACCAAACGATGTCCAGAACCTTCGATGACCTCGATTCATCGGATGAAATACCAGTTCAGGATACGTAATATAGGCACCCGTTTCCTTGAAGATGAGGTCAAGCCCATGAGCCTGTCATTGCGTGAGCAATTGCTGCAAGCTGGTCTGGTTACAACCAAACAGGTAAAAAAAGCGCAGCAAGAACAAAATAAGCAGCGACCCACAGGAAAATTCAACCCTGACGTCAAGTCAGCACGCGAACTGGCAGCCGAAAAATTTCAAATTGAAAAAATAGCTCGTGATCAAGAACTCAATCGCCAGCGCCAAGAGAAAGCTGAACGAAAAGCACGCATGACTCAAATTTGGCAACTAGTAGAACAGAATCGCATTACACGTGTTGAAAGCGATGACTATTTCAATTTTGTTCATCTCAACAAAATCCATCGCATCGCCGTGGATGCTTCACTGCGTGAACGCATCACCACAGGCCAAGTCATAATTGTACGTTACGGCAAATTTTATGCGCCTGTATTACCGGCCATAGCCGAACGAGTACGCGAACGTGATGCTGAATCCGTGGTGGACCTAAGCCTAAAAATCACCACCCCGGAAGTAAGCACTGATGACCCATACAAGGACTTCACAGTGCCTGATGACTTGATGTGGTGAACACTGTGCCCTGCTGCGCATAATCCAACTCACATCAAACCATGATGATGCCCCAAAGAACCTGGACACCATCAATTCAAAACCCGTTTCTCACTAGCGGTCAATTTAGTTTTGGTGAGGACTTTCATCCAGCTTTTCTGCGGCCAGCTTTGTTCGTAATTTGCTGATTAAATTTCCCACATATTGGGGCGAGCGAGTATTGCGTGCAACCAGCATATAAACAGCGGGCACGACATACAACGTCAATACCAGAGAAAACAATACACCGAACACAATGACCGCTCCAATCGGCTTACGACTCTCGGCTCCTGGACCCGTTGCCAGCAATAAGGGAATGGCACCAAACACCGTACACAAACTAGTCATCAAAACCGGCCGAAGCCGTACTGTGGCGCCTTCAACGATAGCCTCAACAAACTCTACACCCCGATCTCGTAATTGATTGGTAAATTCAACAATCAAAATTCCATTCTTGGCCGCCAGACCGATCAACATCACCGCACCGATCTGACTAAATACATTGATCGAACTACCTTGCCACCATAAACCTAAGACTGCACCCGTGAAGGCCAGGGGCACGGTAGTGATAATGATAGATGGATGACGAAAACTTTCGAATTGAGCAGCCAAGATCAAATACACAATGCCAATTGCCAACAGGAACGTTGTATACAATGCCCCACCTGCTTTCTTAAATTCACGCGACTGTCCGTCATAGCCTATTGTTGCTTCGGGAGGCAATTCGCTACGAACCACTTTTTCCAAAAAAGTCAGCGCTTCACCGAGTGAATAACCATCAGCAAGGCCGGCGGAAATTTTAATAGAACGCTGCCGATCAAAACGATTCAACTCACTGGCTCCAGCCACCTCTTTAATAACTACCAGATTAGATAATGGGATCAAGGTTCCAGTCTTGTCGGAACGAACGTAAATATTTTCAAGATCACTCGGAGTGGCGCGATCTTCACTTCGTGCTTGAAGCATCACGTTATATTCTTCACCCCGGTCCACATAGGTTGTCACTCTACGCGCACCCAGCATCGTTTCAAGAGTACGACCGACCGTATCCAAAGACACGCCCAGATCCGCGGCACGACTTCGATCTGTTTCGATTTTAACCTGTGGCTTGCGCTCATCGTAATCAGAGTCAGGATTGATCAATCCCGGATTTTCGCGAGCATGAGCCAAAACGATATCTCGCCATTTAACCAACTCTTCGTAACTTGGTCCGCCTAGTACAAACTGAACTGCCTGACTCGAAGATCGCCCCCCTAATCCAGTGGGTGTAATGACATTAACACGGACCCCAGGCAAGGAACTGAGCTTGCCACGCAAGCGATTAGCAATGACTTGCGCAGACTCCGAACGCTGACTCCAATCAACCAACGGCAACACCACACGGGCCCCGCTGTTATTACCCCCTACACCGGCGCGAGCAATCATACTGCGTGCGGTTCCCCGCTGAATTTCCTGCTCTGCAATTTGCTCTACTTGGTGTAGATACCGATCGACGTACTGAATACTGGCCCCTTCTGGTGGCGTGATGCTAATAAAAAGCATGCCGCGATCATCTGTCGGCGTGTACTCGCTATGCAACGTTCTAAACACACCATAGCCTAACGCCGTGACACCGACCGCGATCATGACCACAATCCATGCATGCCGCACTACAACCGTGAGACTGCGTCGATAAGCGACCGATAACCAACTGAATGCAACATCAACCCCGCGCGTAACGGGGCTATGCACAATTCCGTTGGTAAACAGTACAGAGGCCAACATGGGCGTCAAGGTCAAGGCAATTAATGCTGAAAACAGAATTGAAGCTGCCACCGAGATACCAAACTCACCGAACAAACGGCCAATATTCCCAGGTATATAGGATATAGGCAGGAATACTGCAGCCAGCGCTAGTGTCGTCGCAATCACTGCAAAACCAATTTCCTTACTGCCATCTATTGCAGCAATCAAAGCAGGTGCACCCTGTTCCATTCGTCGCACAATGTTTTCAAGTACAACAATGGCATCATCAACAACCAGTCCGATGGCCAGTACCGCACCGAGCAAAGTCAGTACATTGATAGAAAAACCCAAGGCCGACATCACGACGCAGGATGCAATAATCGAAATCGGAATGGTCAACGCTGGAATTAAAGTGGCACGCAAACTACCCAAAAACGCATAAATCACTACCAATACCAGCAACAGCGCAATACCTAAAGTGATAACCACTTCATGAATGGACTGGGATACGAACGTCGAGTTATCGGTGGACACCGCAATCTGGATATTACTTGGCAGATCCTGCTGAATACTCGCCATGACCTTACGCACACCAAGCGCCACCTCCAACACATTCGCTGTTGAAGTCGGGGTAACTGACAAGGCTACATCAGGATGACCCGTCCGACGAGAAACCGTTCTTAAATCTTCTGGGCCTATCCCCACAGTGGCCACTTCACCGAGTCGCACGAGATAGCCATTCGCTCCCCGACCAATAACCAACTGCCGAAAATCTTCTTCAGTACGCATGCCAGTATCAGTGCGCAGCGTAAACTCTCTTTGTTCTGACTCAAGTCGACCCGCCGGTAACTCTACATTCTCTTTGCGTAATGCATTCTCAATGTCTTGAACCGTCAACTGTCGCGCCGCTAATGCGCGCCGATCCAACCAAATACGCATCGAAAATTTCTGAGCACCATAAATCTGCACTGTGGCCACACCGGGGACCACCGTAATACGATCTATGATGTAACGAACTGCGTAATCAGTCAGCTCACCCGTACTGAGTGTTTCACTGGTCAGGCTCAGACTAATGACATTATCACTGCGACCATCTACTTTACTGATCTGCGGAGCATCCGCTTCAACCGGCAGGCTACTTTGGATACGTGAAATACGATCGCGGACATCATTGGCTGCCGACTCAACATCCGTATCAACACTGAATTCAAGATTGAGACTTGCGCGCTCATCCTGACTAGATGACTCAAGCTTCTCGAGCCCTTCAATTCCGGCAAGCTGATTCTCAATCGTGCGAGTAATTTTAGTTTCAACGACATCTGCAGAAGCACCACGATAATTGATGCTCACACTAATCTGCGGACTTTCGACATTAGGGTATTCGCGAATTGGTAGTCGCATCGCGGCCATCAAACCTAGCACCGTCAGCAACAAACTCACCACGGCGGCAAAGACCGGGCGTCGAACCGCGATATCAGAAAGAATCATGAGCGCGGCCTCGCAGAGTGCTCACCATTTGCAACGGTCACCTTCGCACCATCGCTCAGTTTTTCACCGCCCTCAACTACGATCACATCAGCAAGATTTAATCCCTGTCTGATTTCAACAAGACCTGGCTTGCGGCGACCGATCAACACGGTTGTTTTTTTAGCCACCCCCTCTTTAACAACATAGACATATTGCTTGTCACCATCAGGCAACAATGCCTGTTCGGGAATCAACAACACATTAGTCTGAGAGCGCGTCAAGTGAACGGTCATAAACATACCGGGCTTAAGCTGCTGATCTCGATTATCGATCAAGGCGCGCACGACAGCAGAACGACTAACCGGGTCAACTCGAGTTGCCACACTGCTAACACGACCTCGGAAGGTTTTATTTAGATAAGCACTGGTTTTTGCCTCCACCTGCTGCCCTTCTTTGACCGTAGCCAAGTAACTTTCTGGAACGGTGAAATCAAGTTTAATAACACTGATGTCATCCAAAGTTGTCATGATCTGACCCGGCGTAACCAATCCACCAACGCTAACGTTACGTAAGCCCACTCTGCCAGCAAAGGGCGCTCGAATCACTGTATCACTGACCCTCGACTCCGCTGCGGCCACCTGTGCTTTGCTGGCAAGCATCTTCGCTTCAAGTTGAATCAGATCCGACTCGGAAAGCACCTTGGTCTGATATAACTCCTTACTTCGCTGATACTGACTCTCGGTATCACGCAGTGAGGCTTGCGCCTGTGCAAGATTGGCGCGAGCCTCTGCACCATCAAGCTCAACGATGACCACTCCCTGCTTAACAGATTCACCTTCGCGAAAATGAATTGCCACGACACGATTGGTAGCCTTTGCTGTGATATCAACAGATTCATTAGATTTAGCAGTACCCAACGCTTCGGTTTCATCCGTGAATTCACTTTCAGTCACCGTTGCAGTAATGACAGGTAAGCTTCGTTTAGCGTTTCCCTTACCAGCTGCAGCGCCACTGGACTTGGAAGAAGCAGCCACGCTACTGCCATTACTGGTACCAGCACTAGCTTTTTTACTGGACGCCTGTTCCTGCTTGGTGCATCCAGATAGCAGCAAGCACACTGACAATAAACAGGTCAGTCCCACACCCAACTTCAACTCAATATTCTTCACTCAAAGCTCCGCGTCAGTGCCTTCATTGATACCTTCAAACAAAGGCGTACTCAAATATCGTTCAGCCGTATCCGGTAGCATGGCCAGAATCGTCGCTCCCTTGTGCGCCTTCGCCGCCACCTTTAGGGCAGCAGCAAACGTACCACCCGCTGAAATACCGCAAAAAATACCTTCTTGGCAGGCTAGTCCACGCGCTGCTTGAAGCGATTCCTCATCAGTAACCGAAATAACCTCATCAGCGATGGTTCGATCCAGTACCGACGGAATGAAATCCGGTGTCCAGCCTTGAATCTTATGAGGTTTGAATTCAGCACCTTGTAATAGCGCTGCAGACGCCGGTTCGGTTGCGATAATTTTAATATCGGGCCGGGCCTTCTTCAGTATCTGACCTGCCCCAGTTAACGTTCCACCCGTACCCCAACCGCTCACCCAAAAATCCAGGGGTTTACCGGCGAAATCACTGAGAATTTCCGGACCGGTCGTCTGGCGGTGGTATTCAGGATTAGCAGGATTATCAAACTGCCTAGCCCAGAACCAGCCATGTTGCTCGGCTAATTCTTTGGCCTTACGAACCATCCCACTTCCGCGCTCAGCCGCCGGCGTCAGCACGACTCTAGCGCCCAGCGCACGCATAATTTTGCGGCGCTCAATCGAAAACGTTTCGACCATCGTCGCAACAAAGGGATACCCCTTCACTGCACACACCATGGCCAATGCAATGCCGGTGTTACCGGAAGTAGCCTCTACCACAGTCTGTCCGGGCTTAAGACTACCCCGACGTTCGGCGTCTTCAATGATGGCAAAGGCCAGTCGATCCTTAACTGAGGACAACGGGTTAAAGTACTCACACTTCACATACATGGTGACATGCGAGGGGGCCAAGCGGTTGATTCGCACAATCGGTGTACGGCCAATAGTGCCCAGAATGTTGTCATAAATCATGATTACACTCCCAAATTTCAATCCGTTAGTATCCCCCGTTCGGGGTCTAGAGGCGAGCGCCTTTGCGTCTGTTGACATACCCAAATGGCATCTCAAACTCATTGAACCACCATTAACTCGTAGTTCTGTGACTGGAATATGAAGGAAGTCTGCTTCGTGGCCTGACCCTGGGGCTGCTAGACTTAAACCCCTATGAAAATCGCGTTTGTTGCTTCTGAAATTACCCCTTTTGCGAAAACGGGTGGACTGGCTGATGTGGCAGCGGCGTTACCACGCACTTTGCATCAGATGGGTCACGATCTACGTGTATTCATGCCCCTCTACAGCACTATCCGAGAAAAGCACTTTGAGCTTCATCCTGTGACCGATCTGCAACAGATGCAACTAATGCTGGGTGACCAGATATTTCAGTTTTCAGTATCCAGCAGCTTACTGCCCGGCTCGAGCCTGATCATTTATTTAATCGACTGCCCTGAACTGTATGCACGCAAGGGACTTTACACTACTGACGCGGATGAGCATCGACGATTTATTCTGCTTCAGCGCGCCGCGCTTGAAGCGTTACGCGTCATGCAATTCGCCCCTGATATTTTGCACTGTAACGACTGGCACACTGCGCTGCTACCACTGCTGCTCAAAACCAGTTACCAGCGTGAACCCCTGTTTCGCACCACCAAAACGGTGCTGACTATTCATAACATCGGCTACCAAGGAATCTTCGCCGCATCCGGCATGTTAGACCTCGGCATCACCAATGTGATAGGTCATATTCGTAGTGAAGACCGTCACAATGGTCAGATCAACTGGCTTAAAGAAGGAATCTATCAAGCAGATGCGGTGAGCACGGTCAGCGCAACTTATGCTCGAGAAATCTGCGAGGCGTCTGGAGGCTACGGACTTGATCCCACTCTGCGCGCACGCAATGATGAGATTATCGGTATTCTCAATGGCGTGAACTATGACAGTTGGAACCCCGAAATTGATACCACTTTACCTGCCCGCTATTCTGCTAAAGACCTATCTGGCAAAGCCAAATGTAAACTAGCTTTACTTGAACTGGGGCAACTCGAACTGCTATTGGATCGTCCAGTTGTGGGCATAGTCTCAAGACTTGCTCATCAGAAAGGCATCGATTTGTTAATGGGTAGCATGCCGACTCTACTGCGCTCGAGAAATTTCTTCTTGTGTGTATTGGGTAGCGGTGACGCTCAATACGTTGAATTTTTCAATCAACTCATGCACGACTTTCCAGAAAGAGTCTACTTTCACAATGGCTACGATGAGCACCTGGCACACCTCATCGAAGCCGGTAGTGACATGTTTTTGATGCCATCACTCTATGAGCCCTGCGGACTCAATCAGATGTATAGCCTGAAATATGGCACCGTGCCGATTGTTCGCAAGACAGGCGGGCTGGCAGATTCAGTACAAATGTGGGATGGCACCAAAGGCACCGGTATCGTTTTCAACGACTATGATGCACCTGCGGTTAACTGGGCAATAAATACCGCCTTAGACCTATTTAAGCAACCCGCTGTATGGCAGCAAATCATTCGCAATGGCATGAAGCAGGACTTTTCTTGGGAAAAACAGGCTACGGAATATCAACGAGTGTATGAACAGCTGACTCAGTAACCTCACTCAACCCAACTACTTCTTAATCGCCAAATCGACCGTGCCTTGCTCATTGAATGGTAACTTACGTAACAAGCCTTTATTCAACTGAACTGTACCTACGAAGGCGTACTGAATCTTGCCCTCGTCACTAATATTGAGTTTGCTCAACAAGCGACCAATACTACTCATAAAATTAGTGCGAACTACCGCATCAAATTCAGCTTCTCCTAATGCAGGAACCACAAACGGTTGATCCGTGACGCCTTCAGCGAAACTATCTCCTTGAAGAAATAGCTGATATTCAATTTCCTTGATCGGTAACTCAACAGCATTAGGATTCCGCACATGCAGTCGAATACGAAATTGCTGACTGAACACATCTGCCGAAATCATGCCGACGCTGACTACCGAAATCTTTGGTGATGAAAATTTCAGACTGACGCAAGCAGACAGCATGCACAGCAATAGCAGGAGCACCGTATATCGCTTCATGAGTACCAGCCAGGCACAGTGCTATCGAATGGGTGCATGCCGCAGAACATCACAGCTGTGCCAACATCTCACGGGTAATTAATAGCCTTCCTTTTTCAGTAACGTAAAACCGCTTAGCATCTTCTTCTGGATTGACCCCAATCTGAGTACCCGATGGCACAACACCACCCGTATCGATAATTGCATTCTTAACAACACAATCGGCACCGATAACAACATCAGGAAATAATAATGATTTTTCAATGTAGCTACGCTCATTAACCCGTACATTAGTGAAGAGTAAAGACCCCACCACTTCAGCGCCTGAAATTACGCATCCACCAGAAACCACAGAATCGACCGCCATACCTCGACAACCTTTTTGATTGAACACAAACTTCGCCGGTGGCTGCTGTCGCTGATAAGTCCAGATAGGCCACTGTGAATCGTAAATGTTCAACTCCGGCTCAACCGAGACCAATTCCATGTTGGCGTCATAAAACGCATCGACGGTACCCACATCTCGCCAGAATTGCTGCGCTCGGGTAATGACATCTCGGAATGCATAGGCCATAACATTTAACCGACCAATGGCTTGCGGCAAGATATTTTTGCCGAAATCATGCGAGCTTGTTGGATCAGCGGCATCCGTTTCCAACAAGCGATACAGTAAATCCGCATCGAAAACATAAATACCCATTGATCCCAACGACAAATCTTCCCGTCCAGGGATGCAGTCTGGATTGACTGGTTTCTCTGAGAACTTCACCACTCGTTGCTGATCATCAATGGTCATCACGCCAAAACCGGTGGCATCCTGTCGCGGCACCTCAACGACACCTACCGTTATATCTGCCTTATTTTTCCGATGGAAATCCAACATCGGACCATAATCCATCTTGTATATATGGTCTCCTGCCAAGACCAAAATTAAGCGAGGCCGATGCAATTTCATGATCGACAAATTCTGGTAAAGCGCATCAGCCGTACCTTGATACCAATTCTCACTTAACTGCTGTTGTGCAGGAATGATCTCAATGAATTCTCCGAATTCCCCGCGCAGGAAACTCCAGCCACGTTGTAAGTGTCTAATCAGTGAATGAGCCTTATACTGCGTTAGAACCGAGATGCGCCGGATGCCTGAATTTACGCAGTTGGATAGGACAAAATCGATAATGCGAAATTTACCACCAAATTGCGTAGCTGGTTTACACCGGTTAGCGGTCAAATGTTTGAGTCGCTCCCCCCGACCACCGGCCATAATAATGGCCAGCGTATCTTGAGATAATCGCCCTTCATAACCTCGGGTAGAGACCTGTTGCGATCCATGTGATTTAGCGGCATCTATTTCAGGGTGATCCATTACAATCTCACTTAATACAGGATTGATCTATCTGTTTGATGACTCAACGAAACATTCACTACAATTTAAAAATATCCCCGCGAACAGCCCTTTAACCAATCAAACTGAAACGTAGATTCATTGAAACCCACATTTTATTGATGAGCATACCGAACCTTACAAACGGTGTTCCTACTCTAACGTATCCTCGCCACCCGTGGCGATACCTCTGTGTTTTTTCCTTTGTGTTTTTTTTCTATAGCAGTACATTCAGCGCAACATCCTACACTTCAAACTCACTATCACCTCAAACGGAATCAAACTGTTTACCTCACCAAGCCGGTTACCTGCGCGCTCGCATCAATGGCACCATCAATAGTGAACTATCTTGGAACAGCCCGGCACTTAACTGCACCGGCTCAGTGCGCCCTGATAGCGAAGGACTTCGATTACAATTTAATGACTCATCAAATACTACTGAACCCGCATTATCCATTTTATTCGGCATCAGTGGACTGAAAGCAGGCGATTCCGGTAAAGCACTACCCACTAACATCACCATCATGGTAGAAGGTAAAGGGGAATTTTATGCGACCCAGGGGTACAATAAATGTACGACTGATGAAATCAAACAAATTCCCTTATCTGAAAATCCAACTCTTGATCGTGTGTATCAAGTCATTGCACGGGGCTTTTGTATCCAGCCTGCGCGTGAACTCAATGGCAATGGCGCGATCTTAATCAGCCGATTCGATTTCTCCGGTCGCGTCGACTTCAGTGCTGAACCAATTACATCCACGGAATCCAGCCCTCCATAATTAATTTTCAGGCAGATCACGACTCATGAACGCTTTACGCATACTTGTAATGACATGGATATTGGTCAGCGGCACATTAATCAACGCTTATGCAGAGACAGTCTCAACACGCTTAGAGCCGCTCAGTAGCTTTCCTAAATCCACATTGACTATCGTCACTCCAGATGGCCGTCAACACCTATTCAACATTTGGGTCGCAGACACCGACCCACATCGCGAGCAAGGTTTGATGATGGTGAAATCGCTGGCACCCAATACCGGTATGTTATTTATTTTTGATCGGCCAGAACGTGTTCAGATGTGGATGAAGAACACATTGATTCCACTCGACATGGTATTCATTGATACAGAAGGGCGCATCGATAGCATCGCTGCCAACACCACACCCATGTCCTTAAAAATTATCGATGCCAAGAATCCAGTATTAGCTGTACTTGAAATTGCCGGAGGCAGTGCAGCCACATCCGGAATCAAGGCCGGCGCAATTGTGAAACATCCAGCCTTCGCCTCAATGGGAGGTAGTCGTTAATGTCGCTTTTTAAATAAAGCGCACACCGATCCGATGTGCGCTATTACTGATTCGTTCAGTATTTCTTACTAAAGGCGAGACTGAGCGCACGCATGTTGGGACTGGCATAGCGCGGATCATAGCCGAGCGCATGACTAGCTGACGTTTGCAGCGAACGCGGAGGTTCTTCATTGAAAAGATTTTCAATACCTATGATCAGTGTCGTATTCTTTTCTACCAACCACTTGGTGCTCCAGTTGTAGGTCGTATAGCTTGGAACATTCAGCCCGGCCGCAACACAATCAACGCTATCGTAGAACACACAATCATCGTATGAATACTGGACATCTTTGTAACCATCTCGAGAATTCATAGACAACGTGTGTTCCCATTGCCCATATTCAATCGACGCACTGGCAGTAACAATATTTGGGAATGACACAGCCTCATTAACGCCATACTTACCCAAGCTGGAGGTCCATTGATCATCAGTACCTGGCAAGGTGTAGCGCGACTCATCCAGATGCGTACCTGCGATACGGAGATGCACGGTACTCGCGGCCACTGTTTTCTTGAAATCCAAATCCCAATCTAAACCCCGATTTTGAGTGCGACCTATATTGATAGGAGCGTCAATGATCGAGACATAAGTTTTACCATTTGATGATTTATATTTTGTCGTGTACAGGCTTAAGTATTTAGCTGGGTTCTCCAGAATCAGCCGTTCACTCACGCTGCTGACAGCATCGGAAATATCAACCGACCAGTAGTTCAACCCCACCGACAGCGCTTCTAGTGGCTCCCAAACCAAGCCAACATTCCATTGATTCGACTTTTCAGGCTTCAGGTCTGGATTACCCCCTTGAAACATTTCAAATTGAAGATTATTAGGACATACATAACCAGCAGCAATATATCCGCGCGGATCATAACTGCCATTGAAAGGACAATCATAGGTCCCACCGGTTACACCAAAATCTACTTTTGGCTGAGCAATTTCTTTCATCGTAGCTGTACGGAAGCCCGTACCATAACTTGCCCGCAACGCTAGGGTATCCAGCGATTGCCACTTTGCGCCAACTTTGTAGGTGGCTGCAGTTTCAGTCTTGCCAAAATTAACACCGCTGGCCTTATCCTTCACACCCGAGATTTGGTCATAGCGAGCCGCCGCAGTAAGATCAATCGTTTTTCTAACTGGTGCCAATATTTCCGCATATGCCCCCAGATTGCTGCGTGACAAGTCAAACTTAGGCTGCGGATCATCGAACAGAATCAAGGCTTCAGCAGCCACTTCAGTAGGTGTCTTTTTGTATCCTGTATTACGGTAATCGACCCCCAATGAAGCAACAAAATCCCCACCTGGCAATGAGAATAGCTCGCGCTGCATATTGCCATCGATCCCCATCATGCTGATCTTATCCGTACTGTATTTACCCACGTACTGAGTAGCTCTTAATGCTGCTATCTGATTCGCCGGCATGGTGCCCACGGTATAGGGAAATGGATTCACTGATCCATTAGAAAGAGCCGTATTGAATTTGTCCGCTAAGGGATATCCACCCAGATAGTTTTCATCCTGTGTTTGGTTTGATGCGGTGAGGGCACCACTTACATCCCAACCCGCAACGCTCCCTTCAACGCCTGTCACAACATGCAATGACTGTGTTGAATATTCATTCGTTCTGTTACCTAAATCATACAAACGGTATTTAACATTGACATCGGTGACCAATGCAGCCTGCGCAGTGGTCAGATAGGGTCGCACGTAAATTGCATATAAAGGATTGGTCGTATCCAAAGCAAACTCAGCAGGATACGGCGCGATGCGCGCAACCGTACTAACATCCGTGTAGGCAAGATCAGCAAACGCCTTCCAACCCGTGTCACCCAATTGCACCTTGCCCGATCCATACACCGCTGCCCTTGTCACCTCTGGCGCAATCTCTACCGTAGAGGTGTAATCAAAATAACACTGCGTCCCTACATATACATGCGCAGCAGGACATTTACCATTTGCTTTGTAATAAGGACTGAATGAAATAGAGTCAATCGGAAATCCATCGTCATCCAAGCCGCCAATGGCCGCCCCATAGACATCCACATTGGGCGGAACAGAGCGAGATGAACCGTTGAAAAAATCGTAACTCAGACCGCCATAGGTACCCGAAATAATTCCAGTCTTAGCAAATTCTCGATCACTTCCCTTCAAACGATTGGTTTTGTCATAGCTTGCCGCTAAAAACAGTTCATACCCTTTACTCTCTATGCCACCCCAACCTCGGCTAATCGCAAAATTCTGTTGCTGACCACCGCCATATTCCAACACGCCGATACGAGCATCCACTGTCAGTGGCGAATATCCGCTTTTGAGGATGAAATTGACCACACCTGCAATCGCATCGGCACCGTAAAGCGCTGAAGCACCGTCAGTCAGTACCTCTATACGCTCAATGGCAGTCAAGGGAATGGAGTTGAGGTCAATGGTGGTACCGGAATTGGAGGGTGCAACCCGTCGTCCATTGAGTAAGACCAAGGTGTACTGTTCACCGACATCATGCAAGGACGCCGTTGTGACACCACCGCCGCTACCACCCACTGATTCCGCCTGAGTCGTGAACCCCTGCATGGCGGGCAGTCGCTGCACAAAGTCGGTGACGGAAGTGGCCCCACTCCGGACAATGTCTTCTTGGCTGAAAGCCTGTACAGGTAACGGCCCTTCGGCCTGCACGCGCTTGATGGAAGACCCCGTGATCATCACCTCTTCCAACACCTCTTTGGACTGGGCAAATACCGGAGAAGTGAGTCCCGCTGCGCTTGCAACAAACAATCCCATCAGCGATACGGTAAGGATAGAGCGAGGTAACAGAATTGGTTTCATTTTGGCCCCTGTACTTTTACATAATCAAAAAACGATCATCAAAAGACCGGCATTCATGATCCTTTCCCTGATTCCTTAAGGGCTTCCATTTCCTGTTTTAATGCCATCCGGACTCAACAGGTTCTATAGAATACGCCGGAACTCCTTTGATAATACCGTCATGATTAAGTTAAGGGCAATCCCTTTCCTAAACCAAAGGGTAACGGCCGTTATGGGAGCGTGCTGTTATTTTTCTAATCCTAAATACCAGAGAGGGTAACAGGTGCACGCTGTAGCGTTGATATTACAAAGCCCCAACTTACCCTGAGATACCGCTGATCAGCGGCTAAAAATTCGCGAAAACCAACTTGGCTTTAGTCCGTCGACCTGCAAATCATCTAATTTTGGAACAGCTAGGTCAGATAAATCCAACTTCAGCGGCACCTCTTTGGGGCCTCTGACATGAACAATAACGGTGGACTGCTGCTGTAAGGAAGTTGTTTCAAGCGTTATCGCGTGATTACCAGCAGCTAGTGTCATGACTTGTCCTATAAATTTGGGCCATTCACGATCGTGATACCTTCCTAGGTACAACAATCGCTTAGGTCAGCTTTGATCTTAGTACATCACGACCGAACGGGCTGTGAGGCGGGTCACATCTATTGCATGAAATGATTGACACCTAAGACTTAAGTCAGTTAACGGACGCTAACAGCAAAACTTAAGCACTAGATTATTGTTGTTTATACTGAGCGGACGTGCCGTAGCCCCACCTGACATACGACATCAGAAAATATCATCGGCTCATACCTAATAAAACTTAAACCGGCACAGTCATCGTGATGATCAAGCCCCCATCGACTGCATTGCGGGCCATCACGGTACCCTGATGCACGCTGATCACTCGTGACGTAATTGCCAACCCCAATCCATAGCCCCCCGTATCTCGCTCACGCGCTTGCTGAGTAACGCGATAAAACGGCTCGAATAACCGATCTAATTCGGCCTCGGGTACGCCCGGACCATGATCGCGAATTTCCAACACCACTTTATTAATCTCTGGTGTCAAAGTTATTTCAACTGCCGTATTGAGCGCCGTAAATCGCAAGGCATTACGAACTACATTTTCGATAGCACTACGAAATAATTCCTGATCAGCCAAAAGGGTTAGCGGATTGACATAATTAAAGCTCACTTCTTTATTTTGAGCATGCGCCTCTAAACGTGCATCCTCCGCCACAGAAGCAACAAGTGCAGCAAAATCAAAACGCTCGCGGTGCACTGCCTGCTGAGCACTACTCAAACGAGACAGACGCAGAATTTCTCCAATCAATTCGTCTAACCGTTCAGCCTCACGTTCTATTCGGTCATGCTCACGCCCTAAATCGGCACCTTCACGTCGCGCCAAGCCCAATGCCAAACGTAATCTAGCTAAGGGTGTACGCAACTCATGCGAAACATCGCGAAGGAGTTCTTCTTTTGAATCGATCAGACTGCGTAACCGATCGGCCATTTGATCAAAGTCATGCGCCAATACCGCCAACTCATCTTTTCGATAAGCGAATTCCGCACCCACTCGCGCATCAAGATTACCGTTAGCTAAAGAGCGTGCACTGGATTGCAACTTTTCTACAGGACGCGTCACCGACCGAGCCAAATACCAACAAATGGAACCACTGATTGTCAGTGCCAACATCAGCAGGAGCGCTTGAATGCCTGGTGTACCCAACACCGCGGGTGACCAATCCGGTACCTGAGAAAACACCAAGGTATACACCGCTCCATTAGCGGCAGTGATTTGAGGCTCGGTGCGTAATAAATCACCACCAGGTGAACTACCACGCCGTGAAGGGCCATTGAGTAACCCTTCACTCTGCAAACGAGCAATGCGACGCTGTATAAATTCGGGAGGTGTCTGTTTGGTGATGGATCGACCTAAGGCATCTACAATGAAAATATCCAAGCCGGGATGCATATTGCGCATATCGCGCGCCCAATCCCTGACGCCATCCAAACCACCTGCCACCAAACGCTGTTCAGCCGTAATGGCTAACTCACCGGGTACAAGACTCTGAATTTCAGTCGAACGGTTGATAATAAACGCTGCTGTGACGCCTACACTGCCTATCAGGATCAGCCCCATGGCCAGCCAAAAAGACAGGAATATGCGTACAAACAGACTCTTCACACGTGGCCCTCACCTTGGGCCGTGAGCACATAGCCTGTACCGCGGATGCTGCGAATTTCAGGCAATCCCGGTACACCCAATCCCAGCTTGCGACGAAGATTACTGACGTGCGTATCAATACTGCGATCATAGGGTGTCAACTTACGACCGAGCACCCGCTCAGTCAGTAAGTCCCGAGATTGCACCTGCCCTGGAGTGCGCATCAACATTTCTAGCACGCGAAACTCAGTACCGGTCAACCGAATCTGCTTACCTTCAAGCGTCACACCGAACGTGGCCGGATCCAACCTTAACTGTCCAACTGTCACCGGTGGCGCAGGTGATCCAGAAGCACTATCACGGGGTGAGAATCGACGTAATACAGCACGAATACGCGCCACCAGTTCACGTGGATTAAAAGGTTTTGCCAAATAATCATCAGCGCCCAACTCCAGACCAACAATGCGATCCACATCCGTACCGTGCGCGGTAAGCATGATGACAGGTACCGACAGCGTCTGACGCAGGTTACGCAAGACATCGAAACCATTAAGCGAGGGCAACATGACGTCGAGGATGACTAATTCGAATTTATTGCTAGCGAGTTTATTCAACGCCGTCGCCCCATCGTGGACAACGGTCGGCACAAACCCTTCAGCCGTTAGGTATTCAGTCAGCATCTGCGCCAACTCGCGATCATCATCAACAATCAGAACCGATGTTGCATTGCTCATAATTTATCGCTCACTTTTAATTAACGCTTTATGAAACGAAGCCGAACTTCAACCGAAACGGGCGGCTTACAGCCTATCACCCAACATTTGAACGCCTGACAGATTTCCTGCCAAGAACCTTGTCATGCACTTTGCGGCAATTGGCAATTCTTTGCATCAGCAACAAACACTGACGGCGTTGTTTAACACCTACCTAACCTGATTACGCCAGTGATTAAGCAGAAGAAAGCCCGCCAACATGCCACCCAAGTGCGCGAAGTGTGCCACACCCTGTTCAGTACCTAGCACACCCATCGCCAGCTCGATCAGCCCGTAAAGGGTCACAAATACCCACGCTCGCATCGGAATTGGGGGAATGAGCAGCATGATCCGCCGCTGCGGGAAAAACATACCAAAAGCCAGCAGAAGACCAAATACGCCACCTGAAGCACCGACCGTGGGTACCGGCGGACCACCAATCCATTGAGTCACGACTAATTGCATGACCGCAGCACCCACCACGCTAACGAGATAGTAATTGAGAAATCGCTGCGCGCCGAGTTCGTGTTCAATATCGGATCCAAACATATATAAAGCAAACATGTTAAAGAATAGATGCGATAAGGAGGCATGTAAGAAGCCGTACGTCAGCAATTGCCAGACGTGAAATAGCGGCGTACTCCACGGCCACAACGCAAAAGAGAACTCAATAGAACTGCCGGCAACATTCTGAATAAAAAACACACCAATATTGGCGTAGATCAAGGTTCGGGTAATCGGTGGCATCGAGTTCACGCTACATATCCTAGGGCTTACACAAGTACACGCTCAATACCGCCACTATTGGCTCGCTGGACGTAATCCACCAACCAATTCTCACCTAGCACATGCCGAGCAATTTCCACTACGATGTAATCAGCATCGGTACCTGAATCATCGTTATATCGCTTCAAGCCCTGCATACAAGAAGGGCATGACGTCAGAATTTTTACTTCGCCATCAAAACCATCAGCACGCAACTTTTCGGTACCCGCACGCATTTCTTGTTCTTTACGGAAGCGAACCTGGGTTGCAATATCGGGACGCGTAACCGCAAACGTACCTGATTCACCGCAACAGCGATCATTCTTTTCAATCTTGCCATTGACCTTATCATTCATCAGCGTATTCACGACTTTGAGCGGATCGTAACTCTTCATCGGTGTATGACAAGGGTCGTGATACATATAGCGAGTACCAGTCACGCCCTCTAACTTCACACCCTTCTCCATCAGATATTCATGAATATCAATAATGCGACAACCCGGAAAAATATCTTCAAACTTGTAACCTTGCAGTTGATCGAAGCACGTACCGCAACTGACCACCACGGTTTGAATATCAAGATAGTTGAGCGTATTAGCTACGCGATGAAATAACACACGATTATCTGTCACCATTTTGTCGGCTTTAGTGGACTGACCCGCGCCGCGCTGCGGATAGCCGCAGCACAAATAACCCGGTGGCAACACCGTTTGTACACCGACATGCCATAGCATTGCCTGCGTAGCCAAGCCCACTTGCGAGAACAAGCGCTCCGAGCCACATCCAGGAAAATAAAACACCGCTTCACTATCAGCTGAGCCACGCTTGGGATCACGAATTACTGGCACATAGTTACTGTCTTCAATATCAAGCAATGCACGCGCGGTTCGCTTAGGCAAATTGCCTGGCATCTTCTTATTAACGAAGTGAACCACCTGCTCACGTATTGCTGGTCGTCCTCCCGTTGTTGCGGGCGGTCGCTTAGTCTGCTGTTTAGCAAACAAATTCAGTGCCGTACTAGCAACGCGCTGCGCCTTGTAACCCCAATCAATCATCACTTTGCGGGTCAACTTGATGGTTTCAGGATTGGTCGCATTGAGAAAGAACATGCCTGCTGCGGTACCCGGATTAAAACGCTTTTTGCCCATACGGCGTAGCAGATCACGCATTGCCATGGATACATCACCAAAATCGATGTCGACAGGGCACGGTGTTTCGCACTTATGGCAAACGGTGCAATGATCAGCCACATCACCAAACTCATCCCAATGCTGAATGGATACACCACGACGAGTCTGTTCTTCGTATAAGAAAGCTTCTACTAATAAAGAGGTAGCGAGAATTTTGTTGCGAGGCGAATAAAGTAAATTGGCACGCGGCACATGAGTAGAGCATACCGGCTTACATTTTCCGCATCGCAAGCAATCTTTAATGGCATCAGAAATCGAATTGATATCTGACTGCTGCATGATAAGCGACTCATGGCCCATCAAATTAAAGCTAGGTGTATAGGCATAGCGTAAATCCGCACCCGGCAACAGCTTGCCTTTATTAAAACGACCTTGTGGATCAATGCGATGCTTATAGGCTCGGAAATCTGCCGTCTCTGCCTCACTGAGAAATTCAAGTTTAGTAATACCAATGCCGTGCTCTCCCGAGATCACGCCATCCAAACTGCGGGCAATGTTCATGATGCGTTCGACAGCATGCGTAGCCGTCTTGAGCATTTCATAATTATCTGAATTGACAGGAATGTTGGTATGCACGTTACCATCACCGGCATGCATGTGCAGCGCGACCCACACGCGACCACGCAACACACGCTGATGAATTAACTGGCACTCAGTCAACACCGGAACAAACACTGCGCCTGAAAAAATATGCCGTAATTCGTTGCGAACTTCCTGCTTCCAGCTAATACGTATACTACGATCCTGAATCACATCAAAGACGCGACACGTCGCATCCTGGATGATGCGCTGCTCAAAGTCTTTGAGCAAAGCCGAATAACCGAGTTGATTCAACTGAGTTAAGACACTTTGTAAGGACTGATCCAGATGATCTGCTAAATACTGCCAGCGTTGACGGACTTTCAGCACCAACGCAATCGCCTCAGACTGCCGTTCGCCTAACATTTCAGAAGCAGGCAATCGATTGAGCTCAGGATCATCGGTCTCAGCCAGCTTTAATTCACCAGTCAAATACCGATACAACTCGTCCAGCAATTCCAATTTGTTTTTGAAAGACAATTCGATATTAATGCGCTCAATGGCGTCGGTGTATTCACCCATGCGCGGCAGAGGAATCACTACGTCCTCATTAATCTTGAACGCATTAGTGTGCTTAGCGATAGCCGCAGTACGCGCACGATCAACCCAGAATTTTTTGCGCGCGTCGGGATTCACGGCTATAAATCCTTCACCCGTACGGGCATTAGCCATACGGACCACTTCGGAAGTAGCTAACGCGACAGCATTGTCATCATCGCCCACTATATCGCCGATCAGTACCATTTTAGGCAGCACACCGCGTTTGGACTTGGTGGTGTAACCTACGGCACGCAAATAACGCTCATCCAAGTGCTCTAGCCCCGCAAGCATGACCCCCGTGCGCGACAGGTTGGCGTCCAGATAATTTTTAATTTCGACTATTGATGGAATGGCATCGCGTGCTTGACCGAAAAACTCCAAACACACGGTACGGGTATAGCTGGGCATACGATGCACCACCCAGCGTGCGGAGGTAATCAAGCCATCACAGCCTTCCTTTTGAACACCGGGCAATCCACCTAGAAACTTGTCGGTAACATCCTTGCCTAAACCTACTTTACGAAAACGACTGCCTTTGATATCCAGCCGCTGTGTGCGCAGTACCCGCGCTTGATCAGGATGTTCACGGCCATCCTTCCACGTCAATTCGAAGATCGCCACTTCCGCATCGTGAATCTTGCCCAGATTGTGAGCGACGCGCTGCACTTCCAACCAATTACCTTCTGGATCTACCATGCGCCACCACGCCAGATTATCCACAGCCGTGCCCCACAACACCGCTTTTTTCCCACCGGCATTCATGGCTACATTCCCACCGACACACGATGCATCGGCTGACGTAGGATCGACTGCAAACACATAGCCCGCTCGTTCAGCCGCTTCGGCAACACGGCGAGTGACCACACCGGCCTCGGTAAACACAGTTGGCACCGGGTTTGCTACTTCAGGCAGAGCGAGCAACTCGACTTTACTAAGAGTTTCAAGTTTTTCGGTGTTAATCACCGCAGAAAATGGGGTCAACGGAATGGCACCACCGGTATAGCCAGTACCACCACCTCGCGGGATAACGGTCAGACCCAGCTCAAAACAACTGCGAACCAACTGCGGAATCTCGGCTTCGGTGTCAGGCATCAACACCACAAAGGGAAATTCAACTCGCCAGTCAGTGGCATCGGTGACGTGCGAGGTGCGTGCGTAAGCATCAAAGCACACATTATCTTTGCGCGTATATCGGGTCAGCAGCTTACGAGCGCGGCTACGCAGTTGTCCTGTTTTCTTGAAGGTCTCTTCAAAGTCGCTTACCGCTGTGCGGGCTGCGACGAGCAGCTCACCAACTTTGCGGTCGCGCTCACCATCCGTCGCATCACGCCGCTTGTGAATCTCGCCTAACCGATGATTCAGGGCTTCGACCAGAAGACGACGACGCTTTGGATTATCCAGCAAATCGTCTTGCAGATACGGATTACGTTGCACCACCCAAATATCGCCAAGCACTTCATACAACATGCGCGCAGATCGACCGGTACGGCGCTCTTCACGCAATTCGTGCAACACCTGCCACAGTGGCTCGCCCAACAAACGAATGACAATTTCGCGATCAGAGAAAGAGGTGTAGTTATAAGGAATCTCACGCAGTCGGGGGTGCGGCTCAAAATGGACACGCGGCGACTCTAACTCGTTGTCTTCAAAGGGCAGCGGCAGGGAAGCGTTCATCTAGACAGGATTACCGAGAGCGGATTAGGTCGCTATTGTAAACGCTGGCGCGTCCGGATGGGTGCCATGTCCATGCTGAAGAGGTTACAAATCGCTAATGAAGTGCATCCACCGAGCGAAAACACTCGGGTAGCAGATTATTGAGCCGGCTCTGGGACAAACCGATATCCCACCCCGCGCACCGTCAATACGTACCTGGGGCGGGTCGGCTCCGCTTCAATATACCGCCGTAATCGCACAATAAAATTGTCAATCGCACGGGTATCCATATCAGCCGGCAGGTTCCACACGTCTTCTAGAATTTGCTGGCGCGATACGGGCAACCCCTGATGACGAATCAGATAGCGTAGCAACTCGGCTTCCATAATGGTGAGCTTGAAACTGCCGGTTCCAGCACGTAGCTCTAACGCACGAAAATCCACTACTTTGCCATCAAACTCATAGACGGCCGGCTGAGCGATCTCTTTGGCTGGCGCCGTTTCATTGACCCAAGTCTTGCGCCTTAGCAGACTGCGGATTCGGGCCAGCAGAATTTTCAGATCAAAGGGCTTTGCAAGGTAATCATCCGCACCGCTTTCGAAGCCCTTCAGTACATCCTCAGGACGATGTAGCGCCGTGAGCATCAGCACCGGCACAAAGTTGCTGGCCTTACGGAGTGTCGCAACCACGGCAAAGCCATCCTGACCCGGCAACATCCCATCCAACACTACCACATCCGCAGCACCGCCGTGCTGTAACCAAGACAGCGCCGCCTCACCAGTATCGCAAACGGTCACGGTATAGCCTTCGGCCTCAAGATTAAAACGCAGCCCTTGTGCCAGATGCGCTTCGTCTTCCACAACCAACACCGCAGTCATGAGCGGACTCTCGGCAAACGCAGAGTGAACGTGGCGCCTCTACCCTCTCCAGCACTTTCTGCAATGACATCACCACGATGTTTTCGAGCAATCGATTTAACAATGAATAACCCAAGGCCAGTACCTTTAACTTTGCTGCGCGCCCTGCCAGTACGGAAAAAACGATTGAAAATACGCTTAAGATCCGTTGGCGGTATACCTACACCTCGATCACTGACCCTCACCCACACCTGTTTATTTTCAGCGCCTACTTCAGCCGTAACATGCACTCCCTCCGGAGAATATTTCACCGCGTTGTCGAGTAAATTACTCAAGACTATTCGTAATTCATCCACATCACCCAAGACCGTAGTGGCTGGTGCGGGAAGTTGAACGGGCACACAGTTCATCGCCTCTGAACTCAACTGATGGCGCTGACAGGCCAACTCAACACATTCATTAACTAATTCGAATAAGTTTATAGGCAGCCAATTGCGCTGCTTACGACTCTGTACCACCTCTGCCGCACGCAATACCTGCTCGACCGTTTCAGTTAAGCGATCTGCATCCTTATGCATGACACGATAAAATTCCCGCCGTTGCGTTTCACTGACGTCGCGCGTCTCGAGAGTTTGTAAATAAAGACGGAGGGAGGCAATAGGAGTTTTTAACTCATGCGTCACCGCATTGATGAAACTATCATGCTGCTCATTCCGCCGTATCTCACGCACCAAATAAATGGTGTTGATGATGATACCGGCAATAATCAGCGCAAATAACACTACCCCCACAACTAGCGATACCACACCGCGCCACTGAATGACCCAGAAGATATTCAGCCCAATCGCAATCGCAACCAGCGCACTGCACAGTACGATGAAAAATGCGATTGCGTTACGACGGGTAGTGATCTGCATGGCTAAACAAGTGTAACGCTTAAGCGATCATCGCGGCAGCAAGCGTATCCACTTAAATCAGGTCAGTTGGTATCCCTGACCTGATTTAAGCAGCCGTTGACATTAGAGCGAATGATTTAGGCCGTACCTGCATCATCCAAGCTAGGATCGCTCATTGTAGTCAGCGCCGTCTCTAACTTAGGTAAACGGATGTTTGTGGCCAGACCTATGAAACTGAGTAATTTGATGGTGTACCACGTGATATCAATCTCCCACCAGGCTAAACCATGACGAGCCGACTGCGCGTGGGCATGATGATTGTTATGCCAGCCCTCACCAAAAGTCAGCAATGACACCCACCAGTTGTTGCGTGAATCTTCACCGGTAGCAAATCGCTGCGAACCCCATAAATGACAAGCTGAATTGACCAACCAAGTGCAGTGCAAACCAAAAGTGACACGAAAAAAAACCGCCCATAAGGTCACCGGCCACCCATAGAGAGCCAGAATGATAAAACCGGTTACGGTCAACGGCACCCAATGCCACTTGCTGATCCAAACATGAAACTTGTTGTTGATGAGATCAGGTACCTGCGGGGCGAGCTTTGAGGTATCACCATGCATAGACGTTCCACCGACAATCCAGCCCATGTGCGACCACCAGCGACCGTCACGAGGCGAGTGGGGATCGCCAGGTTGATCGGTGTACTTATGGTGATTACGGTGCGTGGCAACCCAAAAAATAGGCCCGCCTTCTAATGTCATGGTACCCAGTACCGTCACAAAGTATTCAAACCACTTAGGCGTTTTGTAAGCACGATGGGTCAATAATCGGTGATACCCCAGACCAATTCCTAAGCCAATGGTTAACCACCATAGCCCCACCGCAAACAGCACGCCGGTCCAAGTAAAATTAAAAAGAGCCAAGACCGCACCGACATGAAACACCAGTAAGGCCAGCTTGGTAATCCAATTAGGCTGTTTTTCCTGCAATCGACTATATAGGTTTGAAATAATGCCAGGCACGGGATTCCCCTGTAAACGAATGTCTAGGCCACCATACCAAGCTTAGTGGGCCGATTCTGTAATAGTTCTGTAAGTGTCAGGCTAACCTGCGTAATTAGTGACGCATTTCCGCTGACCAACCACAGGTCTGCTCCTTATTCTGCTCGGCCAGATAGGTCATCAGGGGCTGAAAATACTCAATCAGCGCTGAAGCATCCATCGTGCGGGTTCCCGTGAGCTTTTCCAGAGTGTCCTGCCACGGCTGCGAAGAGCCTGCCGCCAGCATGGCCATAAATTTTTCGCCCGCCGCTTTATTACCGTAAATATCGCACTGTGACAGGGGGCCAATATACCCCGCGGCATCACACAAAGCCTTATGAAACTGGAACTGCAGAATGAATGATAAGAAGTAACGTGTATACGGCGTATTACCCGCCACATGATATTTCGCACCCGGATCAAAATCATCTGCAGCACGAGCCATGGGCATGGCTACGCCCTGATAGCGTGAGCGTAACGCCCACCAACTTTCGTTGTAATGCTCAGGCTGAATTTCACCCGAAAAGACTTTCCAGCGCCATTGATCTACCAACTTACCGAAAGGCAAAAACACAATCTTTTCAAGTGCCAGCTTCATCTGTGAATTGATGAGCGCGCGCTGATCAGTCTGAGCTTGTTTGACGAGTCCAATTTTCTCAAGATGCGCTGGAGTCAATGACAAAGTTACCGTGTCACCAATCGCCTCGTGGAAACCATCATGCGCACCTGCTTGAAATATTGGCTTCTGTTTCTGATACATCAGGTAGTAGTAGATATGACCCATTTCATGATGAATAGTAATCAGCTCCCCTTCATTGGGTTCAATACATTGTTTGATACGCACATCCGTTGTAAGGGGGTCGATATCCCACGCACTGGCATGACATTGCACATCACGATCGCGTGGCTGAACCAACATGGACTTTTGCCAGAACGAATCAGGTAGCAATGGCATACCAATCGAAGTGTAGAAATCTTCTGAAATACGCGCCATCTTTACAGCCATAGCTTGATCAGCTTGGTGCGCTATGTCCGCTTGCTGCTCAACAGATGGCTTGCCTTTGAATGCAGCCAATCGCGATTGATACTCCAGTTCACGCCGTGCTTTAAGTGCACTGGAAACATCCAAGTCGGCAATTCCTTTATACGGCTCCACTAACGGATATAAATTAGTCCACTCTTGCGCCCACATATTACCCAGTAAATGCGCAGGAATTAGACCCACTTTCGGCACCACCGTATCACCATATTTTTTATTGAGTGCGCCACGAACTGTACAATGCAATTGTTCATATAAAGGTTGCACCTGCGACCAGAGTCGCTCCACTTCAGTATTAAACTCAGTAGGCGTCATGTCATAACCACCACGCCACAATTCGCCGGTATCAGCAAAGCCAATTTCCTTAGCGCCCTCATTCATCAACTGAACGAATCTCACATAGTCATCCCGAATGGGCTTTGCAGTGGCATGCCAACCGGCCCACGCCTGAGCGATCTCAGTCGGTGAATGCGAGAAATCAGCGTTATCTATGATTTTTTGAATTTCCTGCAAGGACAAGCACCGTTCATTATGCGCACTATCCTGAGTACACCACTTAGCAGCACCATAGTTTGCTTCCATCTTTGCTGAAATCTTGGCTAGTTCAGCCCGCTTGGCTGGATCCTTAGGGGACGGCATGGCCGAGCCCAATTTGATCAATCGCAGTGAACGTGCAGTGTCCGGACTCAGGTTGTGTACTTCATTGAATCGTTTTGCCCCTTCAATCGAACGAGATTCAAACTCTAGACTTGCCTCTGTAGCTGCGGCAGAAAGTCGTTGCGTATCCTCGTTAATGTACGTAGCAGCCACCCAACCCGCCGCACTCCACAATGGCGCTTTAGTTTGTAGCTCTTGATTCACCTGAGCGATAAATGTATCTGCATCCTGCGCAGTAACTTGCTGATGTTTAGTACACGCTGTCAGACCACAGCTTAACAACATCAAGCCGATCACTGTATTACGCATATCTCATCCCCCCATAACTTTAACTATCTCACGCCACTCATTAACTGCTTCAAAAGCCTGTTAAACACCAATAACAACAGTGCCGCAGCCACACCAAAGACGAACACAGAAAAAAATCGATCAGGCATCGTCGCAACAGACTCTTCACCAAAAAAACCAGCCAGCAGTCCGGCAATCAGATTCCCCAACGCGGCACCCATGAACCACACACCCATCATCTGCCCTACATAGCGTGGTGGTGATAACCGAGTCACCACAGACAACCCAACCGGCGATAGACATAACTCTCCGGTAGTGTGCAACAAATAAGTCAGCACCAACCATGTTGGGGCGACACGCTCCGCCCGCACCACAAACTGTGCTGCAAAATACAACACCAAAAACCCCAGCGCCATTTGCAGCAATCCCAACACCATCTTCATCGGCGTGGAAGGTTCCAACCCACGCAACCCAAGCCGTACCCACATAGCTGCAAACAACGGAGCCAATAGCACAATAAAAAAAGGATTGATCGACTGTAGCCAAGAAGCAGGCACTTCCCAGCCGAACATCACGCGATCGGTATAACGCTCTGCAAATAAATTAAACGATGAACCGGCTTGCTCAAAACCTGACCAGAATAAGGCTGCCGCCACGAACATCACCATAATCGCAGCAATTCGTTTGCGCTCATTCCCACTCAAACCACCCCACACCAGTACATAGGCAAAGTAGGCTACGGACACCGCAACAATAAACACACCGGTGCCTTGGGCAAGCAACAAAGGATCAACTTCTAATGATCCGGTCGCGATGGACAGCAACAACACCAATAGCAAAGACAAAATAATCTGCACCATACGCCAATCGCGTTGACGAATGCGTAATACCTTCTCGTCTGATGAGTGCGACGGTAACCCGGCCACTCCCAAGTGATGTCCTGTGATTCGGTACTGCATTAATCCTATCAGCATAAAAACACCGGCAGCTCCGAAACCATAATGCCAACCGACACGTTCACCTAAATAACCACAAATCAGTTGCCCAATAAATGAACCGAGATTGATGCCCAAATAGAAAATAGAAAAGCCCGCATCACGACGTGCGGCACTGTCTCCATGGTATAACTGTCCGACCATGGCACTGATATTCGGCTTCAGTAAGCCCGTGCCCAAAACGATGAGGACCATGCCGATAAAGAACGTCTGCACCCACGGTAAAGCCATCGTGAAATGGCCAGAAGCAATCATGATTCCGCCATACCATACGGCAGCACGCTGACCAAGCAGCCGATCGGCGATCCAGCCACCGGCCAGCGTAAACATGTACACACCAGCGGTATACAACCCATAAATGGCTGTAGCCGAACGATCATCCAACCCCATCCCACCCTGATCGATTGCCGCCACCATAGCCAGTACCAAAATGGCACGCATTCCATAGTAAGAAAAGCGTTCCCACATTTCGGTGAAAAATAACGTCGCCAATCCACGTGGATGACCAAACCATTCAGGTGCCGACATATAAAATCCTAATGATTTATTGCTCGACGTAACTTGCCTGCTTAAGGGCCATTAAGTCAATTGCTTTACACCCCTCTTTCGCGGCAGACTCACGGTCTAAAATCTCTTAATACATGATGAATGCATTCCTCACAGCCAATGACCTACTCTGACTCGTTAAACGCATTGCTCTGTCCTTGGACTGGGGCCTTTGGCGGCATACCCCCCTTTAACCGAGTGCAGGTGTCGGATTTTTCCACAGCCATGCACTTGGCGATGGCTGAACAGCTACGCGAGATTGAGGCGATTACCCATCAAGTTGACGCCCCTTCTTTTGATAACACCTTGGCGGCACTGGAACGCAGCGGCCGTACTCTCGATCGGGTCCTGGCCATCTATCACGTTTACACTGGTTGCTTGAGTGATGAAGCCATGCAAGCCGTGGAACGCGAGATCGAACCTAAGTTAGCGGCGTTTCATGATGCCATCACCCAAAACACGGCCTTATTTCAGCGCATTGCCACGGTGTATGCGCAACGTACTGAGTGTGGACTTACACCAGAACAACAACGGTTAACGTGGGTGCAATATCAATCCTTCGCGCGTGAAGGGGCACAACTAGAGGACAACGCCAAGCAACAGCTATCATCCATCAATCAGCGGCTCGCCAGCCTTTATACCGATTTTAGCCAGCGCGTTCTTAAAGACGAAAACGATACGTATCTGTTGCTCGACACGATCACAGATCTCGCAGGGCTGCCTGACTCTGAGATCAATGCGGCGGCGCTTGATGCGACTGAACGCGGTTTTCACGGCAAATGGCTTATCGCCAATACTCGCTCCAGTGTCGAACCTTTTCTTACCTATTGCACCCGTCGCGACTTACGCGAGCGTGTATGGCGCAACTTTATCCTGCGTGGCGATAACGGTAACGATACAGACACCAAATTACTCATTACCGAAATTCTTTCACTGCGAGCACAGCGCGCACAACTTCTCGGCCATGCCACCCATGCCCATTGGCAACTGGATGATGCCATGGCAAAAACCCCTGAACAGGCCTCCGCCCTATTGCAGGCTTTATGGCAACCTGCAGTGATGCGCGTGCGTGAAGAAGTCGCCGATATGCAGAAACTGGCCAACCTGGATGACATCAAGATTGAGCCTTGGGATTACCGTTACTATGCTGAACACGTTCGCAAGGCACGCTATGACCTAGATGCCAGCGAACTGAAACCCTATCTTCAATTGGACAAACTTCGCGAAGGCATGTTCTTCGTGGCTCAGCGATTATTCGGTTTAAAGTTTACCGCACTGGATCATACTCAAGTACCGGTCTATCACCCTGACGTCAACGTTTGGGAAGTGATTGATCAAACTAATCAGCATGTGGGCCTATGGTTTTTTGATCCTTATGCCAGAGTAGGCAAACAATCAGGCGCATGGATGAGTGAGTACCGTAGCCAGCATCACTTCGCAGGACGAGTAACACCTATTGTATCTAACAATGCCAACTTCACTCGTGGCAAAGCCGGTGAACCGGCGCTCATCAACTGGGATGATGCCGTCACACTATTTCATGAATTCGGTCATGCCCTGCACGGACTGTTATCACAGGTGAACTACCCCACCTTGGCGGGAACATCCGTAGCGCGTGACTTCGTCGAATTTCCTTCACAATTGCTCGAACACTGGCTGCTCGCACCTGAAGTCTTACAGCGCTTCGCCTTACATTATCAAACGCACGAAGCCATGCCACCAACACTGGTCGATAAAATCACTCGTGCTCGTAATTTTAATCAGGGCTTTGCCACTCTGGAATATCTAGCCAGCGCCATGATTGATATGCAATTACATCTGGCAGGCGATCAACGTATTGATGCCGCACAGTTCGAAGTACAGACCCTCAGTCAGCTCGGCATGCCCAACGAAGTGGTGATGCGTCACCGCACTCCTCACTTCAGTCACATTTTTTCTGGGGATGGTTATGCTGCCGGTTACTACAGTTATTTATGGGCCGATACCCTCGTAGCCGATGCTTGGGAAGCCTTTACCAGTAGCGGCGACTTGTTCGACCGCGAATTGGCCGAACGATTAAGACACCATGTTTTCACAGCAGGCAATCAACACGAGCCCGATCAGGCCTATCGAAATTTCAGAGGTCGCGACCCCGATGTCACCGCACTGTTACGCAAGCGCGGCTTCATTGCCGCATGAGCAATCTCACTCGCCCAAATAAGCGTGCTGTACAGTTGGATTGTTCAAGAGTGCTTCGGCGCTATCAACAAGGGTAATGCACCCATTTTCCATGACATAGCCCCGCTGCGCGGTCTTTAACGCCAGTCGGGCATTCTGCTCTACCAGTAACAAAGTGACGCCATCATTAGCGATTTGATGAATAATTTCAAAAATCTGTTTAACAATCAGTGGCGCCAAACCCATTGAGGGCTCATCCAACAATAACAAGCGTGGCCTAGCCATCATGGCGCGTGCAATCACCACCATCTGCTGCTCACCACCGGATAATGTCCCTGCCAGTTGTTGTTGACGCTCTTTTAAGCGCGGAAACAATTGATAGACCTTATCCAGATCTGAATTGATAGCGGCCTTGTCATGGCGACAATACGCACCCATCAATAAATTCTCATGCACAGTGAATCGACCAAACACCCCGCGCCCTTCTGGCACCATCACCAAACCGCGCTCAGCAAAACCATGACTTGGAATGTTCGC
>CANGJP010000028.1 GCA_947454465.1 Pseudomonadota bacterium
GCGACGTTTAAACCTGCAAGTAAGGTGGATCATACGCAGGTGATCGGCACCTGTGCCTCGTGCCATAACGGTACGACGGCGACGGGTAAGGCGCTGACCCATATTGCCAGTACCAGCGCATGCGAGAGCTGTCATGTGACGTTGGCATTTAAGCCTGCGAGCAAGGTAGATCATACGCAGGTGATCGGCACCTGTGCCTCGTGCCATAACGGTACGACGGCGACGGGTAAGGGGGTGACGCATATTGCCAGTACCAATGCTTGCGAGAGCTGTCATGTGACTTCGACATTTAAGCCTGCGAGTAAGGTAGATCATACGCAGGTGATCGGCACCTGTGCCTCGTGCCATAATGGTATGACAGCAGTTGGTAAGTCCACAAATCATATTCCTTCCGCTAATACGTGTGAGACATGCCATACCACAACTGCATGGAATCCGGCGCGTTTTGATCATATTGATGTTGTAGCGGGTACGTGTATCACATGTCATAACGGTATCAGTGCTTCAGGAAAGCCCGTAACGCATATACCTACTACACAGTCATGTGACACATGTCATTCAAGACTGGTATGGAAGCCTGCAACATTCAGTCATTCTGGTATTACTACTGGTTGTTCTTCATGCCATAACGGCACATTTGCTACGGGCAAAAATATTACTCATATGAGTACAATGCGCGATTGTAATGTATGCCATACAACATCCGTATGGTCACCAATAAGTTTCAAACATGCTTCTCTAGAGTATCCTGGAGATCACAGTGCCCGATTGGCTCTAACATGTTTGAGTTGCCATACTACCAATACAGATGCGGCCACTTGGAAGGCTGCGGCCTATCGGCCTGATTGTGCGGGCTGTCATGCGGCTAACTATAAGTCTGATCCGCATATTAAGGTTAATAATGTGTCTAGATATACGGTCAGTGAACTAAAGAATTGTGCTGGTTCTTGTCATATTTATACGGATTCAACCCTTACAAAAATAAAAACCACTCGTAATAGTCATCATAAAGTCACGGACACGAGTTTTAACTGATGAATATCAGTTTCATATGAATTCATATATTTATTCCATCATGCGTTATTTGATCGCGTTCCTAAAAAAAGTAGCATCATTCCAGCTTTTTTTTTGTTTTTTATTGTGCGGTGGCGTAGAGGCTCAGTCTTTTACAAGAATTTTAGAAGATGTGGATCTTGTGGAGACGCCTGCTCACTATGATTTAACGATTGCATTTTCGTGCCCCGTTCGTTATGTGACTCATGCTCCAGTTGGTCAGGGCAATGAGCTTCGTGTGCGTTTGAATTTGGGTTATGGGTGTCCAGCGACAGTCATTGGTAATGAGTCTTTGGCATCTCCAGCACCTGCCGTAGTGCGATCCCTTGAGTTAATGTCTTTAATGGCTAATGAGGCAGAACTACTGATCCATTGGCGGCTCGAGCAGAAGTATTTGTTGGTTCCCACCAATGATCAGCGCGGCTTGCGCATTCGTATCCTTCGTGAAGGCGAAACCGGTGATGCGCAGGCTAATGTTTTTGTGGGTGATGTGGTGAATAGAGATACGGTTGTCGCTTATTCAATTAATTTGGAATCATCGCGCTTGGTATTTTCAGAGTCTGATATCCAAAAAGCTAAAAGTGTCTTAGGTGGAGCTATTTATATTTCTGAGCAGGATAATGATGGTGCTCATTGGTATCGACTCAGGTATGGGCCTATAGCGACACGTACTGAGGCTGAGCGTCAACTGCTTACAGCACAAAAAACTTATCCACGTGCCTGGTTGGCAATCGCTGACGAACAAATTACTGAACAGTCTATTGTCGTTCCTGAGGATGCTATTTCGGCAGTTTCTATAGAAAAGCAGACCCAAAAAGATCTGTCTTCTACCAGCATGGATAGTGCCGTAGATGCTCTATGGAATGAAGCTAATGCCCGTTTTAGACGTAAAGAATACGCGGTCGCTATTGAGCTCTTTACTAAGCTGATTGCTGAATCCAGTCATAAATATCAGGCGGCTGCTCAAGAGTTGCTAGGTTTGGCGCATGAGCGAGTGGGGGAATTGGCTCATGCGCAAGCTGAATATGAGCGGTTTCTACGTGACTTTCCCAAAGATAAAGCAGCCGATCGTGTCAGGCAGCGCTTAAATGCTCTACGTACAGCAAGTTTGCCAGGAAGGCAGGGTGGGGGCTCTAGTGATTTTGAAGAAGGTACATGGAAATTTAATGGAGGGGTCTCTCAGTACTATCGTCGTGACGAAAATGCGCTAACAGTAGATGCAAGTTCTCAGCAACTGCCAACATTAAGCGGGGTTCTGAATGATGTTGATTTCACAGCACGTTATCGTGGTTTCGAAACAGATACCCGTTTTCGTGTGAGTGCTGGATATCGATTGGATTTCTCTAAAGGGGGAATAGGAAATCAGTTGTATGTGAGTAGTGCTTTTGTGGATTTTTCAGATCGTGATCATCTCTGGTACGGCAGTTTAGGGCGGAAAAATCGATCTGGTAGTGGATCATTTGGTACTTATGATGGTTTGGTCAGTAGTTATCAATGGCATCCGCATTTCACAACTGATATTACCGTTGGTATGCCAGTAGATAGTTCTCGAAGTGGGGTTAACACTCAGCGTATCTTTCAGTCAATCTCATTCAATTTAGGTACTTTTGCAAATGTCGTCGAGCCAAGTCTGTATGTAGTGAATCAGTCTTTAGAAGGCAAGGTTGATCGTCAGGCGGTAGGTACGCAAATACGCTATTTCCGTCCCGGTCGCGTATTTATTGGCTTTGTAGATTACGATGTTCATTTTCAGGTGTTTAACACCGCGGTATTGGTGGGTAATCTGCAATTACCAGCCAGTTGGTCGCTAAATGTCGATTTTGAGAAACGTAAAAACCCGTTAGTGACAACGCATAATTCTTTGATAGGGCAACCGGTTAGTACGTTGGATGCGTTATCAAGTGCGTTTAATGATGAGCGTATTAAGCAGTTGGCATTGGACAGGACACCAGATACTCAATTGTATAGCCTGACTGCTTCACGCCCCATTGGGGAGCGTATGCAGTTGCACTTAACTACGCAAAGAATTATTACGGCTGCATCACCGCCATCAGATGGTTCTGAGGTATTGGAAGGCTTTCCACAAGTCGAAGGTATTCCTCCCGAAGGGCCTGAAATGATCTATTCAGCGCAGTTAGTGGCCAGTGGATTGATTCGTTCGGGTGATATCAATATCTTTGGATTAAGGCATCAAACTGGTGGAGCAATCGCGACTACATCTTTTGGCTTCAGTAGTCGTATGCCGATCTGGGGCGATTGGCGTTTTGGTCCTCAGTTACGTATTGATCGTGGTTCATTTAGGAGTGACGATAGTAAAACGTGGTTATTTGCGCCTTCTCTACGGCTTAGTTTGCAGAAGCCTACGCTATTGTTTGATCTTGAGGTCGGCAATGAGTCATCAACTCGTGATTCATTGGTAACAGATCAGAAGAGCAATCGTTATTACTATTACCTTGGCTATCGCTGGCAGTTTTAGAGTTGGTTTTAACTTTCAATCTACAGTATCTTTTCAAGTAGCTGGTTTAGAAATTCAATTCGTTCTATTAGCATCTTGCCTCCCAGAATGACTGCAACTGTAGAGGCTAATTGAGTTAACAATCTCTCAGTAAAAGCAGGGATAAAACGACGTATGAGGGTGATAATAGAGATTACCCCAATAAGGAATATAAATTGCCCGCATTCCACTCCGACATTAAACCCAGCTAAAGTAGCAACACGGTGCCCGCTATCGAGGCCCATTTCGCTCAGCGCGGACGCAAACCCAAGGCCGTGCAGTAAGCCACAGCCGAAAACCATCGGGACTAATCCTCGGGTATGGGTGCCTTGCCGCAATAGATTATGCAATGCCATTAATACAATGCTAGCTGCAATGGCTTGTTCGACTAGGCTGGCCTCTACGCGGATTGTACCCAGTGCTGAAAGGGATAAAGTAATACTATGAGCGATAGTGAAGCTAGTGACTACGCTGAGCCAGTATCGCCATCCTGCAGCTGCTACCAGAATGGTCAATAAAAAAAGTAGATGATCCTTACCGGATAAAATGTGTTCTATACCGATTCTGATGAATTTGGTGAATGTTTCCCAGCCTCCAACAAACAATCTTTGGCTATTGTTTGCAGGTTCGAGAATAACAACAGCGGTGCGACTCTCAGGATCAGATGCTTTACCTAACGTGGCTTGTAGTGTCAGTTTGTCTTCGCCTTTATTAGTGCCGAATAAATCGGTAGTCAGTAAAAGGCTTTTTGGTGGCGATGGAAAGTTAATCCGTTGCAATACCACAATATATGGAAATCCAGCTGATGTGGTGTTGATGCCTGGATCTTTCACCATGGTAAGTACTGGGGTACCAGGCTTGCCATTGTCTGTCAGTCGGAATCGTTCCTGAAATTGCTGTTGTATCTGCGTATCGTGATTGTTCAGCTCCGAGTTGCTAATCAGTCCGTCGCCATTATCATCAATGCCTGTAAGGGCGGATGCAGGTGTAGACACCACCAGATAAACGGAAGAGTCAATGAGGGTCAGGGTGGCGTTTTGAGCGGGTAGTAAATCTGCTTTAGATTGAATGGGCCCAAAAAATAATAATATTAAGCTGAATATTTTGTATTTAAACGCCGCTTTGGTTTGAATGTTCAAAATTAGGTCTCTGAGTTTTTAATTAGAGATTGTTTTGTTTATAAGGCCATGATTATGGATGAGTCATCATTAACCTTATTGGTTTAAGGCTTGCGCTGACTGTTTTCTGTCAGAAGTGTGTCCAGTTTATCCTGTAGTTGCTTTGTGTCTTTTCTATGTCTGAGTAACTTAGGGATAAGCGCTAATAGTGTCATGGAAATACCGCTGAGTAAGCATACTGCAATAACAATGGCCAATGAAGCTTGCATGTGCCACCATAAAAAACTGATGGTGGTGATATCGGCATTTTGTGTAGCAAAGATCGTGATGAAAACAGTTAGTATCAAGATCAAGATGGTTTGCATGGGGTTTCTGCCAGTGATTCAAGAATATATACACTATTTATATGTCTAATCTATCATGGTTTGAGTTGCTTATCGTATCCTCATCTTGGTGTTCCGGTTGTCAATGAGTTCATTGTTTTATATGGTGCATTTTCTGGGTATGGCGTTCAGTTGCAATAACTTGATCATAATAAACCTTTCGGGTCTTGGAGAAGGCAAATGAAGTTTCTGGTTAGAGTGAGTTTGTGTTTTATGCTGGTCTGCAGTTTTTCGCTCCATGCTGAAACCACGCTCAGTAATAAAGAGATTGTGATTAGATTTTATACAGCAGCATTCATTGATAGAAACCTCGATGCTGCTCGGGTCTATTTAGGTGATGGTTACATCCAGCATAATCCCAGTGTGAAAAGCGGTGCGGAAGCTTTCCTTGAGTTTGCCAGGGGTATTCATGCGCGGAACCCCAGTTCGAAAATTATTATTAAGCGTGTGGTTGCTGAAAATGATTTAGTGGTTTTGCATATGCTGTCCAAGCCCAGGCCGGAAGGGCCTGAAATGGCAATCGTGGATATATTTAGGGTCGAAAACGGTAAGGTGATTGAGCACTGGGATGTTAAGCAGGAGATCCCTACCATTGAGTCGATTAATGGCAATCCGTTTATCTGAACGGCAGGTGCAGAAACGCCGTGCACCTCAGTCCCGAAGTTAACTAGGTGGACTCCTCGGGTGATTAAGGGGTTGTCAATCGCTGTTTTTGGATATTTTTATCCACTTGGTGGCATAAATGATTGATTTGTGGGTGGAGAGCTGAGCAACTCCTCTCTATAATGCCGCCCCCTCCCGCCGGAATCGGATAGCACATCCATGGTGGGGTGACGGATTGCGAAAGTGGCGGAATTGGTAGACGCACTGGATTTAGGTTCCAGCGGGTAACCCCGTGAGAGTTCGAGTCTCTCCTTTCGCACCAATAATTGGCCTCATGGATGGACCATGAGGCCGTAGATTGAGGTTTTCAGCGTTATGATGGTGTCGATAGAAAGCACGGGTGCTCTTGAGCGTCGCATGAGTCTTCAGGTTCCGGCGCAACAGGTGGCAGAGGCGATCAGTGCCCGTCTGCAATCTTTGTCTCGTAAGGTTCGCATCAATGGATTTCGTCCTGGCAAAGTTCCTGTGACGGTGGTTAAACAGCAGTATGGTGCTGCGGTTCGCCAAGAAGTTGTTGAAGATCTTGTGCAGAAGGCTTTCTCAGATGCGGCAACCGAGCAAAAGCTTAATCCTGCTGGGCAAGCTCGAATCGAGCAACTCAAAGATGAAGAGGGGCAGGATCTCAGTTTTCATGCGATCTTCGAGGTCTATCCAGAAATTAAGGTGCAGGGAATTACTAGCCTCACCGTTAATCAGCCAAAGGTTGAAGTTGCCGAATCCGATATCGATGCGATGATCGATAATTTACGCCGTCAACAGGCGACCTACAGCAAGGTTGAGCGAGCTGCCAAAGAGTCGGATCGTGTCACGATTGATTTTGAAGGTAAGATCGACGGCGTGGCCTTCGAGGGTGGCAAAGGTAGCAATTTTCCTGTGGTGTTAGGTGCGGGGCGGATGCTCCCTGACTTCGAGACGGGTATTTTTGGTATGACCGCCGGTCAGACCAAGCAAGTGCCAGTTCAGTTTCCTGCTGATTATGCCGCGACAAATCTTGCGGGTAAGGTTGCCGAGTTTACTATTACGGCACATACGGTTGAAGAGGCGCAGTTGCCAGAGGCGAACGATGAGTTTGCGACAGCTTTTGGCGTTACCGAGGGTGGTATTGCTAAATTACGGCAGGAAGTGGCAGATAATATGAGGCGTGAGCTGACTGAAAAAGTTCGTAGCCGCGTTCGTCAACAACTGTTTGATGGCTTGCTTGCAGCCAACATGATCGATGTACCTAATGCGCTGGTTAGTGGTCAAGTGCTGGAAATGCAGCAAGATGCGGCTCGAGAGATGGGAATCAAAGATGTCACTAAACTCCCTCCAAGCGATGTTTTTCAAGAACCGGCTCGCAAGCGTGTCGCGCTGAGTCTGATATTGGCCGAAGTGCTGACTGTCAGTGGTGTTGCGTTGGATCGTGCCCGGGTACAGACCAAACTGCAGGACATGGCTCAGGGATACTCTGATCCTGCGCGGTTATTAAAGGTCTATAGTGAAAATCGCGAAGCCCTCAAGCAAATTGAAAATCTGGTATTGGAAGACCAGTTGATTGAATGGCTGTTAAGTCAGTGCAAAATCACCGCACAGCCATTAAGTTTCAAGGAATTGATGAATCTTGATGCTTAAGTGGCTAATTCAGTAGGTCGATATCTTTCACTATCTTTGTCGTATAGCAGGCATATCACATGAGCGCATCAGATACCTTGGCCCAGTTGGTTCCGATGGTTGTCGAGCAATCCGCTCGGGGTGAGCGTGCTTATGACATCTATTCACGTCTACTTAAAGAGCGTGTCATTTTTATGGTTGGGCCGGTCGAAGACCACATGTCGAACCTGATTGTCGCTCAGTTGTTATTTTTAGAATCTGAAAATCCCGATAAGGATATAGCGCTTTATATTAATTCGCCTGGTGGTGTGGTCACTGCTGGATTGGCTATTTACGACACCATGCAGTTTATTAAGTGTGATGTGAGTACCATCTGTATTGGTCAAGCTGCCAGCATGGGTGCTTTGTTATTGGCGGGTGGTGCTGCGGGTAAGCGTTATTGCTTGCCACATTCTCGAATGATGATTCATCAGCCATTGGGGGGCTTCCAAGGGCAGGCAACCGACATTGATATTCATGCCCGCGAGATCTTGTCGACTCGTGAGCGCTTGAATCAAATTCTGGCCAAGCATACAGGTCAGTCGATTGAGCGCATTGCGCAGGATACAGACCGTGATAATTTCATGAGCGGGGAAGCGGCTGTTGCCTACGGGCTGATTGATAAGGTGCTGGATAAGCGTGCTTTGCTGTCTCCGTCAGTAAAGAAGTGACGCCAATTCGTTGTATTTCATAGGTTGGCTTGTTATATAAGTTTATGGATTCTGTTAAATTTGCAGGTCTGTAAGATTGCTCTTTGCAGCTTACTTGTGGCCCGTGCTATAAGTCCATTGCAAGTAAAACTGATGGCATCGGCTGACCGGCTGATACTGTTGAGATAGACCCCGTTTAAAGATAATGGGTTAACGATTAGGTGACGCATGTCTGACGACTCACGCGGCAAACAAGACGATAGCAAATTGTTGTATTGCTCCTTCTGTGGCAAAAGCCAGCATGAGGTGCGCAAGCTCATCGCTGGGCCTTCCGTCTTCGTATGCGATGAATGCGTCGAGCTTTGTAACGATATCATTCGTGAGGAGTTGGAGGAAAAGGCCGAAACTACTCATGATAAGTTGCCTAAGCCTCATGAAATTAAGAAGGTATTGGACGAATACGTAATTGGCCAAAATCGCGCCAAGAAGGTGCTTGCTGTTGCCGTATACAATCACTACAAGCGGCTTCAAACTAAAGGTGAAGCGCGCTCGAAGGATGAGGTTGAGCTAGCCAAGAGCAATATCCTTCTTATTGGACCCACGGGCTGCGGTAAAACGCTTTTGGCTGAAACCTTGGCACGCTTGCTAAATGTGCCCTTCACTATTGCAGATGCCACTACCCTTACAGAAGCCGGATATGTGGGTGAAGATGTTGAGAACATCATTCAGAAACTGTTGCAGAAGTGTGATTACGATGTTGAGAAGGCGCAGACGGGTATTGTCTATATTGATGAAATTGACAAAATTTCCCGCAAGTCGGATAACCCATCCATTACGCGTGATGTCTCCGGCGAAGGAGTCCAGCAGGCTCTTCTAAAATTGATTGAAGGGACCGTTGCTTCTGTCCCGCCACAGGGTGGTCGTAAGCATCCTCAGCAGGAATTCCTTCAGGTAGATACCAGTAATATCCTGTTTATTTGTGGTGGAGCATTTGCTGGGCTTGAGAAGGTGATTCTCAACCGTACTCAGAAGTCAGGTATTGGTTTTGTTGCTGATGTGCGGCAGCAGAACGAGCGCCCAAACGGCAATGATGTGTTTCATGATGCTGAGCCCGAAGATTTAATCAAGTTTGGTTTAATCCCAGAGTTTGTTGGGCGTTTGCCTGTGGTGGCAACTCTGGAAGAGCTGGATGAGCCCGCTTTGATGTCCATTCTACTTGAGCCTAAGAATGCACTGACCAAGCAGTATCGTAAGTTGTTTCAGATGGAAGGTGTTGACCTTGAATTTCAGCCTGAAGCGGTGCGTGCGATGGCTCGACGTGCGATGGAGCGTAAAACCGGTGCCCGCGGTCTTCGAACAATATTGGAAAATTTGTTGCTTGAAACCATGTATGACCTGCCTTCTCAGAAAGGCGTGCAAAAGGTGGTGGTGGACGAAGCAACTATTCGTGGCGAGGGCAGGCCCTTGCTGGTATATGGCGGTGAGGATCAGCACATGGCGGCAACTGAGACACGCCGTACCGGAAGTGATCACCACTAATATTTGGCCTGTTTAAATTTTTGATTCGTATGAAAAGCCGTGCCATTAGCACGGCTTTTTTTGTGGGTCACTCACGGCATTATGTTATCGGAGTGCTAGTGTAAATACCTATGGTACTAAGGTAAAAAAACAGTTGTCATACTCTCATGGCTGGCTTGTCGAATGACCGATAACTGACACTAAGGAAAGGGTCGGAAATATTTCATGAGCCAGAAGATATCAAAGTAGATTAGGAGGCTGGGTGTATGTATGGAATGGTAAACAAGGCCATCGAAGAGATGCTGGTCATGCATCATGGCGAAGATCTGTGGGAAAAAGTTAAAGCAAAAGCTGGCGTGGCAGTCGAAGTTTTTATCAGTAACGAAGCCTATCCTGACGAGTTGACCTACGCGCTCGTAGCAGCCGCTTCAGAGATACTGAATGAGTCTCCGGAAAAAATATTGCACGCATTCGGTGAGCATTGGATTACGCACACCGCGCAGGCTGGGTACGGTGGACTCATGCGTGCTGCAGGTCGATCTATTGATGAGTTTTTGAGTAACTTACCGAATTTCCATGCTCGAGTGTCGATGATTTACCCAAAACTTAAGCCGCCACATTTTGAGTGTACGGACATCACGCCCAATAGCTTATCACTTCACTATTACTCGGAGCGCGCAGGGTTGCAGCCATTTGTTATTGGTTTGATGAGTGGTCTAGGCCAAATGTTCAAAACGCCAGTAAAAGTAAAGCAGCTTCAATTTAAAAACCAAGACTGTAGTCACGATGTGTTTTCAGTAACTTGGAACTGAATTTGCTCTTGAAGTGAATGATATGGCGACGAAATTTATTACAGTGCCGCCTGGTATGTTGGAAAGTTTATTTCCATTTCATATAGGATTTGACAAAGACGGATTGATTGTCAGTGCTGGAACATCTGTTTCTCAGAAATGTTCTGAAATCAGTGGAAAAAGTATTATTTCAACTAGGATTGATGATCTTTTTGACTGCAGTAGTCCAAAAATTAAGTTGTCTCATGATGAAATAAAAAAGCATCTTCAGTCTCACTTTTTGCTTCAACACAAGTTGCACTCATGTCAGTTGCGTGGGCAGTTTATCTATGTTCCCGATGATGATCTGATGTTGTTTCTTGGTTCTCCATGGTTGACTAGTACATATCAACTTGAGGAGCTGTGTTTTGATTTTAGTTCATTTGCTATACATGATACGACTTTGGATATGCTGCATGTATTTCAGTCGTCTCTTAATGCGATCAATGATGCACATGTTTTGGCTGAAAAAATAAAAAAGAAGAATATCAAACTCCAGGAGCAGACTGAACGATTGGACGGTATATTGAGTGCTTTGGAATGGCTTCAAGAAGCCGTTTTTATATTCAAAGTTGATGATCGACGGATTACTTATGCGAATATAAGTGCTTGCAAGTTGGTCAGTGCTAGCAAAGAGAAACTGATTGGGTCATCTTTTTTATACATAACGGAGAGTTTTTTAGAAGAGCGATTAAAAGAAGATTTAAACCATTTTCTAAGCCAAGACTTCTCGGTTTCTGCTGTTGGTCCGAAAAAGAGTACAGCGTTTGGTGAAGGAATATGGGAGTGTCGATCCTTAATTGAGAAGCAAGATGGTCAGCAGGTTTGTATCTATGAAATCAGCTTTCAGCCATTAGAGTATGTCGATGGTGTTCGATCTATTATCGCCACTTTACGGGACGTGACGCAGCAGGTTAAGGCTGATCGAGACAGTCGAAGAAACGAACGACTAGAAAGCTTGGGTAAACTTGCAGGTGGTATCGCTCATGATCTTAATAATGCGCTTGCTCCGATATCGTTGAGCATCGGATCGCTGCAACGTATTTATCCTAAAGAATCTGAAATTTTAGAACTGATGCAAATCAGTACCAAACGTGCCGCTGATATGGTCCGTCAGTTGCTTACTTTCGCAAAAGGAATCGAAGGGGATCGTGTCTCTATAAAAATACAGAATTTGATCTATGAGATCAGTCAATTGATCAGGGGTAGCTTTCCAAAAAATATAGTGTTGAACATAAACTGTGATGCAAATTTGCCGCCTTTTTTGGCCGATGTCACGCAAGTGCACCAGATATTGTTGAACCTTTGTGTTAACGCTCGTGATGCCATGGCTGGGGGCGGTATGCTCACCATTAAAGCATTCTTAATGCATGTTGATGAGGCTTATGCAGCTCAGATTAGTGCTATCGAAAATGTTAGGCCGGGCAGGTACATGGCGTTGCAGGTTCAGGATACCGGTACGGGCATCCCGCCCGAAATAGTAGATAAGATTTTCGATCCTTTTTTCACTACTAAATCACCTGACCAAGGCACAGGTCTGGGTTTGTCTACCGTGATGGGCATCGTGAGAAGTCATGGTGGGTTTATGCAGGTTCAATCTAGCGTGGGTAAGGGGACGACCTTTACGGTTCATCTTCCAGCCTCCGAGGAGGGTCAACCAAATCAAGATATAACGGCCGCAGTAGACTGTGAATTTTGTGGCCATGGAGAGTTGGTATTGATTGTGGATGATGAGCACAACGTTCGGGAAGCTACGAGAATGCTATTGGGTCAGCTTAATTTGGCTCCCATAACGGCTGAGGATGGAACGGACGGATTGATACATATTGCTGAGCATCGTGCCGATCTTAGGTTGATTATTACGGATATTCACATGCCTAACATGGATGGACTGCAGTTTGCCCTGGCTGCCAGGCGCGTGTTACCTAAAATACCCATTATAGTTTGCAGCGGAAAAATGGAGGATCACGTAGAGGTTAAGCTTAGCCAGATAGCCGGAGTGCACCGATTAAATAAACCTTTCAACGAGTCCCAGCTCATTCGGGTCATTAAAGACGCGCTCGAGCCTATTCAGAGTGATGCATTTTCTGTTGTTTAGTGCCGTTTTCTAGGCGGGTGTTCTGCTATTGATGCTGAAGCTGAGATTTGGTCAGGTTCGTGTGGCGTCTGGATGTAACTGTTGTCAAGCGGGAAGGCGCTTTTATTTTTATATTGGCATCTTTGTCACGGTTGCAGTATGGTCATCTTGAATGTGTTCGATCCATCCCCATAAATGGTGTCAAACCCTATTTTTGACCTGCAGGTATTCATTGTGACCCTCATTAAGGCAGAAAACTTACTAGACCCATTCAAGCAGGATGTGCCGGTATTGCCCCTGCGCGACGTAGTGGTTTATCCGCATATGGTTATTCCATTATTTGTTGGTCGAGAGAAGTCTATTGTTGCGCTTGAACAGGCCATGCTTGGCGACAAGCAAGTCTTGTTGGTTGCTCAAAAACAGGCGGATGTGGATGACCCCGGTGCAGAGGATCTTTACCAAATTGGAACTCTCGCGACCATTTTGCAAATGTTGAAGTTGCCCGACGGTACGGTGAAGGTGCTCGTCGAGGGTACGATCCGTGCTCGAATCATTACGATGAAGGCGGAGCAGTTTTTCTCAGCTAATGTGGAGATGCTTAAGGATCAGGGTCAGTATGATGAACGCGAAATGGATGTGTTAACCCGTTCGGTTGTCTCCCAATTTGAGCAATATGTAAAGCTAAATCGCAAGGTCGCTCCTGAGATTCTCACTGCACTATCAGGTATTGATGAGGCCGGGCGTTTAGCTGATAACGTTGCCGCTCACATGGCATTAAAGCTGGATGCTAAGCAGCGGGTGCTGGAGATTCTCGATGTACGCAAGCGTCTTGAGCACATCCTCGCCCTGCTAGAAGGTGAGATGGATGTCTTGCAGATTGAGAAGCGAATTCGCGGTCGTGTTAAGCAGCAGATGGAAAAAAGCCAACGCGAGTACTATCTCAACGAACAGATGAAGGCCATTCAGAAAGAATTGGGTGAGCTTGAAGATGCACCCAATGAGTTGGTTGAGTTGGAGCAGCGTATCAAAACTGCTGGCCTCCCTAAAGAAGCGCGCAGTAAGGGGCTTTCAGAGTTAGGTAAACTCAAGATGATGTCACCGATGTCAGCGGAAGCTACGGTGGTTCGTAACTATCTTGACTGGCTAGTAAAATTGCCTTGGAAGAAAAAAACCAAAGTCCGTCACGATATATCAGCGGCGGAAAAGGTATTGGAAGAGGATCATTACGGTCTGGAAAAAGTGAAGGAACGCATCATTGAGTATCTTGCTGTTCAGCAACGCGTTAAGGTGTTGAAAGGGCCTATTCTGTGTCTGGTCGGGCCTCCTGGTGTGGGTAAAACTTCTTTAGGTCAGTCTATTGCCCGTGCTACCAATCGAAAATTTGTACGCATGTCTCTTGGTGGTGTGCGTGATGAGGCTGAAATTCGCGGTCATCGACGTACTTATATTGGTTCGATTCCCGGCAAGATCGTGCAGAACCTTGTGAAGGCGGAGGTTAATAATCCTTTGTTCTTGTTGGATGAAATCGACAAGATGGCCATGGACTTCCGTGGTGATCCAAGTTCCGCTTTGTTAGAGGTTCTAGATCCAGAGCAGAACACAACTTTTAATGATCATTACCTTGAGGTGGATTTAGATTTGTCTCAGGTAATGTTTGTCTGTACCGCTAACAGTCTAAATATTCCAGCACCGTTGTTGGATCGTATGGAAGTGATTCGACTGCCTGGTTACACCGAAGATGAAAAGAGCGCGATCGCTCGTAAGTATTTGTTACCTAAACAAATCAAACAAAATGGCTTGACCGAAAAGGAATTGAGCGTATCTGACGCCGCTATTCAGGACATTATCCGTTACTACACACGGGAAGCGGGTGTTCGTAATCTAGAGCGCGAGGTTTCTAAGATTTGTCGTAAAGCGGTGAAGCAGTTGCTAACTGAAAAAGGCACGACGTCAGTCAGCGTCACGCCGCGCAATCTCAGTAAGTATTTAGGCGTACGCCGATTTAATTATGGTCGTGCTGAGGAGCAGGATCAGGTTGGGCAGGTTACTGGTCTTGCATGGACAGAAGTGGGTGGTGAATTGTTAACCATCGAATCTTCTGTTGTGCCAGGTAAGGGTAAGTTGTTGGACACCGGTAAATTAGGTGACGTGATGAAGGAGTCTATTCAGGCTGCAATGACAGTGGTGCGTAGTCGCGCAGCACTATTGGGTCTGGAACCTGATTTTAATCAAAAGTTAGATATCCATATCCATGTACCAGAGGGCGCAACACCCAAGGATGGTCCGAGTGCCGGTATAGGTATGTGTACCGCCATTGTATCAGCCTTGACCAAGGTGCCTGTTCGCTCAGATGTGGCGATGACCGGCGAGATTACCTTGCGGGGACAGGTTTTACCGATTGGTGGGTTGAAAGAAAAGTTACTTGCTGCACACCGTGGTGGGATCCGTACGGTGTTAATCCCTGATGAGAACACCAAGGATCTTGCTGAAATTCCACAGAACATTAAGGATAGTTTGGATATCAAGCCAGTGAAGTGGATTGATGAGGTGTTGCAGTTGGCTTTGCAGCGTATGCCAGAGCCTTTACCGCAAGCGGTACCGAAGAGCGTTGCGGGGAAGGTTGCTGCGCGTAGGGTGGTGAAACGTGCCAATAAGCAGGCTCCTGCTCATTAAATATCTTTGAAGTGAGCGCTAATCAAGATTGACCTATTGGGTAGGCGCTGATATAACGCGCGGCCCGTTACTCATGCGGAGCGCCGTGATGCGTTCCGTGAGTCAAGTACAACTAGAGGAATTGATTTCTGATGAACAAAAGTGAATTGATCGATGCAGTGAGTGCTGCTTCTGGCTTGGCCAAGACTGATGCGACTCGCGCAGTTGATGCGGTATTTGACTCGATTACTGCGGCATTGAAAAGCGGTGATTCCGTTTCCTTGGTGGGTTTCGGCACTTTTGCTGTCAAGGCTCGTGCTGCCCGTGCTGGAAGAAATCCACGTACCGGTGAGGTAATAAACATCGCTGCAAGTAAAATGCCTGTATTCAAGGCTGGCAAGGGCATCAAGGATGCTGTAAACTGAAAAGCTAGCTGAGGGTTGCTAGCTTTTATTTGTACCTAAAATAGTACGAACAAAGCAGTTGGCAATTCTTGAGGGTGCTTAGCTCAGCTGGTAGAGCGTCGCCCTTACAAGGCGAATGTCGGCGGTTCGATCCCGTCAGCACCCACCAATACAAACATTAAGTTCAGCGCGGAGCGGTAGTTCAGCTGGTTAGAATACCGGCCTGTCACGCCGGGGGTCGCGGGTTCGAGTCCCGTCCGCTCCGCCATTTTTTTATCGGTCATTTCCGCCATGTTGCAAACGATTAGAGACAAAGTTTCAGGTTTGTGGACAAAGGTGATGCTTGGCATATTGGTTGCCATATTTGTTTCTTGGGGTATTGAGCTCCGTTCTATTACCTCCGCGCCAGACTCGGCAGTTGAGGTCAATGGCGATTCCATCAAATTAACAACTGTTCGAAATGCTTGGCAGCAGCGCCGTTCTGAGTTACAGCAGGAATTAAAAGGCGATATCCCCGAGTCGCGTCAGAAGCAAGAGCAGGATGAGTTAATCAATGAACTGATACGCTCAAAATTATTACAGCAGCGTACCCAAAGTTTAGGATTTAGGGCCAGTGATGTTGATGTGGCGCAGGCTATTCGGTCATTGGATGCACTCCAAGTTGATGGAAATTTTTCCAGAGAACGTTATGCAACTGCGTTGCTCCAACGAGGGTTGAACGAAGCTCAATTCGAGAGTGATGTTCGTGCTGAACTGGAAGCCAGGCACTTGCAGAATGGTGTGGTTGGTACGGCATTTGTTACCACCAAAGAGTTAGCCCGTGCCCAGGCCTTGCTCGACGAAAAGCGTGAGATTGATTATTTAGTGCTTCCTGCTAAGGCTTATGTTGCCGCCGTCAAAATTAATGATGCTGATATTGCTGCTTGGTATGAAGCACATAAGGCCGAGTATTTAACAACTGAATCCGTTAATTTGCAGTATGTTGAGCTGAATATGGCTGACTCTAGTGCAGAGGTGTCTGCTGATGATGCTGCATTGCGCGAGCACTACGAAAAAATTAAAGACCGTTATACGGTTGCTGAACGTAGACACGCTCGACACATTCTCATCGCGGTGAATAAAGAAGTGGATGACGCCACAGCTAAAAAGCAGGCGGAAGAAGTGTTGTCCAAGCTCAAAGCAGGCGGTGATTTTGCTGCGCTGGCTAAACAATATTCTAAGGACCCGGGTTCTGCCGCTAAGGGCGGTGATCTTGGTTGGGCCGGTCGTGGTCAATTTGTTAAGCCTTTTGAAGATTCACTCTTTGCCTTAAAACAGGGTGAATTGAGCAATCCTGTGAAGTCCGAGTTTGGATATCACCTTATCCGTTTGGAAGAAATTGAAGGGGGTGCCAGTAAGACTTTTGAACAGGTTCGTGCCGAGGTTGAATCTGATTACAAGGCTGACCGTGTTCGTTCTATTTTTTATGAAAAAACACAGAAGTTAGCGGATGCTGCTTTTGCCAAGCTCACTGAATTAGACAGCGTTGCAAAGGAGTTTAATACTTCAGTAAAAACCGTTACTGGATACACTCGCCAGGGTGGTGGTGTGTTTGGTAGTGATTCTCAAGTGATTGATGCGGCGTTCAGTGAGTCGGTTCTGGAAAAGGGTGAAAACAGTCCTTTGGTTACTTTGGGTGAAGATCGTGCTTTGGTATTACGAATCAGTGACCATGTTACCCCTACTCAAAAGCCGCTCGAAACTGTACGCGCTGATGTAATTGGAAAGCTGACCGAGCAGTTAGCACGTACTGCTGCTGAAAAACAAGCCCAGTCTGTTTTGGCTCAGTTGAATAGTGGTGCTATTCGCTGGGGTGCTGTTAATAAATTGGTGCCTGCCTTGCCCGTAGGTAAGAAGCTATTAGGCCGTACCGCTAGTCTTGATCAGTCACTTGTCCTTAAAAATGCTTTTTCTGTTCCTAAAGTAGAGGTGGCGGTTGATAAACCTGCTTATCGCGGCTTCCCGCTGGCTAACGGTGACTACGTGTTGTTGGCTGTATCATTAGTACAAAGTGGTGCCGTTGGTTCCGACGACGCTGTAAAAGCGAGGATTGCTGAATTGCGTTCTGCTCAAACCGATCAATCTGGTTCTAATGATTTCAATGGATATGTACAGGAGTTGCAGCGTTCTGCCAAGATCAATATTAGCCCCTCCGCATTTGAGTGATTTTTAGGGCGCATTTCTAGATCGATTTTTTGGTTGTTAACGTTAAAAAGCCCAGATCGATAAACGATCTGGGCTTTTTAGCTTGAGTAAATCTAGTGGTGGATGGGTGATTATTCGGCAGTCTCATCTCCAAATGACATGCCGACATGGCTGTACCCGCCGTCGACATACAAAACCTCTCCAGTAATTCCAGCAGCTAGATCCGAGGACAGAAATGCGGCAGCATTCCCTACGTCATCAATCGTGACATTGCGACGCAGTGGGGCTGCATCCGCAACATGACCGAGCATTTTTCTGAAACCGCCAATACCTGCGGCGGCTAGCGTTTTAATTGGGCCGGCAGAGATGCCATTGACACGAATGCCTTGAGGTCCAAGATCGGCCGCGAGAAAGCGTACATTTGCTTCAAGGCTGGCTTTGGCTAAGCCCATGACGTTATAGCTTGGAATGGAGCGTACGGCACCAAGGTAGGAGAGGGTGATCAGCGAGCCGGCGCGGCCTTGCATCAGTGGTAGTCCGGCTCGCGCCAATGCGGTGAGGCTATAGCTTGAGATGTCATGCGCAATACGAAAGCTTTCGCGACTGGTGCTGTTTACAAAACTACCTGCTAGGGCTTCTCTTGGTGCATAAGCTACCGCATGTACGATGCAATCAAGCGTTGTACCCCAGTGTTGTTTCAATGAGCTGAATGCGCTGTCTATTTGTTCATCAAATGCGACGTCCATAGGCAGCACAATCTGGCTTCCAAGTTCTTTAGCAATATCAGTGACGCGATCTTTGAGTCGATCATTCTGATAAGTGAACGCCAGTTCAGCACCTTCACGATGCATGGCACTGGCAATGCCGTAAGCAATAGAGCGTTCTGTGGCGAGTCCAACTATCAGGACGCGTTTACCGGCAAGAAATCCCATGAATTACCCCACACTCTGAGTCTATGAAAAAGCTAGTGTAGACCATCTGCATCAGATCGTCCCGTTGCATATTCAGCCAAAATTGGCGGTTAATCAACCACCTAGATTATGGCTGTCGTTGATGATTACTAAACGCTGGCCCACTTTAAGTGACGTACTGCTTCGTAATTGGTTCCAGCTCATCAGTTGTTTGACGGTTACTTTAAATTGATCGGCAATTTCGCTTAGCGTATCGCCGTTTCTGACAACATAGGTCATGCGTTTGATCGGTGTTGAGTTGGTGGACGCAATGCTACTAGGAATCTTCAGTTTCTGACCAACCTGGATTGCAGTCTTTTTAATGTTATTAGTACTTGCCAGAACAGTTGGGTCGACACTGTAACGTTTGGCAATGCTCCACAAGGTTTCCCCCTTGGTCACAGTATGTGTTTTAGTAATCGTTGTTTTGTTACTGCTCGTGGATTTAACGGGTTCATTGCGAGTGCTGTCTATTGTTAGATTGGCAGTAGTACCGCGTAACAGGATTTCTTGGCCGGGTTTAACGGATGAGGCGTTAAGGTTATTTAGTGCGCGTAGTTCGGCCACGCTCATTCCATAACGCTGGGCAATTTTGGTGATAGTGTCACCGCTGCGTACTCGGTAATAAACCACTGGAATACGTTTGTTGCTTGGTAGTGCTGCTAGTTTTGCTAAGAAAGATTGTTCACTGGCAACTGGAATCAATAGTTGATGGGGGCCGCTAGGGTCGGTGTAGCGGTGTTTAAAGCCTGGGTTGATGGCCAGAAAATCTTCCTGACTCATGTCTGCAAGTGAAGCGGCAACGGCAAGGTCAATCTGACCGCCAATATCCACTTTGACGAAGTAAGGTGCATTTTGTAGGGTGCCAAATTCCAGTCCGTGTTTTGCAGGATCAGCAACGATACGGCGCATGGCTAATAGTTTTGGCACATAGGCTTCGGTCTCTTTAGCAAGATCAAGACTGAAGAAATCAGTGGGGAGGCCTTTTGCTTCATTACGCTTGATGGCTCGAGCGACATTAGCTTCGCCCGTGTTATAGGCAGCAATGGCTAATAGCCAGTTACCGTCAAATTCATTACTTAGAAATTGCAGATAATCCAACGCAGCGCGTGTGGATTCCACAATATCACGGCGCCCATCGTAGTAGTTATTTTGCTTTAAGCCGAAACGCAGTCCAGTACTGGGAATAAATTGCCAAAGTCCAGAGGCCTGAGCGGAGGAGAGTGCGACTGGGTTATAGGCGCTTTCCACAACTGGCAGTAGTGCTAGTTCTAAGGGCATGTGGCGTGCTTCTAGTTCGCTGACAATATAGTAAAGGTAGCGTTCGCCACGTCGGAACGCCCGATCAAGGAAAGCCGGGTTCTTAGTGAATGCGGCTTCTTCGTTATCTATAGCTGCATGGTAAGTAGAATCGTCCAGTGAAAATCCCATGCGTATACGATCGAATAAATCCTGCTCACCAAGCGATACCACTGTGGATTCGATAGTCAGCCACTCTGGTGGGGTGGTTTTTTCGGGCGTTGGTATTTGGGGCTGGGTGATTGATGGGTTTGGTTTTGTTTCACTAACAGCGATGAGTTCATGCTGTGTGGCACGAGGTGTTGTGCTGCATGCTGTAGTTAACAGCATGGCGCTAAATAATAGGATTAATCGCGCTGAAAAGAGCGGGTTGGTGATTATCATGGGTTCTCTTTTCAGCGTCCAAGCGGCCGCGTGCTTATCGAAATGGGTGAGGGTTTGAAGTTATTCTTCCAGTCCCGAAGGGCGCAGAATATTTCTGACTCATCTTCAAGTGTCTTCCCTCTATAGTCACTGGCCGCGCGCTTAATGGTGGCGTTATGGAGTCTCAAAAAAGGGTTGATTTTGAGTTCCAAATCAATCGTTGAAGGAAGTGTAGGAAGATTCTGATCACGTAATTTTTGAGCCACGATTAAATGCTGGTGGATGTCTTGATTGTCGGGTTCGGCAACTAAGGCAAAACTTAAGTTGGCCAGCGTATATTCATGCGCGCAGTAGACCTGGGTGGCGGGAGGTAACTGACTCAACCGTGACAGTGACTGGGTCATCTGTTGGGCTGTGCCCTCAAAAAGGCGACCGCAACCTGCGCTGAATAAGGTATCCCCGCAGAATAGGCTGCCGTGGCCGCTATAGGCGATGTGACCTTTGGTGTGTCCCGGTATGTTTAACACTTCAAATTCCAATCCAAACTCAGCGAGATCAGGAGGCTGATCCTTTGTGACCTGATTTGGGTTGCCTGGAATGGCCTCGCCGACGGGGCCAAAAACAGGAACCTCGTGATGTTCCAATAATTCCAGCACTCCGCCTACGTGGTCGGTGTGATGGTGGGTGATCAAGATAGCGGCTAATTTGAGCTGCATTTTCTGCAAGGCCGTCATCACGGCTTGCGAATCGCCCGGATCCACTGCAACCACCTGTTGTGGGTGGGTGGGTGAATGAATTAGCCAGATATAGTTGTCGGTGAAGGCCGACACCGCCGTGACTTTCAACCTATCTACAGGTTGGAGGTGCCAATTGGGTGCAGACCGGCTGTTGATCATAAGCGGTGCATTTAACCCGTTGAATCGTCGGCTCGCAACAAAAAAATCATTAAACTTCTGATAGATAGCCATGCATTTCGATGGGCATATCCTCGCCTGTCTCCGGTATGCTTGCATCCATGTCGTACCCCAATTCAGAGTCTGTGGCTAAAGCTCGTGCTGAGTGGTTAGACAGCCCATTGGGCAGACGCGTCTACACATTGGAATGCAAGTTGGCTGGTGATGCCTTGTCGCAGGTTTTTGGCTGGCAGCTGCTGCAAATTGGCGTGTGGGGGCGGGATAATCGGCTTGCAGACGCGGCACGCACACAACGCAAGGCGTTAATTAGCTCTGAATCAGTTGAGTTCTATTCGTCGGTCGGGGTGATTCGATCTCGACTCGATGGGTTGCCGATCGCCTCTGACTCGATTGATGCCGTGTTGATGCCCCATACCCTTGAACAGGTTTCTAGCCCGCATGAAGTCCTGCGAGAGGTGGCGAGAATCCTCTTGGCGGACGGTCAGCTTATCCTGTTCGGTTTTCGTCCATTTTCCACTTGGGGTGTACGCAATTTATTGGCCGCCAGTGGCTTGCCGCCTGGAACCGAGCGATATTTCTCCGAGCACCGGATTCGTGATTGGTTGCAGTTATTGGGGTTTGAGGTGATCGAAGCTCGCCGCTATTTATTTACCTTACCTTTCGGTTCGGCAGAACCGAGGGTGCAGCGTTTTCTAGAAAATACGGGCTCCAAATTGTGGCCTCTATTTGCCGGTGCTTACATGCTGCGGGCCCGAAAGCGGCTTTATAGTGTGACCCCTATCCGTCCTCGCAAATGGGTGCGAACTCCCGTAGTGGGTGGGTTGATTGAAACTGGCACGAGAATGCAGTCTGCGCTGAATCCTTCTGATAAATGATTGATTAATGGGTTTTGATTTCAGGGTGCCACCGCCCTCATAAACTCGTACACTTGCTCGTCTATTCATCACGTTTCCAATAAGGTTAAGCCTCATGGATTTTATTGATTTAAAAAGCCAGTACCGTCGTATTCAGGCCAGTGTTAATGCCCGTATTCAGAGTGTTTTGGAGCACGGTCAGTATGTGCTTGGGCCTGAATGTACCGAGTTAGAAACGCTGCTGGCGAACTATGTAGGCACTAAGCATTGTGTGGCTGCATCAAGTGGTACTGATACCTTGCTGATCGCCATGATGGCATTAGGTATTGGTCCTGGCGATGAAGTGATTACCTCGCCTTTTACGTTTATTTCTACCGGTGAAATGATTGCCCTGATTGGTGCCAAGCCGGTCTTTGTAGACATTGAGCCGCATACCTTTAATCTGGATCCAGCCTTATTAGCCGCGGCAATAACACCTCGGACTAAAGCAATCATGCCAGTATCTTTGTATGGTCAATGTGCCGATTTTGACGCCATCAATGCAATTGCAAAAAAACATGGTATTCCCGTTATTGAAGATGGTGCCCAAAGTTTTGGTGCGCGTTACAAAGGTAAACGCTCATGTGGATTGAGTGATATTGGCTCAACTTCTTTTTTCCCATCCAAGCCATTGGGTGCCTATGGTGATGCGGGTGCTTTATTTACCAATGATGATCATCTGGCCAAGTTGATGCGCGAAATTCGTGTACATGGACAGGATCGTCGATATCACCATCCAAGGCTTGGTATCAACGGGCGTCTCGATACCCTGCAGGCTGCTATTTTGTTGGCCAAGATGGAGATTTTTGAAGATGAAGTCCAGGCTCGATCTAGGTTGGGTGCGCGCTATACCGAATTGTTTAATGAGGCTTTTGCAGGTCAGTCTATTATCAAAATGCCCGCTATTATTGATGGGAATTTAAGTGTTTATGCCCAATACACTATTGAAGTGCCTCATGAGCATGAGGGTCGTACTCAATTTGAGCGGCGTATGAAAGAGCAGGGTATTCCCACTGCCGTGCATTATCCGTTGTCTTTGCATCAGCAGCCGGTGTTTGCGAACTTAGGTTATAAAGCGGGTGACTTTCCAGTTTCTGAGTATATGGCGGCGCGTGTGGTGAGTTTACCAATGCATCCCTATTTGACGGACACGCAGCAGCAGCACGTGGTCTCTGCGGTTCGTGTAGCGTTGTTAGGTTAAGAGGCGAGCCATGCGTCAGGTGATTTTTGATACCGAAACCACAGGTCTTGATCCTAAGCAGGGGCATCGCATCATTGAGGTGGGTGCGATAGAAATAATTAACCGCCGCAAGACAGGTCGTACCTTCCACCGTTATTTCAAACCTGATCGAGAGGTTGATGCTGGTGCACTGGCCGTGCATGGAATTAGTAACGAGTTTTTAAGTACTCAGCCGAGATTTGGTGAATTGGCTGACGAATTACTAGAGTTCCTTTCAGGTGCAGAATTGGTGATCCACAATGCCTCCTTTGATGTTTCATTTATGGACGCTGAATTGGAGCGTCTGAAGCATAAACGAAAGGTAAGTGATGTATGCCAAATTCACGACACTTTGGTTTTAGCGCGTAAGCTACACCCCGGGCAGCGTAATAGTTTGGATGCATTGTGTAAGCGTTACGATGTTGATAACTCTAATCGTGAATATCATGGTGCTTTGCTGGATGCACAATTATTATTAGACGTCTATCTGGCGATGACAGGTGGTCAGGACAGTCTGATTCTTGATGACGTTGGACTTGATCGTCAGGGTAGTGGGAGTGCGGCTGGCGATGGTTGGGTTCGTCCGCAAGGACTACTTACAGTTTTGTCTGCTTCTCAAGAAGAGTTACTGGCTCACGAAGCACTGCTTGAAAAATTAGACAAGGAAAGTGGGGGTAAGACAGTGTGGCGAAAAATAACCTCCCAAGTTTGATACTACTGTTTATGGTTGTGGTTCACGTTGGTGTGTTTGTATGGGGCGCTCATTGTCGTGGTTGCCGTACTTGACGGCGCAGTGTGTCCAGTTCCTCGAGCAGATCGCCCACTAGTGCTGCCAGTTCAGGTACCGCATCAAAGTCTCGCTCCAATTCCCGCATACGGCGGGCTCTTCGTAGGCTACTGCTCGATAAGTGCCATATTCCACATAAGCTGACAGCCCCAGGTAGCAGTCCCTCCTCGATATGTTGCAGTAGCCAATCCGGTTCTACCAAGCAGATCGCCGACACTTGTTCGATGGTGAGCCATGCTTGATCAACCACAGTGCCGCTCAATGGTTCTTTGCTATGCATGAGAGTCCACCTCCTGACGAGGGTTGAAATTCAATTCCTGAGCCAGCTTTTCATACAGTTCACGTGCTTTATCAGTATCGGCAGCGGGTAGCACAACTTGTAAATCTAGTATCAGGTCGCCCGGCGGTGTACTGGGGAGCCCTTTCCCGCGTACTCGTAATTGTTGTCCGCTTTGTGAGTGTGCCGGTATTCGAACTTTTATTTGGCTATCCGGTAGTGGAATAGTCACGGAGGCGCCTAATGCCGCCTCCCACGGGGCGATACGAAGACGCTGGTGAAGGTTGCGCCCTTCGCAGTTCCATTTAGGGTGCGGATTGAATTGTACTTCTAGCATAAGGTCGCCTGCCGAACCGCCGCCATACCCTGGTGCACCTTGCCCTGCTAAGCGAATTGTTTGACCTGCGCTGATTCCCTTGGGGATCTTCACGTTAAGCGTTCGTGGCACGATGACCGGTCGACCCTGTGGGTCGAGTTGCGTCGTTCGCAACGTGATTGATTTTGCTGTTCCGGTAAAACTATCGGCAATGTCTAGCATCACTTTGGCATGGTGATCTTCGCCGCGCATCTGAAAGGATTGACTGTGGGGCGCCGTTTTACTTTTGCCTCCCATGCGTCCGAAATACTGTTCAAAAAAATCACTAAATTGTCCCTGTTGATGGCCGGACGGATCAGAAAATTCAAAGCCTGCGTCCCAGTTGGGTGAGGCGCTGAATTCCTGTCCATTCTGATGGTTTTGTCGCAGCTGATCGTAGGCCGAACGTTTTTCAGGATCTGACAGTACGGCATGTGCCTCATTAATATCCTTCATTCGTGCTTCGGCATCTTGCTCTTTAGACACATCTGGATGGTATTTGCGAGCCAGCTTTCGAAACGATTTCTTAATTTCCTCTGCGGTAGCATCCGGTTTGACGCCGAGGGTGGCATAGTAGTCCTGATATTTCATGAAGCCACCGATGGAATGTACGGGTTGCTACCTTATTAACGCCGGGTTGGTTATCACTTCATTTCGTGGTTTTGGTTACTTTTCACTGGCAATCATCATGTTCATTTTGACTAGGTGTGCCACGGAGCGTGCTCCCATTTTTTCCATAACATTAGAGCGATGAATTTCAACCGTGCGTTCGCTGATCCCTAAGTCAATGGCAATCACTTTATTGGCATGGCCATCAACAATGTGTGCCATTACTTCTTTTTCACGTGGTGTCAGTGATTCAGCTCGTCGCTTAATATCAGTGTGAAGCAGTAGGGTTTGACGTGTTTCCAGATCTTGCTTTAGGGCTGAATTGATCCGATCGATCAAATCTTGGTCGCGGAATGGCTTTTGCAAAAAGTCAAAAGCGCCTGCCTTCATGGCTTGTACGGCCATGGGAATATCGCCGTGCCCAGTGATGAAAATAACCGGTAAAATCGAGCCTTTTTTATTGAGATGCTGCTGTAGTTCCAGGCCGCTCATTTCCGGCATTCGTACGTCAAGTACCACGCAACCGTGACGATCGCCGTTCATTTTAGCGAGAAATTCAGTCGCGCTGGGAAACGGACTGACATCGAAGCCAACTGTGCTGAGTAGTGCCGTTAATGCGCGCAACATTCCCGTATCATCGTCGACAATATAAATCATCGGTTTGGTCGTCGTCATTACTTCGCTCCGTCTTACTCAGTTGGTATTAACTTGGGTCAGTTGAAATGGGAATTTTAAACCAAAAGCGTGTGCCACCCTGAGGGGTAGGCTCGAAGCCAATGGTACCGCCCAGTGCTTCAATGATGGCGCGACTGGAAGCCAATCCAAGTCCTGTGCCATGTGATTTAGTCGTAAAAAAAGGCATGAAGATATGCTGGATTGAGTTCGCATCAATACCCACACCCTGATCTGTGATCGAGGTTTCAACGAAATAGGGATCCGCTTTTACTTCTATGTCGATAGAGGGATGAGTCTGGCTTGGTTGGCTGGCTTCAATTGCATTTAAGAACAGTGCCAGCACGACGTGCTGAATTCTGAGTTTGTCAATGATGACCTTGGGTACACCTGGCGCAATACCAATTTCGAGCCGAACACCATTTCGTTTAGCGAGTGGGCCTAGAAGCGGTTGAAGTTCCATAATGAGCTCGCCCATAGAATGGGCACTGCCTACTGAGTTGCGTCGATGAAAAAGTCGGCGTATCTGGCGAATGCCTTCACCTGCTTTCAGGGCTTCATCACTGATGTGCTCAAGTACCTCCAGCGCTTCTTTAACCATCGGTTCCGGACGCGCGAGCATGCGCTTGGCCGCTTGGGCAAATGTGGTCACCGCGCCAAGAGGTTGATTGAGTTCATGAGCAAAACCGCTGGCCATTTCCTCTAAAGAGGATACCCGTGCGATGTCCAGTACCTGCTCGATAAGAGGATGAATGGCGTCGTCACTGGTTGTGGTTATTTTTTTCAAGGTATTTCCAATGAGCAATCTATTTGATCAGTCTATTCAGATTTGTGCGAGTCGACTAACCTTGATGAGACTGCCGAATCACGATAACAGTATGGCGCCATTATCCTGTAAAAAGGCTGTAGTCACATAAGGGAAACCCCGCAGGATTATCGTAATCTGTTTGCCATGTTTATGGAAATGTGCGAAGTTCTGACTCGGAGCGTGGATGGTGGTAATTAGGAATATGGAACAGCTACAAGAAATAACCAATCAACTGCTGAAGTTTTCCCCAGATGCCTTGGTCGTGGTGGACTCTCAAGGATCTATCTGTTTTGCCAATGACACGGTGTTTGAGGTTTTGGGTCATTTGCCTCAGTCATTAATTGGTAAGCCGGTGGATGTTTTGATTCCGCCTCGTCTTCGTTCTCCTCATCTTTTGCACATGAAGCACTATATGAGTAGTCCGCGTAACCGGGAGATGGGTAGCAAAAGTACGGATCTATTCGCGTTACGAGCGGATGGAGATGAATTTGCTGCAAGCATTCGCTTGGCTCCATTTCAGGCTGGCGGTAAGTCCTTCGTCGCGGCAGCAATTCGCGATATTACTGAACAACGACAAATCAATACTGCCTTACAGATGGCTCAAGAAGAAGCCATGCGTGCAAATCGTGCAAAGTCACGTTTTCTAGCCACGGCCAGTCATGACTTGCGGCAACCGCTTCAAGCGATCAGGCTGATCAATGCGTCGTTAATTAGGCTCGCAAAAAAGGAACACAGTGACTCTATGATGGAGAGTTGTGAGGTCTTATTGGTTTCACAGGAAAAAGCAATTGAAAGCATGGTTCGTTTATTGAATTCTCTCCTTGAGATTAGTCGATTAGAGTCTGGTGCGATTCAGTTGAAGCCTGAGCCGGTTACAATTGCAGCTATATTTAATGAGCTTAAGAATGAATTCGATGCGATCGCTCTTGCTAGAAACATTGATCTACAAATTGGTTCAGCTGAGTTGACCATTAATACAGACCGGACTTTATTTCATCAGTTGCTGCAAAACCTTGTTGGTAATGCCATTAAGTATACCGACCAAGGCCAAGTGGCGATTACGTGCGATGCTAAAATGCCTGATTCATTAATGATTACCGTCAATGATACCGGTATAGGTATTCCTGAGGAAAAGCTTGATCGAATTTTCGATGAGTATTACCAGATTGATGAGCATTCAGCGAATCGTATTGGTGTCGGTTTGGGGTTGGCGATTGTTAAGGAAGCGGCACGCTTGCTTGGGTTTACTATTGAGATATCGTCCCGTCTTGGAGATGGTACTCAGGTACGTATTGGTATACCAAAACGGTTTATTGTCGCTGCGAAAGTTGCCGATATGCCGGAGTTGGTGCGTAATACGATGGGTAAAGCTAAGCCGCGTGTATTTTTGATAGAAGATAATGATTCGGTTCGCGTGGCGACTGAATTGTTCCTAAAGTTAGAAGGTTATCAAATAACAAGTGCTGCGTCCGTGGCCGAAACTGAGTTATTAATACCCCAGATTACCTCTGAAGATGTGATCATCACGGATTATCACTTGAATGGAAAAATCACAGGATTGGAAGTGCTGAGGCGGTTACGGGATCAACTGTCCTTCAATGTGCCTGCAATCATCATGAGTGGGGATCTTAGTACTGTAATGCGTGCTCTTAAAGAGACGGTGCCGAATTGTAAGTTTTTGAGTAAGCCGGTTGATACTGATGTGTTGCTTGCTGCTATCGATGAACTAAGCCCCAAGCCCCAAGCCCCAAGCCCCAAGCCCCAAGCCCCAAGCCCCAAGCCCCAAGCCCCAAGAGCTTGGTGAGCCTGACTGAATTGTTCGGCCAAATAAAGTATTGAATTAGATTTGGTTAGAATGAGTTTTTTGATGTTCCAACAGCTAGTCATGTGGTTTATTTTTTCATGATCCGCATCATGCTCAGAGTGATAAGTAAACTTATGGTGGTATTCATACAGTGAATGTGTTTTTTTGTTCATGATGTAGTCA
>CANGJP010000029.1 GCA_947454465.1 Pseudomonadota bacterium
CGGCATCTATTCGCTTAAGTTGTTCTGTTGACACGATTGACCTCCTAATTAGTAAATACGGAGATTAATTGTATCTATATTAGATACTTTGTCAACAAATAAGATATTTAATATGAGTAACTTTGATTCTTATAAGTGGTGATGTTGTCAGTGAGTATTGATGTGGGTATCAAAAAAAATACTTCTTAAATTAATAAAAAATTAATCAACAAATAATTATTTAACTATAAATATTTACATTATAAATGTTAAATGGTAAAAAATTTATTAATCTGTCAACACGTCCCAAGCAGAAGTATTTGTTAGCGTTGAGAATTGTTAAGCAAAATTTCTGGGGCATGCCTAAGCACATAGCCTTTCAAGTTTTCGTTGTGGACCGCCTCAATTACAAGTCCAAGTACCTCTACGCCTTGAAGTGAGCCGAGTTGTGACAACTTTGCGCCCAAAGAGAAGTACTCCGGTTGCCCGAAATTTTCCCTAACGGCGAGCACTTGATAACCAAGATTTAATGTCAAAGTTAGAACCAGGTCGCCTATGGTGGGTTGGGCTGAAGGATCTATCAGAAGTAAGGTGTTACTTTTGATCTCCTTAAGTCCAAAGTTAGTTGCCATGAAATTGTCAAGTGCAACAAAAAATGCTTCGGTTGAAAGTAAGTTGCCACTTGGATAGCGACGAAGCCTTTTATATTTTTGAGCCAAATCCTTAAGAGGGGTACCGTTCTCTAATGTAATTACTGGGTAGTCTCGAAATTTAAGTGCCCCATCATAAACTTGAGTAGCAAGCAGTTCCGAGGCGGTAAAGCCAAAGACGGCACTGATTGCCTCGATACTAACTAAATCGGGCTGGCTGCGACCTGTCTCCCACTTGGATACACAGGCACGAGTAACCCCTAGCGCATCTGCAACTTGTTGAAGCGTTAAAGATTTTTCCTTGCGAAGTTGTCGTAGGCGTTGACCGAGCATGACTGATGATATGCCAAGCATACGATTGCACGCAGTAATTCCTAAATTGAAGCAATGCAGGTTTGTTGATTTACAATTTGGATTCTGATTGTAGTTGACCAAAGGTCTAGCGGTAGCTGTGTCAGCAGACGCTTAGAAATTAAGGTAGAAGTTAACCCAAAAATGTCATAAACAAGACTATTTACTGGCTCAGCAGGGTCTGGTATGGGAAATAGCGTGCCGACTATGCCCTCATTTCTTTGATACTAAATAACCGCCAAGCAAACTTTAATATTAATAACCTCATAAACTGAATGAACTGCTATCTTTGCAAATCAGATACTTTTCGTCCTCGAAGAGGTCAAGTTCGAGATGCCCCAGAGCTAACTATCCAAGAATGTACAAGTTGCGGCCTTGTTGCCCTCAACTCCCACCACCACATTGAATCGGGTTTTTACGAGAACTCTGGCATGCATGGAGCGATAACAAAACCGATTGATGTGTGGCTGAAAGAAACAAACTGGGATGATCAACGTCGGTTTGAGTCGTGGGCATCCATCATTACAAACAAAAAAGTCCTGGACTTTGGTTGTGGAGCCGGTGGTTTCTTAACTAAGGCCAAAACTCTTGCAGCAAAGGCGGAGGGAGTTGAGTTGGAACTTCGTGTGAGGGAGCACTGGCTAGATCAAATCATGATTTACCCGAATGTGGAGTCAGTTGGTGACAATCGATACGATTTGATTTCCGCATTCCACGTGATTGAGCATTTGAGGGACCCGCGGGCAATGCTTAAAGCATTGTCCACTAAGCTAGATCGTAATGGAAGGATAGTTATTGAAGTGCCTAGCGCCGATGACGCTCTTTTAACGTTTTATGGTTGTGATGCATTTCAGAAATTTACTTATTGGAGTCAGCACTTATTTTTATTCAGTGCTCAAACATTGCGGCGACTGGCTGAGCAAGCAGGTTTAAGCATTGTGGCCATACAACAACACCAACGGTACACGTTGTCCAATCATATGCATTGGCTCAGTCAGAGTGAATCGGGAGGTCATACTAAGTGGGGTTTCCTTGATAGCCCTGAGCTAACCGCCGCGTATTCCACTGCACTGGCTCGGATGGGCAAATGCGATACCCTGATCGCACATCTGGAGGCGGCATGAAAATGCTGGTTCTAGCTGGCGGATTTGGTACGCGACTTAAGTCCGTTGTATCGGCAGTACCAAAGGCGCTTGCTCCGGTAGGTAGCGTCCCATTCCTTCATTTGCAGATTCAGCACTGGATTGATCAAGGGGTAATGTCCTTTGTATTTCTTTTGCACCACCAGGCAGATTCAATTATCAGTTTTTTGAAGTCTGAAAAAGATGGATTACTTCAAAACTGCGAAGTACAGTGGTTGGTAGAACCAACACCGTTGGATACGGGCGGCGCACTAGCGTTCGCAGTAGAGCAACTGCATTTTTCCGGTGATTTTTTGGTAACTAACGCCGATACTTGGCTTGGCGCTGGACTAACTGACATGCATCAAGTTGCCGCACCGGCTATGGCTGTAGTCAAGTTGAGCGATACAAGTCGCTATAGTCGGGTAGAGTTAAATGCTCAAAATTTTGTCACGGCATTCCATGAAAAAAATGGCGTCAAAGATATTGGGCTTATAAATGCAGGCTTGTACCGATTGAATGCATCATTATTCAAAGACTGGGACAATTTGCCATACTCCTTAGAGCGAGTTGCTTTTCCTGGTCTGTTATCTCTTGAGTGCTTGAAAGCGGTGACTTTAAACACAGACTTCATTGACATTGGAATTCCCAGTGATTACTCTCGTTTTTGCCGTTGGATAGAAGCAGGCCGCAAAGGTGTGTTGTGCAGTTAACTAGTTTCCTGATACCTGAAAAAGCACCTCTTCGAGATGCTCTATTGAAGATAGAAGCCAATCATCACGGATTTGTCCTCACAACATCTGTTGCTGGATCTGTAATCGGTCTGGCAACCGACGGTGATATTCGTCGTAAGCTGCTGGAGGGCTCCAAACTGGATGAGCCAGTCGCTGCTAGCGCAAATGCCGAATTTGTATGGGCGTTTCCTGGCACCCCGCGTGAGATTTTGTTAAAAAAACTGGATCATCGAATTCGTGTGATCCCCCTTCTTGATGCGAACCGATTTCTTGTGGGCATTATCAGCAGGGATCAGTTACCTGTTCAACCGGAAGAACCTGTTTATGCGCGTTCTCGCGCACCAGTTCGGATTAGTTTTGGTGGGGGTGGTTCGGACCTGACTCATTATTTTGCTAGCGATACGGGGGCAGTTATCAATACGACGATCTCCCTTTACAGCCATGCCACACTTCGTGTTAGGGATGACGAGAAAATCATCGTTCACTCGTTGGATCTTGGTGATACGTTGAGCGCAGATGATTTCGAACACGCTCTCAAGCAGGAAGGTCGATTTGGACTTATCCAGGCGATCATTAAGGCGGTTCATCCCGACTTTGGTTTTGAACTCGAACTTCACTCCGATTTCCCAATGAATTCCGGACTTGGTGGTTCTGCTGCTGTTTCTGCAGCGGTTTTGGGGTGCTTCAATCAATTTCGTCGTGACCAATGGAGTCTTCACGAGCTCGCTGAACTTGCTTACCAGGCCGAGCGCCATTACCTTGGGGTAGCAGGAGGGTGGCAAGATCAATATGCGACCGTCTTCGGGGGATTCAATTTCATGGAATTTCGGATGGATCAGAACATAGTTCATCCTTTGCGAGTCCATTCGGATACTCTTTTGGAATTGGAAGAAAGTTTAGTTCTTTGCGATACAGGGATCTCTCACGATTCGGGTGATATCCATCAAGATCAGCGCCTACGAATGCGGCAGGAGAATGTAATCAAACTGGTTCAAACTAATGTTGAGCTCTCTTATCGAATGCGCAATCAGCTACTCAGGGGAGAGTTGCTTCAATTTGGACAATCTTTGCATGAAGCATGGCAATATAAGCGTCAATTCAGTGGAAAAATATCTACGCCTCGTCTAGACAGTATTTACGAAAGCGCCCTTGCACACGGCGCAGTTGGGGGGAAGCTGTTGGGTGCTGGGGGCGGCGGTTTTTTCTTGTTTTATGTTTCAACATTTCGCAAACACGAACTTATAACTAATCTGGAGAAGGCGGGGTTAAAAACTCGTCCCTTCCGCTTTGAGCAAGATGGTCTTCGTTCATGGACCGCGCGCGAGCGCAAGAACGAACTAAAAATCCAAAACTAATGAATATCACTCTCGGCAATCAAGATGTTGGCTCTGGCCGTGTTTACGTTATTGCGGAAATCGGTAATAACCACAACGGCAGTTTTGAGCGAGCGAGGCAAATGATTGATCTTGCCGCTGATATGGGCGCCGACTGTGCAAAATTCCAAATGCGACAGCTTGATGAGGTCTACCGTAAGCGGACCCTTCGCAAGGATGGCGAAGACCTGGGTACCGAATACGTACTCGATTTACTCCGGCGATTTGAGCTTTCAACTGAGCAGCATAAACAACTCGCGGACTACTGCAGTTCAAAGGGCATTCTTTATTTGTGCACACCTTGGGACAAAAACAGCGTTGATGTATTAGAGGACATGGGTGTACCCGCCTACAAAGTTGCCTCGGCGGATCTGACCAACCTTCCTCTGTTGGACAAGCTTGCTTCAACCGGTAAGCCATTAATACTTTCAACTGGAATGAGTAGCCGTGCAGAAGTTCAGATCACGGTTGATTTTCTTAACCATCGCAACGTCAAATTTGTGCTGCTGCACTGCAATAGCACTTACCCCGCACCTCTGCATGACATTCAACTACGGTGGATGGATCAACTGCGGGACATTCATCCACTGATTGGCTATTCAGGGCACGAGCGTGGTAGCGCTGTCTCATTGGCCTCTGTGGCGCTTGGCGCATGTATCGTAGAGCGTCACTTCACACTAGATCGCACCATGGAGGGCCCGGACCACGCCGCCAGTCTTGAGCATCTGGAATTTAAACGACTCATTGACGGCATCCGTGAAATTGAGCTGGCGCTTGGTGATGGTGGTGATCGACGTATCTCACAAGGAGAAATGATTAATCGCGAGAATCTTGGCAAGAGTCTAGTTGCGGCTGTCGCGCTAAGCAAGGGAACCTTTATTCGACCCGAGCATGTGCAGGTAAGAAGCCCGGGCCAGGGCCTTTCCCCCCAGCATTATGAAAAACTTCTGGGGCGTACGCTTCGGCATGATTTGAATGAAGAGGACTTCTTTTATCCGTCTGACCTGAAAGATGAGCGTATTGAGCCACGCAGCTACCTCTTCAGTCGACCTTGGGGCGTACCTGTTCGTTACCACGATTTCAAGGAATACAAGGAGCGCATCCAGCCAGATTTGTTTGAGTTTCATCTGTCTTACTCCGACATGGAGCTTCGTCCCGATGACTTCCTCGCCGGGACATATCAATGCGGTTTTGTCGTACACGCTCCAGAACTCTTTGCTGGCAGCCGCCTCATGGATCTGGCCTCACCAGATGAAGTCTATCGGATGGAATCTGTGCGGGAAACCCAGCGAGTGATTAACATCACCCGTGATTTAAAGAGGTTTTTCCCACGAACCCCGCGTCCAATGATCGTTGCGAATATTGGTGGGTTCACCATGGATGCGCCTTTGCCTGCGTCGGTCATCACCGCTTATTACGAGCGCTTCGCGAAAAGTCTAACGGAGCTCGATATGGATGGTGTGGAGTTGATTCCGCAGACCATGGCCCCATTCCCATGGCATTTTGGTGGTCAGAGATATCAGAACATCTTTGTGAAAATTGATGAGATTGTGAAGTGGTCTAACAAGCTTCAGCTTCGAATGTGTTTTGACATCTCTCACACTCGTTTGACCTGCAATCACTTCGGTATCGATTTCTATGACTTCGCCAAAAGGATTGCTCCTGTTTCGGCGCACCTGCATCTGGGTGATGCACAAGGAATCAATGGCGAAGGACTGCAAATTGGCGATGGCGATATAGACTTTACTCGCCTCGGAGAAATCCTCAAGACTGGTTGTCCTGATGCATCATTCATTCCCGAGATTTGGCAAGGGCACAAAAATGGCGGTGAAGGTTTTTGGACTGCCCTTGAGAAACTGGAAGGCACATTGTAAGGCGAGCGCATTGAGCATAAAAACTTTCACTGGACAATCATCTTGAAAAAACGCGTCGTATTGATTATTCAGGCCCGAATGGGGTCTACGCGCTTACCTGGCAAGTCAATGATGGATCTTGCAGGTGCGCCTTTGGTCGGACGTATTCTGGAGCGCGTGAAGCGCTGCACTCAGCTTGACGACTTGGTGCTTGCCATCCCAGACACGAAAGAGGATGCAGTCCTTAAGAGGCTTGGCGAGAGTTATGGGGTCAAAGTGTTTTGTGGCTCAGAAAACGACTTGGTTGAACGTTACTATCAAGCTGCAGTTTGGTCTAAGGCGGACATTATCGGCCGCCTTCCAGCTGACAATGCCACGCCAGAGCCCTCAGAGATTGACCGCATTGTTCATCACCATCTCGCGCTGGGGCGGCCTGGTTTTTCGTCGAATCTTTCGGTTATTGGGGACTCGGATTACCCAGACGGCATTGGTGCTGAGATGTTCAACTTTTCCTTGCTCAAAGACGTACGTGAACGTCACCATGACCCTCGCCAACGGGAGCACGTGCATTTGAACTTCTTTGATTACAGTGTCGGCCAGGCGGCGGATGCCCAGTGGTGTCCAATCAGCACAGTTAAATGCCCAGCAAAGTTTCGTCGCCCTGACCTCGTGCTCGACGTCAACACACAAGAGCAATACGAATTCATGCACCAACTGTATGCGTATCTGTACCCCAAAAATCCAGAGTTTCATATCACCGACATCATTCGCTGGCACGACGAGGTGTATGCACCAGCCAACAAATCCAAAAAAACTTTCATCTAAAGGCCCAAAATCATGAGCAAAACCCGCGTCGTGTACTTCAACGGAAAACTCGTCCCTGAGCACGAAGCAAAAATTTCCATTTACGACTCTGCATTGATGTTCGGTGACATGGTGTTCGAGATGACACGGTCTTTTAACAAAAAACAATTCAAACTGCGAGAGCATATCGACCGTCTGTACGTCGGTCTCAAAATTCTTCGCATTCCCTTGCAAATGACGCCTGAAGAAATGGAGCGCGCTTGCTATGAAACCATAGAAGCCAACGACCATTTATTTGCAGCAGACGACGAGCATCGCCTGATGATTGATGTGTCCCGTGGACTCCTCGGAATCTATCAAGGCATAGAAGGCCTGCACAAAGGCCCTAATGTGATCATCGCTGATTTCCCGTTGCGCTGGACGGTGGCAACAATGGGCGCCTTGTTCGAGAAAGGCATCAATGCGGTTATTACCTCGCAACGTGCTATTCCTGGTCATCTTTTGGATCCAAAAATCAAGAATCGCAGTCGGATCTTTTACCTAATGGCTAACATTGAAGCCGGACAGATCGAAGGCGACAATAATTGGGCGCTTATGCTAGATCCTGATGGATTTGTAGCTGAGGGCACTGGTGACAATTTCTTCATAATTAAAGGTGGCGTGGTGATTACGCCTGAAGGCCGCAATATATTGCGCGGAATTTCGCGTGATTACGTGATGAATGAATTGTGCTCTCAATTAGGCATGCCAATCGTTGAAAAAAATATAGAGGCTTACGATGTGTATACGGCTGATGAAGCATTTATGACTGGCACTCCTTTCTGTATGTTGCCAGTGACGTCATTAAATGGTGTAGCTATTGGTAAGGGCGTAGTGGGCGAAGGCTTCAATCGTCTCATTGGCCAGTGGAGTGCTAATACCGGTGTCGACATCATCGAACAAATCACTCAATGGGATAAAGAGCGTTCCGGCACGGCAGCCGGTGATGCGCCAACGCCGTATCGCTTCAAAACCAAATGACGGAGCAGATTGGATTTATGCAGGGCCGCCTCTGCGAACGCGTGGACGGCAAAATCCAGGCGTTCCCTTGGCGCGACTGGAAGAACGAATTTCCTGCCGCTTCAGCGATTGGTCTGCATATGATGGAATGGACGCTTGACCACGACCAACTTTACGATAACCCCTTGCTCACGCCGTCTGGCCAGGCGGAAATACGCGCTCTTTGTGATCGTTATTCTGTGGCCACGCCTTCGCTAACTGGGGACTGCTTCATGCAGGCACCTTTCTGGAATGCGGACGATCAAACCGCAAAAGAACTGCAAAACGACTTTTTGGCGATTGTGGGGGCCTGTCATTCCGTTGGCATCCGCATGTTAGTCGTCCCCCTTGTTGACAACGGGCGCTTAGACACGCGTGCGCAAGAAGATGCATTGGTGGACTTCTTGCTAAGTCAAGAGGGCTACCTTCAGTCGTGTGGCGTGAGTGTCATTTTTGAATCCGACTTCGTGCCTTCCGAGCTTGCCCGCTTTATAAGTCGACTTCCTTCGGGCAAGTTTGGCATCAACTATGACATCGGTAACAGCGCTGCACTGGGTTTTCAACCCAAAGACGAATTTGCGGCATATGGACATCGCATTACCAACGTTCACGTTAAAGATCGCGTGCTGGGGGGAACTACAGTTGCGCTGGGCACGGGTAACGCGCAATTTGAAATCGTGTTCGCCGAACTGGCACGTATTGGGTACCGGGGCAACTTCATTCTGCAAACGGCTCGCGCGGCTGACGACAGCCACGCGCAAACCTTGCGCAGCTACCGGGATATGACCTATGCCTGGATGGCGCAGTTCGGCTTGCTCAGAAGCGCCGCTTAAACTGGACCTTTACCCGATGCAGTTGCAGCTCAATGGCAAAACGGCCCTGGTTACAGGTTCATCTCGAGGTATTGGTTTGTCAATTGCGCAGACATTGCATGCCGAGGGCTGTCAGGTGGTTATAAATGCGCGCAATGTGGACGATTTGGCCTCGGCTGCCGCGGGCCTGCCTAGTGCTATAGCTATTGCAGGCGATATGACCAACCCGGACGATGCACAGCGCGTCCTTTCTGAAGCTGTGGCGCGTCTGGGCCACCTTGATATTCTGGTCTGCAACGTGGGCGGTGGGCGTTCTGTATCACCGGGGCATGAAACGGCGCAAGAATGGCAACGTGTTTTTGCCCTGAACTTTTGGAGCACCACTAACGCCATTGAATCTGCCCGAACTGCATTGGCTGCAAGTCAAGGAGCCATCGTCTGTGTTTCATCTATCTGCGGCTTGGAAGTTGTTGCCGGGGCTCCCGTCACATATTCTGCCGCCAAGGCAGCACTGCATGCCTATGTGCGCGGCATTGCACGCCCCTTGGGTGCTCAAGGGGTTCGCATCAACGCAGTGGCTCCTGGCAACATACTCTTTGACGGCTCCGTGTGGTCCCGCAAGCTTGCCGAAGACGCTGTGTCAGTGAAGAACATGCTGCGCAACAACGTAGCCTTGTCCAAGCTTGGAACCCCACAAGACGTGGCCAATTTGGCTGTTTATCTGGCGTCGCCGGTTTCCGGCTTCGCCACAGGGGCCATTTGGACTCTGGATGGCGGACAAGTCCGCGCCTGAAGCAATATATCTCTATTCAGGAAGCCTCTTACTATGGCATTTGAAAAATTTGACCTCTCTGGTAAAACAGCTTTGATCACCGGCTCGGCTGGTTTATTGGGCCTGGAGCATGCCGCGGCCCTTTTGGAGAGTGGAGCCACCGTGGTGCTAACCGACATCGGCCATTCCGCGCTCGCATCAGCCACGACGACTCTTGAGCAGAATTTCGATCCCCAAAAAATTATTACCGTTGTGATGGACGTGTCCAAAGCAGCTGAAGTTCGCAAAGTGGCCGATCAACTCCAGAAAGACGGCTTGCATATTGACATTTTGATCAACAACGCTGCTATCGACCCCAAGGTCAAAGGCGAACATGGTATTGTGGAAACCTCGCGACTGGAGAGCTTTCCATTGGAGCAATGGGATCTTCAGCTGGCCGTCGGGTTGACGGGGGCATTTATCTGCAGCCAAGTGTTTGGAGCTGCAATGGCCCAGAGCGGCCGAGGCGGCGTGATTCTGAACATCGCTTCCGACTTGTCTGTGTTTTCGCCTGATCAGCGTTTGTACCGCAAAGAAGGCTTGTCGGAAGATATGCAGCCGGTAAAACCGGTAACCTATTCGGTCATCAAGGCCGGCTTGGTGGGGTTAACCAGATACCTGGCAACCTATTGGGCCGACAAGGGTGTGCGCGCCAACGCCCTGTCACCTGGCGGTGTGTATAACGGTCAGGGAGAGGATTTTGTGCACCGGCTTACAGCACTCATCCCCCTGGGGCGCATGGCGACTAAAGATGAATATCGCGCAACGATTCAGTATTTATGCTCGGATGCTTCAGCCTATATGAATGGTCAGAATGTGGTGATAGATGGTGGGCGAAGTACGTGGTAACAGGTCAATGCAATCCGTGACTAGACTCCTGCAGCGTCTTTGGGTCCACATCACGTCGGTGCGGCGTTGGCAACTGGGCGCATTTTTAGTGCTTATGGTTATAACTTCTTTTGCAGAAGTTCTCAGTATCGGCGCCCTTTTGCCGTTTCTCACCGTTCTCACTGCGCCAGAGCAAATATCAAGCATTCCAATTGCGAATGCGCTGATAAGTGCTTTAGGATTTAGTGGCCCTGCAAATGTCCTTCTACTTGTTACTACTGCATTCGGAGTTGCGGTGGTTCTTGCTGGAGCAATGCGTTTACTGCTACTTTGGGCAAACACTAAACTTTCCTTTGCCATCGGAGCAGACCTGAGCATGTCCATATACGAAAGGACGTTGTACCAGCCCTACCAGGTCCACCTCTCTCGCAACAGCAGCGAGGTTGTAAATGCAATTGCAACAAAAACTAGCAGCGTCATAACCACCTTGCTGATGGTGTTGAACCTGGTGAGTTCAGCGGTAATGCTGACCGTGATCTTGTCGGCCTTGATCTTCATTAGTCCTCTGGTTGCCTTTTCAGCATTGGGTGGGTTTGGTCTTATTTACCTGGTTGTCATCCTGCTCACGCGGACACGAAGAATTGAAGACAGTCAACGTATGGCGCAAGAATCAACTAAAGTTATTAGGCTGTTACAAGAAGGGCTGGGAGGCATTAGAGATGTGCTTCTTGATGGTACCCAGGCCTTGCATTGCCAAATTTATCGCCAAGCCGACACTTCACTTCGCAGTGCTCAAGGACGAAGTCTGTTTGTAAGTCAAAGTCCACGGTATGGGGTGGAAGCTCTGGGAATGGTTTTGATTGCAACCCTAGCGTACTATCTTACGCAGCAGTCGGGTGGTGTAGGAACAGCATTGCCTGTATTAGGAGCGCTTGCGTTGGGTGCGCAGCGATTACTGCCAGTGTTGCAACAGGCCTACGCATCGTGGTCAACTATTCAGAGTGGAGTAGCGACCTTGGCAGATGCGATTGATTTGCTGGAACAACCGTTACCGCCAATAGTTGAGCGGACATCGACGCAGACTATTCCGTTCAAAAATTTCATACGATTAAATCAACTGTCTTTTCGCTATGGTTGGCATTTGCCATGGGTATTGAACGATATCAATCTAGAAATAGTAAAGGGCAGTCGCATAGGTCTAATAGGCACAACAGGAGGAGGTAAAAGCACTCTTCTCGATATTGTTATGGGTCTACTACCTCCAACCCAAGGTACATTCGAGATTGATGGACACCCTCTGTCTGCGAGAAACATGAGGGCCTGGCAGGGCCATATTGCCCACGTGCCACAAAGCATATTTTTATCAGATAGCTCTATAGAGGAAAACATTGCGTTTGGGGTGCCAAAGCATCAGATGGATAGGGAACTAGTTCGCCAAGCCGCAAGGCAAGCACAAATTGCCGAAGTGATCGAGTCTTGGCCCATGCATTACCAAACGATGGTCGGAGAGCGCGGAGTGCGATTGTCTGGCGGGCAGCGTCAACGAATAGGCATCGCTCGCGCTTTATACAAACAGGCTGATGTAATCATTTTTGACGAGGCCACCAGCGCGTTGGACGGCGAGACCGAACTAGCCGTTATGCAAGCCATCGAAGGTTTGAGCCAAGACCTCACATTGATCATTGTTGCTCACCGCCTAAGTACACTAAAAAAATGCACAATAATTTTAGATTTGTCTGAAGGTCGTATTAAACGTGTAGGCAGTTATCAAGACATTGTGAATCACCCTATAGGCGCACACCCATGAGCATCATCCCCTACGGTTGCCAAAACATTAACCAAGCCGATATTGACGCGGTGGTTGACGTGTTGCAAGCAGAATGCCTTACTCAGGGCCCCGCGGTGCCAGCATTCGAAGAAGCTGTGGCCCGCCATTGCGGTGCGCGGCACGCTATCGCTGTTAGCAGTGCCACCAGCGCATTGCACATCGCCTGCCTGGCGCTAGGCGTTGAACCAGGCGACAGCGTGTGGACCACCCCTATTACTTTTGTGGCAACGGCCAACTGCGCCTTGTATTGTGGTGCCACGGTGGATTTTGTGGACATTAACCCCCGCACCTACAACCTCAGTGTCGATCGCCTGGCTGAGAAGCTGGCGGCGACTGCCAAAGCCGGCCAGTTGCCCAAAGTGGTCATTCCGGTGCACTTTTCCGGTCAACCATGTGACATGGCGGGCATTCATGCCTTAAGCCAGCAGTATGGTTTCAAGATCATTGAGGATGCCTCTCACGCTATCGGCGGTAAATACCAAGGCGCGCCCATAGGCAATGGCCGCTATTCGGACATCACCGTATTCAGTTTTCACCCCGTCAAAATAATTACCAGCGGCGAGGGCGGTATGGCCCTTACCAACGATGCCGGCTTGGCTACTCGCTTGCGCCTGCTGCGCAGCCACGGTATCAGTAGTTCCCCTGAAGACATGCATCCACGCCCAGCGCAGGAAATTTGGAATTACCAACAGATTGCTCTGGGCTTTAACTACCGCATGACAGACATTCACGCGGCACTGGGTCTCAGCCAAATGCGGCGTTTGGACGAATTTTTAACTCAGCGCCACAACATCGCCCAGCGGTATGACCAGCTGTTAGCGGCGCTACCCATTACCATTCCTTGGCAGCATCCGGACAGCTATTCGGGGTATCACTTGTATGTCATTCGACTGCAACTTGCTTCCACAGGTAAAACGCAGCGTCAAGTGTACGAGTTACTTCGCGCTGCAGGAATCTTGGTCAACCTGCACTATATTCCCGTCTACCGCCAGCCCTATTACGAACAAATGGGATTTGCGGCGGGCTATTGCCCAGAGGCAGAGCAATACTACACGCAGGCCATCAGTATCCCTTTGTATCCAAGCCTAACTATTGAGCAACAAGACTATGTAGTGCGCTCCCTGAAAAAGGCTATCGAAGTATGAACATCGCCATCATCCCCGCCCGTGGTGGCAGCAAACGCATCCCACGCAAAAACATCAAGGCCTTTTGCGGTAAACCTATGATTGCCTGGTCCATCGAGGCGGCCAAGGCTTCCAGCTTATTTTCGCACATCATTGTCTCTACTGACGATGTTGAAATTGCTGACGTCGCAAAGGGCTATGGGGCCGCGGTGCCGTTCATGCGCCCGGCGGAGTTGTCTAACGACTTTGCTGGCACCACCGAAGTGATTGCCCATGCCACCCAGTGGGTACAACTTCATGGTTGGTCGCCAGAGGCAGTATGTTGCATCTATGCCACGGCTCCCTTTGTCCGGCAGGATGATCTTCAACGTGGGTTGGATGCGCTGCGTTCCGGTAACTGGGCCTACGCCTTTACCGCGACCGAATTTGCGGCCCCCATTTTTCGATCATTTAAGCGGGTAGAAACTGGCGGCATAGAAATGTTCTACCCAGAGCACTTCTCTACACGATCCCAAGACCTGCCTATGGCTTTGCATGATGCCGGGCAGTTTTACTGGGGGCGACCCGATGCATGGCTTAGTGGTGCGCGCATATTTGACAGGCATTCCACGCCGGTGTTGATTCCGCGTTGGCGTGTGCAAGACATCGACACCGTAGACGATTGGGTACGCGCAGAGATGTTGTCACCTATTGTCATGAACCATAAAGAGCCCCGTGGTGCATAAGTCGATCTTAGTCCTGGCTGCCCACCCCGATGACGAGGTGTTGGGTTGTGGTGGCACAATCGCCAAATGGGTGGATGCAGGTGCTCGCGTGCATGTGGCATTTTTGGCAGACGGGGTCTACTCTCGTCAGGTGGGTTCTCTTCCCTTGCAGGCGGAATTGCTAGCCCGCCGCGCTGCTGCACAAAAGGCATGCTCGATTCTGGGTGCTCAATCCGTATCTTTCGGGGACTTCCCCGACAATCGAATGGACACCATATCCCTTTTGGACGTTACCCAGGCAGTAGAAGCACTCATTGGCGACCACAAGCCTGACTCAGTGTTTACACACCATGCGGGCGACGTCAATATCGACCATCGACGGTTGCACGAAGCGGTGGTAACTGCTTGCAGGCCCCAGCAGGGGCATCCCGTTAAGACGCTTTTATGCTTTGAAGTTGCATCCAGCACCGAGTGGCAATTGCCGGGCAGTGGCCCCGTGTTCGCTCCCAACTGGTTTGTGGACATATCAGCAACGCTTGCGCGCAAGCTGGCGGCGCTAGAGGCGTATGCAGCAGAGCTCAAAGCATGGCCCCACCCGCGCTCCATTCAGGGCGTTGAGCATCTTGCGCACTGGCGTGGCGCCACCGTCGGTGTGGATTCGGCCGAAGCATTTGTCTTGGGGCGGCAACTGGCATGAACGTCGTATTTCGGGTGGATGCTTCTGTTCATATGGGAACAGGTCATTTCATGCGTTGTCTGGCCCTAGCCGAATCATTGCGAGAACGTGGGGTGAGGGTACGATTCATCTGCCGCGAGCACATTGGCAACCTAGTTGGACAGTTACAGCTAAGGGCCATACCTAGCACGATACTGCCTGCTCCCCCAATGAGCGATATGGCTGTCGGTGAAGACTATGCTGCATGGCTCGGTGCCACGCAAGCAGAAGACGCTGAACAGACTATCGAGGCACTGAGGGGAGAAAAGCCGGATTTTCTGGTGGTGGATCATTACGGTTTGGATGTCGAATGGGAATGGCGGCTACGACCCCACGTACACAAAATAATGGTGGTTGACGATTTGGCAAATCGGCACCATGACTGTGACGTGCTTTTGGACCAAAATTACTCCGCCGAGAGTGAGAAGCGTTATATCGACTTTGTGCAAGAAAAATGCCAACTTTTGCTCGGGACGCGTTACGCTCTGTTGCGTCCCGAATACGTCACTTACCGTAAGGCTTTAAGTGTTCGCGATGGGGGGGTCAAAAGAGTACTTGTGTTTTTAGGAGGGTCTGATCCGCAGGACCTTACCGGGATGGCGCTTGACGCGCTATCTGATCCCGTTCTGCGGCATTTGGAGGTAGATGTTGTAGTCGGAGCCAATTATCTGCATCGCAATTCCTTGGAAAAGCGTGCAAGAGAGAGGCGGAAGACCCGTATTTACGGCCCTCGTCCTCATCTAGCAGACCTGATGGTGGAAGCGGACTTGGCTATCGGAGCAGGTGGCGCAACGACCTGGGAGCGAATGTGTTTGAGCTTGCCAACGGTGTTGGTTTCGATAGCCGAAAATCAACGCCCGGCTTCAGAGGCGCTGGCAAAGGCAAAGCTCGTTCATTACGCAGGGCATATTTCAGATGTCAACGTGGATACTCTAAAGTTATTACTCATTGCTGTGAGTAAGGGCCAAGAAAAGAATGTCGAATTGGCCAAGCTAAATCAGGTTCAGGTTGATGGGCTGGGTGTGCTAAGAGTGGCTGAGGTACTGTGTCCAAGTCCATCGTCGATGTTGCGTCTACGCCCTACCGGCGAAGAAGACATCATCCACTACTACTACTGGGTTAACGAACAGAACGTTCTTTCATGCTCAAATCAAACGAGTGGAATCTCTTGTGAGCATCACAGAAAATGGTTCACAAACAAATTAAACGACACAAAAAGTCGTTTGTTTGTGCTTGAAGTAGCGGGGCTAGCGGTCGGGCAAATTCGTTTTGATGTGAACCTCGATGAGGCCAGCATTGATTATTCACTTGACAGAATTGTCCGAGCACGGGGGTGGTGTTTGCACTTAATCAATCTGGGCGCAGAAATGATGAAGGGAGTTGAGCCTGTTTGGCTCCGTAACGAGGCGAAGGCGGATTACGCAACATCGTCATCTGTCTTTTTACGTATGGGGCTCACAAGGAGTAAGCAAGCGGCATCGAGTCGGGGAGTTCGTTCTATTGGAATATTGTCGGACCGGACGAGTTGGATGAATGAATACCTTCATGAGTTGCGACACGAGTGGTTGGTGGCGGGTCATAGCGTTTTGTGGGTCCACGATAAAGATGAATTACTTTCGGGGGATTTTTGTTTCTATTTGGGTTGTGGGCAAATCGTTCCTACAACGATCCTTTCTAAATTTCAACATAATTTAGTGGTGCATGAGAGTGATTTGCCGAAAGGGAAGGGATGGTCCCCTCTAACTTGGCAGATTTTGGAAGGCTGCCACCGCTTACCTGTAACTTTAATTGAGGCAGTAGAGACAGTAGACTGCGGAGATGTCTACGCTCAAGAATGGCTAAATTTTGATGGCCATGAGCTGGTGGATGAATTGCGGAAGAAGCAGGCGGAGGCAACCGTTAGCTTATGTAAACGATTTGTATATGAGTATCCGAATATATTGAAAGTTAGACGGAAGCAGGTCGGAGTGGAAAGCTTTTTTCCTCGGCGGCGTGTGGCAGACAGCGAGCTTGATCCCTCAATGTCAATTGATTCGCAATTCAATTTGTTGAGAGTAGTGGATATTGAACGCTACCCGGCTTTTTTTGAACATCAAGGCCAGCGATATTATTTAAATATTCAAAAAATAATTGACAGGATAAGGGTAAAGACATCAATTGACTGATACGTACGTTATAGCATCATCCAAGATTTGGAATAAAAATCTCGCAAGTACGCTTAATGCGAGGACGGGGGTTGCTTTTCATCAAATCTCCGATCCGACTTTCATTTCTTTGGAATACCTTGAAAAAATCAAACCGAAATATATATTTTTCCCTCACTGGTCTCATCGAATTTCGAAAGAGGTACATGACCGATTCGAATGCATAGTTTTTCACATGACAGACCTACCCTTTGGCCGGGGAGGGAGTCCATTGCAAAACCTAATTGCCAGGGGTATTTATGAAACTAAAATCTCGGCATTGAAGTGTGTTGAGGAAATAGATGCGGGGCCAATCTATTTGAAGCGACATTTCTCATTGCATGGTGCCGCTGAAGAAATATATATACGAGCCTCCAAAATTATTGAGGAAATGATTGTGGAGATCATCGATGATTCGCTTGTTCCTAATGCTCAAACAGGAGATCCGATATATTTTCAGCGTAGAAAGCCTGAGCAAGGAAATCTACTGGAAGCGAAATCAGTCGAAGAACTATTCGACCTGATACGCATGCTAGATGCAGAAGGCTACCCTCACGCCTTCATGAATATCAAAGGCAAGCGACTGGAGTTCAGTCGTGCCAAGCTAAGCCCCGATGGTATTTTGGCGGACGTAAAAATAACGATGACCGACGAGAAAGTAAAAAACCAATGATCACCATTGCAAATCAGAAAATTGGCGCTGGCCAGCGTCCATTCGTTGTCGCGGAAATGTCTGGAAATCACAATCAGTCACTGGAGCGCGCCTTGGAGATAGTGGATGCTGTGGCGAAAACTGGTGCGCATGCTCTCAAAATTCAGACCTATACCCCGGACACGATGACCATTGATTTGGATGAGCGGGAGTTTCACATTGGTGACCCGGAGAGCTTATGGTCCGGCACATCGTTGTACAAGCTCTATGGCCAAGCCTACACACCTTGGGAATGGCATAAGCCCATTTTTGAGCGGGCAAAGGAGTGTGGGCTGATTGCGTTTAGCACTCCGTTTGACGATACCTCGGTAGATTTTCTGGAGAGCTTGAATGTGCCCTGCTACAAAATCGCCTCATTTGAAAATACCGACCTTCCGCTGATCCGTCGTGTTGCAGCCACAGGCAAGCCAATGATCATTTCTACCGGTATGGCTAGCATTGCCGATTTGGACGAAACGGTGTGCGCGGCGCGTGAGGCCGGCTGTAAGGACTTGATCTTGTTGAAGTGCACCAGTACTTACCCTGCAACTCCGACCAACACTAACATCCTTACCATACCCCATATGCGAGAGCTATTTGGCTGCGAGGTGGGGCTGTCTGACCACACCATGGGGTTCGGGGTATCTGTTGCCAGCGTGGCGCTGGGTGCCACAGTCATTGAAAAACACTTTACGCTGAGTCGTGCAGATGGTGGGGTGGACAGTACTTTTTCAATGGAGCCGTCCGAAATGACTCAGTTGGTGGTCGAGGCGCAGCGTGCGTGGCAAGCTTTGGGGCGGATTTTTTATGGTGTGCAATCGGAAAATGAGGCTAAGTCAGTTTCATTTCGTCGCTCGTTATATGTTGTCCAGGATATTCCTGCTGGTCAATTGTTGACGTTGGAAAACGTGCGAGCTATTCGCCCTGGTTTTGGTATGCCTACAAAATACTTGCAGCAGGTATTAGGTCGCAAGGCCTGTAAATATATTAAGCGCGGCACTGCCTTGAACTGGGACCTAATGTCCTAATGCTTGACGTATTGATAATCGGCTGCGGCAATATTGCTGGCGGGTTTGATGCCACCCGCCGTGGAACGGATACACCTTTTAGTCATGCAGGAGCTTACGTTGCGCAAGGCGATTTTGCGTTGCGGTGCTGTGTTGACCCCGATGAAGTGCGGCGCGCAGCATTTCAGCAGCGTTGGGGGGTGGAGCGAGGTTTTTCTTGTATTGAAGAGGTGATGCAACAAGGCCTCACCTTTGACGTCATCAGCATTTGCTCCCCAACGCACTTTCACGCAAGTGACTTGCGACAAGCACTTTTGCTAAAACCAAGGTTGGTATTTTGCGAAAAACCTATGACTGCCAGTCTGTCGGAAAGTCAGGAACTTGCAATTCGATACAGAGAAGCGGGCATTCCACTCGCAATTAATTACACGCGGCGCTGGGATGAGCGCGTTCGCACAATTCGAGAGGAGTTGAGTCGTGGTGAGTGGGGGTGCATACGTTCCGTGAGTGCGGTCTACAACAAGGGCTTGCTTAACAATGGATCGCATATGCTGGATTTGCTAACTCTGCTACTGGGGGGGTTGACTATTATTGCTGTTGGACCGAGCAATGCCGATATGTGGGAAGATGACCCCAGCATCCCCGTCATTTTGCGGTCTGAGCGGGGGGTAATGGTAACGCTTAACTGTGGGCATGCGGCTGACTATGCTTTGTTTGAATTTGAATTGTTTACTGAGCGTGGCACGATAAGAATGGATAATGGGGGGCTAGATTGGAGCATTCGTCATGTCCGTCCCAGCCCGCTGTTTCCAGGCTATCAAATACTAAGTGAACCAAAGCCCCAGCCCGGTGCACTTGCGGGTGCAACGTTGGCGGCGGTAGATGAACTCGCGATACTGGCAATCACGGGAGGAAGCCCTTCTTGTGCAGCAGATGAGGCGGTTGCCGTGCAAACTTTATGTGAGGCAATACGGGTTGCCTCTGTGCAAAATTTCTTATCTCGAATCGATTATGAGTAACTCCTCAACTCTCGCACTCTATGGCGGAAAGCCTGTCCGTACCCGCCTATTTCCTGCTTATCGAGTGATAGGCGAAGAAGAAAAATCCGCTGTAGCTAGGGTACTTGATCGCGGTATTTTGTCGCGTTTCCTCGGTGCATGGCACCCAGACTTTTTTGGTGGTCCGGAGGTACAGGCTTTTGAAAAGTCATGGGCTAATGTTAGCAAGGTCAAGCATGGAATTGCTGTTAATTCCAATACCAGCGGTTTGTACGCAGCCGTGGGGGCTGCAGGCGTACAGCCGGGAGATGAAGTTATTGTTTCGCCTTACACAATGGCTGCTTCGGCAACCGCGGCACTTATTTTTAACGGTGTGCCTGTATTTGCAGACATCGACCCACAAACCTATTGCTTGACAGCCGACACCATTCGCGAACGAATTACCGAGCGAACGCGTGCAATCATTGTCGTACATATTTTCGGTCAGTGCGCTGATATGGGTCCGATTATGGAATTGGCGCGCGAGCACAATTTGGTTGTAATTGAAGATTGTGCCCAAGCGCCATTCGCGTCTTACAAGGGGCAGCCTGCTGGGGGCTTGGGACATATGGGCGTTTTCTCTCTAAATTACCATAAACATATTCATACAGGTGAAGGCGGAATGGTCACAACCAATGACGACCGTTTGGCTGAACGTTTACAACTCATTCGTAACCATGCCGAGGCAGTCGTGGAGAAAAAGGGTGTTGTCGATTTATCCAATATGATCGGATTTAACTTTCGACTGGGGGAAATAGAGGCGGCTATTGGTTTTGAGCAATTGCGTAAGGGCCCTCAGTTGATTGAGGCACGCAAGGAAAATGTGCAATATTTAGAAAGTAAGCTCGTTGGGTTGCCTGGACTTTCTATGCCAAAGGTTGGGCCAGCCGGTGACCATGTGTATTACGTGCACGCATTGGATTTCGATGAATCGGTTACTGGCGTCCAGCGTGCAAAACTTGTTGAAGCGTTGAAGGCAGAGCTACCTTGCACCGAGCTCCGAGAAGGTGAAGGCCCGCTTGTGGGTATGGGTTATGTGCGGCCACTTTACATGCTGCCGTTGTTCCGTCAACCAGAAGCAGCAGCGGGCCCAAACTCTCCTATCGCGCGCGCGCACGCTGCCGGACAGGTGAGTTATGCAGATGGCTTATGTCCTGTTGCGGAAAAAGCGCATTTTTCGAGAGTGATTACACATGAGTTGATGCGACCGGGCATGCGGCGCGAAGATCTTGACGATGTCGTGAACGCATTCCAGAAGGTTTGGCACAATATAAATCAACTGCGAACATAATGGTTCAAGAAAAGTTATTCTCGGCGCCGCCCTCTTTGGTCGGTGACAAGGTGAGGTTGCGCCCCTTCATGATCAGTGACATCAGTGATCGTTACATCGCATGGTTGAATGACCCTCAGGTCGTCCGTTACTCCAATCAACGTTTTCGTAAACATGACCAGTTCAGTTGCGAAAATTACTTTAATAGTTTTTCTGAAACAGACAATTTTTTTGTTGCTATCACAGAAAAAAAAAATGACCTCTTGTTGGGAACTATGACGGCATACGTGGCCAGCAGTCATGGCACGGTTGATGTCGGTATCATGGTGGGAGAGCGGAGTACCTGGCATCAGGGTGTTGGCCAAGACGCATGGAATACCATGTGCAATTGGCTCATCAGTGCAGAAGTTGGGTTCCGCAAGTTAACTGCCGGAACTGCACGTCCCAATGTTGGCATGGTGAGAATCATGGAGCGGTTTGGCATGCAACTTGAGGCGGTGAGGTCCAAGCAGGAAATCATCGAAGATGCTGCGGTAGACATTTTGTATTACGCGCGTTTTGCCCACGATGCATGAAAACCGTTTTGTTAGCGATGCGTTCGCAGCCTTACCGCTTAATACGGCTGTAGTCTGTCATGATGCGGGCGCCGCCAACGTCATCGTTGCTGGTTTGCGCCAGACCTCAAGGCACGATTGGCGTGCATGCATGCACGGGCCTGCCGCACTCGTATGGGAGCGTGCGTTTGGAAGTTCCGCTCCTTTTCTGACTCCAAAGGAGGCTCTATTCGGGGCGCAGTCCTTACTTTCTGGTACTGGTTGGGCCAGCGATTTGGAGCATAACGCCAGGGTGTTGGCTCTCAAGGCCGAGATATCAAGTGCCGCTTTGCTTGATCATTGGGTAAATTATCCAATGCGTTTTGAGCGTGCTGGCGAAATCGTCTTGCCCGATGAAATTTGGGTTACTGACGGGTATGCGCTCGACTCTGCTCGGCAGTGCTTTCCGGATCGTTTGCTACGAACGGTAGACAACTGGTACATGAGAGGGCAGTTGTCTGAAATCTCAACTGTTTGTGATGAGGTTGAACCAGAACTCTTATACCTTGCTGAACCCGCGCGTAGTGACTGGGGGCGTGGCATTCAGGGCGACTTTCAGGCGTTGGAGTACTTTGTAAGTAAACTCCCGCAGCTTGGATTACCGCAGGGGTTGCGGATTAGACTGCGGCCACATCCTTCAGATGTACCTGGAAAATATGACGCATGGATGCGTGCGCATTCGCAACTTCCTTTAGTACTGGATAGCTCACCGTCTATAGCAATTGCTTTGGCGCGGGCCAAATGGGTGGCTGGATGCGAATCATTTGGTTTGACCCTAGCGTTGGCCGCAGGACGTCAAGTATTTTGCACCCTTCCGCCATGGGCGCCACGATGCAGGCTGCCGCAAACTGGCTTAATTCACTTGGCGGCGTTAGATGGATAAGACATGAAATACTGCACAAATTGCCTGCAACCCGATACCCGCCCTAATACGCAATTCAACGCCATGGGTGTGTGTCCAGCTTGCGATTACTTTAGTCGCCTCGCTGACGTCGACTGGCAAGAACGATTTGTCATCATTCAGGATTTGTTAATGAATTTTCCCCGCAAACGGGGTCAGCAATATGACTGCATTATTGGAGTGTCTGGAGGCAAAGATAGTACGCGGCAAGCGCTTTGGGTGCGCGATAAGCTTAAGCTACGGCCGCTACTTGCCTGCCTGTCATATCCTCCGGAGCAGGTTACGCAGCGCGGTGTGGATAATATTTCCAACTTGATTGAACTCGGATTTGATGTTGTCATTTCTGCGCCAGCTCCAGGCACTTGGAAGCAACTTATGATAGAGAGCTTCGATCGATTCACGAATTGGGCGCGCTCCACTGAAATGGCTCTTTATAGCGCGGTGCCACAGTTGGCCATTCGGTACAGTATTCCACTTATTTTTTGGGGGGAAAATCCGGGTCTTCAATTAGGCGATTTAAAGACTCTTGGTCGCACTGGTTACGATGGGAATAACTTACGCTACATGAATACTCTTTCCGGTGGCGGTATGGATTGGATGCTGGAGGGGGGGTGGCACCTGCGTGATTTGATTCCTTATCAATACCCCGCGCCAAATGAGTTTGAAAAGCATAAATTGCAGATTGTCTATCTGGGATGGTTTCTCGGTGACTGGTCTTTTGCAAATAATGGGATGTACGCGGCGAGTAATGGCTTGCAAATCCGGGAGGACTCTGTGGCTAATACCGGAGATCTGTTCGGCGTAACTGCGCTGGACGAAGATTGGGTGACATTGAATCAAATGATTAAATTCTACAAATATGGATTTGGTCGCGTCACCGATTATGTGAACGAAGAAATTCGGCTTGGTCGTATGGCGCGTGACCGTGGCATAGAGCTTGTCGAATGTTATGACGGTGCCTGCGGCGACGAGTACATCGAAAGTTTTTGCCAATACATTGGTATCAGCATTGAGGCTTTTTGGAGCAAGGTGCATTCATCGCTTAATCGTAAGCTCTTTGATTTAGATGGTCAGGGAAATATCACTCGCAAGTTCAGTGTTGGAGTTGGACTGTGATGCCGATATCGATTGCTATTGTTGACTACGGCATGGGTAACCAAGCTTCGGTAGTTCATGCACTGCGTAGTTTGGGATTCAGGGTAAAGCTAACGGCATCTGCAAATGAGCTTGACGAGGCCCAATTGCTCGTCCTGCCCGGCGTCGGCGCTTTCCCTGCTGCAATGGAAGTGTTACACCAAAAGGGGTTGGTTTCTTATTTGAAGGAGTCGGCGCGCTATGGCCGACCATTGATTGGAATCTGTCTTGGAATGCAATTGCTGATGTCGGGTTCGCATGAGCACGGCTACACGGAGGGCCTAGACCTGATTCCAGGCGAGGTGGTTCCCTTTGACGGTCAGAGTGTGCACATAGGCTGGAATTCGCTTGAGTTCACCCGGCAAACGGCACCATGGGCTGCAAGCGATGGCGAGGCGTTCTACTTTAACCACTCCTATCACCTCAGTGCCCCAGAAGAGTATCGGGTGGCGGTTACCCGGCACCGGTCTGAATTCACCTCCGCTTTACAGCGGGGGAAGGTGGTCGGCTTGCAGTTCCACCCAGAGAAGAGTCAGGCGGCGGGGAAGACCTTGCTAAAAAACCTGATATCGGAGTTGACGCATGCTTAAAAAGCGTCTGGTCGGTGTGGTCACCATCAAGAATGGATGGGCAGTACAGTCATTTGGATACCAGCGTTACCTACCGCTGGGCAAGCCTTTGTGCGTAATTGAAAATTTGGATCGATGGGGTGTGGATGAGATATTGGTTCAAGTAATTGACCGGTCAATCGATGGACAGGGCCCTGATTTCGATTTGCTGGAACGCATAGGAAAACAAGGTTTAGAAACACCACTGATTTATGGTGGTGGTATTCGGACGGAGTCCGATGGTGTGAGGCTTGTCCAGATGGGGGCAGACCGGCTGCTTATCGATACGTTACTTCATCAGAATTTGATAGAGGTTGATCGTCTGGCAAATAAATTGGGGGCCCAGGCGCTTATTGCATCGTTGCCTATGTCCCTGAACGATGGCAATTTGACTTGGCACGACTACCGCTCAAATTCTGACAAGGTAGTAAGTACTGAATTGGAGCAGTACCTGCGATCTGGTGTGCTGTCTGAAGCATTGTTAGTGGACTGGAGGGGCGAGGGGCTGGCGAGCAGGTTTACCAACGATCTCGTAGACGAATTTCCAGTCAAAAATACGCCGTTGATTGCGTTTGGCGGGCTGAGTAACGCAGATCAGATGCGAGAGTTATTGGCGAAGACAAACGTCACGGCCGTGGCGGTGGGCAATTTTCTCAACTATCGGGAACACGCTGTGCAGAAGTACAAATCAGCCTTAAATGGCTTGCCTGTGCGCCTGCCTACCTTTTCAACTGTAAACACATTGATGGCAGGGGCAGATGTCTAACACTCAATTTTGCAAGCGTTGCCTATATTCAACAGATCATCCACTGGGCCTGATTCTGGATGAAGAAGGCATTTGCTCAGGATGCAGGATTCATGAAGAGAAAGATACCCTGAATTGGCATGCACGATGGCATGCACTTGAGGCGCTGGTAAAACCTTATCGCAGTAGCAATAGTTCTAATTACGACTGTATAGTTCCGGTAAGTGGTGCCCAAGATTCGTACTACATTGTACATTTGGTCAAAGAGCGACTGGGGCTAAACCCTCTGCTAGTGACCTACAACAAGTACTTTAATACTCCGCTTGGAATTCGCAATTTGGCGAATCTAAGAATTCGTTTTAATTGCGATGCCTTGTGCCAAAATGTTAATCCAGTATCAGTGAGGAATATAACTCGAAGCACGCTTCGTCAGTTTGGCAGTATTTATTGGCCCATATTGGCCGGTCAGACGGTATTTCCAGTGCAAACTGCGGTTCGCTACAAGATTCCACTCATTATTTGGGGGGCGCATCAGGGGCTGGAGCAGGTAGGAATGTTTTCCCATGAGCATGAGGTAGAGATGACGCGGCGGTACCGTAAGGACCATGACCTAATGGGATATGAGGCGGACGATCTGCTGACAATTTTCGATACGCTGAAGGAGCAGGATATCTGGCAATACCGGTATCCGGATGACTATGAGCTGAATGCAATTGGTGTTCGGGGCATTTACCTAGGCAATTACGTCCGATGGGATCCGAAGGCCCAGCACGAAGAAATGATACGAAAGTATCAATATGGAAGTGCCGCCTTTGCGCGAACATTTGATTGTTATGACTATGTTGACTGTTTCAATTACATGAACCTGCATGATCAGCTCAAGCTGATGAAGCATGGATTTTCCAAAGTAACCGACCATGCATGTCGCGAAATTCGGCATGGACGCATCACCCGCGAGCAAGGGTTGGGGCTAGTTCGGCGGCATGAGCAAGTTCAACCCGAATATGTCCCCCAATTCCTAGACTGGATGGGTGTCGCCGAGAAGTCCTTGCAGTTCATTATGGACCAACACAAGAACAAAAAATATTGGAAACAACCCGAATTTGGGCAGTGGGAGTATGGGGGGTGGAGTACTCTTCAGCATGGTGCAAGCTGTGAGAGTAGCTTAGATGCCGAATTTACAGAGGCTTTTCAAGCCAACAGCAAATTGGAAAATGGTCGAGAAGAGAAATATATCACCGTAGGGAAAGGGTTCCCATGAGTGAAAAGTAAATCTCATGAATCAGCATTTCGGAATACGCTAAAGTAGGCGTGCTCGTAAAAAACTGTAATTACTAAAGCTTAGCAACGAAAACCCCGATTGATATCAAAGGAGTTGCTAAACTCGACACCTAGGCGTGGTGAAAATAAATTATAGATCCATGCTTGTATTTGCTGGATTTGTTATATTAACTATATTCTATTTAAATGAGCATCGTCCTATTTTTCCCCAACGAGCATATGCAATCATTGTTCGAAAAAAATTCAAAGGTGCATTTTTTTGACGAACATGGATGGTCTAGCTATAACGGATACGTTCGAGAGTATTTGGAAGTTGATCTCAATGGTGTTGCAAGTGAATTTGAAACTTCACCAACCGTTGTAATTAGAAGGCTGCGGGAGTACGGGCCTCTGTGGTCAAGATGGATTGCGAAAGGGGATCAGTATGAATTAATTATGAGAACGGCCCTGTTTGATATATATAGAATAAGTAATCTCTTGAGGATGTGCGGCATTAAGGTGGCTGTTTTTAATACTGGAGTTGTGCATCATGTTGATACTTTAATATTTGAACAAGCTTGCCAACTTCAAAATGTGAAGCAGTTGTTTTTGTATTCAATAAACGTGATGCATGGCAGATTGCTCCCCCTGTTGCAAACGACAGGAATACTTAGTCGGACTGCGCTGATCGTGCACTGTTCAAACGTTAAAGCTACGCCATTTATAGATCAATTTTTGGAAAATAAAAGAAAGCAGGGAACACCTGTGGTGGGCGGGGGGTTGCCGAAGGGACTCCGGTACACCTACTTAGGGGGGGTCGCAGAAGTATGGTTAAGTTTGCTTGGTGGAGGTGTTAGGGGATTATTCGCGAAGTTCAAGATGGTTAAAGATGGATTTAAGCCTAAAAGTTTTTTTTCGAAATACGATGATTTCTATGGAGTCTTAGATTTCTATCGACAAATAAGGCAACAAAAGATTGCAATTGACTATTATAAAAATAATCTATCTGTTAAGCCATCGGCAGATGAGTGCGAGTCAATTAGATTGCTGATTGCGGCACACTACCAACCAGAGGCCACCTCCTTTCCCGAGGGGTGGGATGGTGGAAACAATGTGGACACTACGATCGAGTTGAGGCGCAAAGGGTATGAGGACGTCATATACTACAAGGAGCACCCTGCATCTTTGTATTATATATTTCCTATAATTCGCTTCACGCGGATAGGAATGGCGCGTTCGCGAGACTATTTTACTCAGTTGCAAGCATTACATTGCAAATTCTTAGACGTAAATTTTCAGTTGACAATAGATTCTGCGCATATTAGCTGGTACGTACCTGTGACAATAACTGGAACTATTGCAATCGAGAGGGCGCTTGCTGGTCTCTGTACAATTGTCACCGGCAATCCATGGTATAAGGGTTTGCCCGGAGTTATCTTACTTTCTGAAATTGAAACCCTGTATACGGTGGATGTAAAATGGGCAACTCCAGATCCGAGCGTTGCTGCGGATGCCCATAATTTTTTGAGAGCTATTCTTGATAACAGAACAATTGCCAATCCAACGGGAATAGGGACTGGGGTTGTTTTGCAGACGGACTCAATTCTGGTTGAATATAACTCAGAAATCGAATCGCTTATAAGGTACTTGTTGGCAAAGTTTTGTTAAACTAGATTTAAATGGCCAATTGGTTGAATGCATACTCTTGCGATGCAACAGGCCGTAGGATACTTGCCTTTAAAACATGTCTTATTGTCAAAATGCATTTTCTTTAAATTGGCCGCCAAGTTTGACCAAGGTCGGAGTGTTTCGGAATTGAATATGTATTATTCATTGCAATAATATTTAAAATATAATGAAGCAGATAATGAAAGTGTACAAAAAGATAGCTGGTCTGGCTAAGGCTTTTGTATGGATATTTGGAATTAAAGATAAATCATTGCCCGTTTATGTTGAATCCATGTCGGATGGACTCAAAGTTCACCTAGGTTCAGGGCCAATCAACATTCAAGGTTGGGTAAACGTTGATGCACGTTCCTACGAACATGTGCATGTGGTATCAGATGGTTTTGAATTGCGAGAGTTTGCCGACGGAGCCATCGCAGAGATGTATCTGTGCCATGTGCTGGAGCATTTTTCGTTTGAAGAGGCCGAAGCCTTGCTTAAAAGTTTGAAAATTAAATTACGTCCAGGTGGGGTTATTCGTATTTCAGTGCCAAGTTTTGACAGGCTGATTGAGGTCTACAAACAGTGTGGCTCCGACATCACCAAAGTCCAGTTTGCGTTGATGGGTGGGCAAGATTACCAATACAACTTTCACAAGTCTCTTTACAACTTGAAATCTCTACGCCAATTGCTAGAGAATTGTGGCTATTCGAATGTCTTGGAATGGGAGACTCTGGTTGACTTTGGTGTAAACCTTGGGGATTGGTCCAATGGAACCTTC
>CANGJP010000030.1 GCA_947454465.1 Pseudomonadota bacterium
AATCGATTCAGGTTGGTTTGGCATTGATAGATTTAGATAGCACCGAAGCCAAAACGCGGCTTGTCGCAATCAAGACCTTGCAGGACAGCATTAATCCTGACGTATACAACCGATTGAAGCAATTGATCACCCCCAATGAGGACGGTAGTTATACGGAAACAGATATGCAGGTCAGAACGGCTGCTCGTCAATTAGTGGGGCATATGGATACCTTGCGTAGCTTGTACGGTGCAGGTGAAACGGTTTTCTTCGGTATCAGCTTGGGCTCGGTTCTGGTGTTGTCAGCAATTGGGCTGGCCATCACCTTCGGGGTCATGGGTGTGATTAACATGGCCCATGGTGAATTAATGATGTTGGGCGCTTATACAACCTATGTGATCCAGCTGTTGATGCCCAATCATATTGGCGCTTCGGTTTTAGTGGCTATTCCCGCGGCTTTCCTCGTTTCCGGCTTGGTAGGTGTATTGATCGAACGGGGGCTGGTCAGATTTTTATACGGTCGCCCTTTGGAAACCTTGCTGGCGACATTTGGGGTGAGTCTTATTTTGCAGCAGGTAGTGCGCGATGTATTCACTGCTAATAATCGTCCGGTGGAAACACCTTCGTGGATGGCGGGGTCATTGCAAGTGAATGAAGCGTTTGCCCTGACTTATAACCGGTTATATGTCGTGTTGTTTACTGCACTGGCATTTGCTGCCTTACTGGTGGTCCTAAAACGCACTACGCTGGGTTTGAATGTCAGAGCGGTTGCACAGAATCGTGCGATGGCGAAGGCAATGGGCATTCGTACTGCTTGGGTGGATGCGGTCACCTTTGGTCTCGGTTCGGGTATCGCGGGTGTGGCAGGAGTCGCCTTAAGTCAGTTAACCAATGTCGGTCCGAATTTGGGACAGCAATACATTGTTGATTCATTCATGGTCGTGGTATTCGGTGGTGTGGGTAATTTATGGGGCACCTTAATCAGTGGGATGTCGTTGGGTGTAGTGAATAAGTTACTTGAACCCTATGCCGGAGCGGTGTTGGCAAAGATCTTTGTACTGATCTTCCTGATCTTGTTTATTCAACGACGGCCACGTGGATTATTTCCGCAGAAAGGCCGCGCAGCGGAGGGTTGAGTATGACGGCTATCGTAAATAATCCATCTGTTAGTTTATTGTCAGATGATGCTCATGCACGTAGTCGACTGTGGCAGGCCATGTCTACTGACCGTGGTGGACAGGTATTACTCAGTTTGCTGCTGCTTTTAGCTCTTGCTGTACCCATTTTGCATCTCGTCGTACCGGACAGTTCCGCGCTGCACATCTCAAGTTATACCGTTACCTTGCTCGGTAAGTATCTGTGTTATGGCCTCTTGGCTATTGCAGTAGATCTAATATGGGGCTATTGCGGCATCCTCAGTTTGGGTCATGCGGCCTTCTTCTCGTTAGGTGGCTATGCCATGGGTATGTATCTAATGAGGCAGATTGGTACCCGTGGTGTGTATGGTGATCCGCTTTTACCCGATTTCATGGTATTTCTAAATTACAAGGAATTACCGTGGTTTTGGCACGGTTTTGATATGTTTTGGTTTGCCATGATCATGGTGGTATTGGCACCGGGAATTCTGGCCTACCTGTTTGGTTGGTTAGCGTTTCGATCTCGTGTCACCGGCGTGTACCTCTCTATCATTACCCAAGCACTGACCTATGCATTGATGCTGGCATTTTTCCGTAATGACATGGGATTCGGAGGTAATAATGGGTTTACTGATTTTAAAGACTTACTGGGTTTTGCTCTAAACAAGCCCACTACTCGAATCGGCTTATTCCTATGTACTGTGTTTATTTTAGCAGTGGCGTATCTGGCTTGCCGTTACATCGTTGCTTCGCGGGCAGGTCGGGTTGTGACAGCAATCCGTGATGCCGAGAGCCGTACTCGTTTTATCGGCTATCGCGTGGAGTCGTATAAGGTCTGGGTGTTTGCCTTTTCAGCGATTCTGGCTGGTCTTGCAGGTGCTTTATATGTTCCGCAAGTGGGTATCATTAATCCCAGTGAGTTTGCACCTATTAACTCAATTGAAGTGGTGATTTGGGTTGCCGTGGGCGGACGTGGCACGTTGTACGGAGCGGTGGCAGGTGCAGTACTGGTTAATTATGCTAAAACTTATTTTACTGCCGCATTGCCCGAGTTTTGGTTATATGCCTTAGGGGCCTTGTTTATTTTGGCTACACTTTTTTTACCTCGTGGATTGGTGGGCTTGCTGGATAAGGAAAAGGTGCAGGCATGAGTGCAGTTGCATTATTAAAGAATCAAATGCAGCGCTGGTCTAGAAGGGATGCACAGGGCCGATCATTTGGGCCAGATATTTCACACCAGACTATTTTATACCTTGAAGACATCACCGTTAGTTTTGATGGCTTTAAGGCACTCAATGCATTGACCTTGTACATCAATGTGGGCGAATTGCGGTGCATCATCGGTCCTAATGGGGCAGGGAAGACAACGATGATGGATGTCATTACCGGTAAGACACGCCCTGATTCCGGCTCGGCTTGGTTTGGTCAGACGATAAACTTATTGGAAATGAACGAGCCCGAAATTGCCCAGGCAGGGATCGGTCGTAAGTTTCAAAAACCTACAGTGTTTGAGCAACACAGTGTGTTTGAAAATCTTGAATTGGCCATGTCAGGCCGTAAGTCTGTTTGGCCTAATTTACACGCTCGCCTCTCTGCTCAACAACGAGAGAATATCGACCGTGTGCTGGAGACCATTGGTTTGCAAGGACATAGGCAACGTCGTGCCGGTGCATTATCTCATGGACAAAAACAGTGGCTAGAGATTGGTATGTTGCTTATGCAAGACCCACAATTGTTGCTCGTGGATGAGCCGGTGGCGGGTATGACGCCACAGGAAACGGAACGTACTGCTGAATTACTGACGTCTTTAGCAGGTGAACGTTCAGTGGTGGTTGTGGAGCACGACATGGTGTTTGTCCGTTCGATTGCAAAGACCGTGACGGTTCTGCATGAAGGCAGCGTATTGGCTGAAGGCAGCATGGATGAAGTGCAAAACAACCCCAAGGTCAAAGAAGTGTATCTTGGTGAATAACCCATGCTCAAAATAAACGAACTGAATCAATTTTACGGTGGCAGTCATACCCTTTGGGATGTGCAGATGACGGTGCCAACCGGTTCCATTACCTGTTTAATGGGTCGCAATGGGATGGGTAAGACCACGTTATTAAAATGCATCATGGGGCTGTTGCCAACGCAATCCGGACAGATTGACTATGAAGGTATGGAGTTACGTGACATGACGGCTGAGCGTCGTGCTGAATTGGGGATTGGCTATGTGCCGCAAGGCCGCGAGATTTTCTCGCAGCTTACCGTTGAAGAAAACTTACGGATTGGTTTGCCTATTCGCAAGGATCGGCGGCGTTCAATTCCAGAGTCTATCTTTGAAATGTTTCCGGTACTTAAACAGATGCTGAAGCGTCGTGGCGGCGATTTATCTGGTGGGCAGCAGCAACAATTGGCGATTGGGCGCGCCTTAATTATTGAGCCAAGGTTTCTCATTTTGGATGAACCTACCGAGGGTATTCAGCCTAATATCGTGCATGAGATCGGTGATGTGATACAGCGCCTTAATCGAGAGAATGGCCTAACTGTTCTGTTAGTTGAACAGAAGCTTCCTTTTGCTCGGCGTGTGGCCAGTGAGTTTCGTATCATCGATAAAGGCCGAATGGTTGTCGGTGGCAACATAAGCGAATTGAGTGATGAGTTAGTTAAAGAACACCTGACGGTATGAGGTGCGCTGCGGTAGAGTATGGCGCTTGTTTTTGATTGTCAGATAATGTTCGGGGTGGGGTATGGTCTTGCTCTGAATGGTTTGGTTAACGCTAACAAAATAAAACCTCGGATCGACCACCGCTTACATGAGTGCAGTTACTGCCAAACCGTTCACTACCGCGCAGCCGCAAGATGCTGTGTATAACAATTGGCGCGCCCATTTGCAGTTGGGATTTGTGTCACGAGCAGATAAAACGGTATTAAGTCGTCGTCAACATGAAGGCCCCTTGCTGGTGCAGCGTCCTTTTTATCCTGAGGGTGAGCCGTGCCACGTGTATTTGATTCACCCTCCTGGTGGTGTGGTAGCCGGCGATCAGTTGCTCTTGCAGGCAGAGTTATCGGTGGGGGCGCATGCTGTGATCACGACTCCTGCCGCCACGAAGTTTTATCGTGCAGCCCCTGATCGTTTGGCGCGTGTGGAGCAGCAGTTGCAATTGACAGACGCGACGCTGGAGTGGTTGCCTCAGGAGTCTATTTTCTTTAATGGCACCGCCGTACGTATGCGTACCCGTATTGATTTAGATGCCGCCTCGCGTTTTATCGGTTGGGAGTTGGCTTGTTATGGTCGTCGGGCTTGCAATGAAGATTTTCGTGAAGGATATCTGCATCAGGCGTTTGAATTGTGGTGTGCAGGCAAACCCTTAGTGCTGGATCATTTACGTATTTGTGGCGGTGACCCGATGCAGCAGGCCGTTTGGGGGCTCAATGGTCTTACGGCCATGGGCAGCTTATTGGCTTATCCGGCCACGCCTGAAACGGTGATTGCTGTTCGTGAGTTGGCTTTTGAGGCCCATCAAATGAGTTGCACACTGGTAGATGGCGTTCTGCTGTGTCGGTGTCTTTGTGCTGATGGGGCGCAGTTGAAAGAGATGTTGCAACGGATATGGACCTGTTTGCGTCCGCGTATTGTCGGTAGGCCAGCCGTTGCCCCCCGTATCTGGGCTACTTAATTTGATCATGATAAGGCAGATAAGATGGAATTAACTCCAAGAGAAAAAGACAAGCTGTTGTTATTCACGGCGGCATTATTGGCCGAACGTCGTAAGGCACGTGGTCTGAAGCTGAATTATCCTGAGGCAGTGGCGTACATTTCTGCTGCTATCATGGAAGGCGCCCGTGACGGCAGAACGGTCGCTGAGTTAATGAGCATGGGCACCACCTTGCTCACTCGCGATGATGTCATGGACGGTATCGCCGAGATGATCCCTGAGGTGCAAGTGGAAGCAACCTTTCCAGATGGCACGAAGCTGGTCACCGTGCATCAACCCATTTCCTAATCGTTGAGGTACCACACGATGATTCCAGGTGAGTTGTTGGTAGAACCCGGTCAGATTGAGCTCAACGTCGGTCGTGATACGGTGACAGTGCAAGTGGCAAATACGGGTGATCGTCCAATACAGGTGGGCTCTCACTATCATTTTTTCGAGACGAATAACGCTCTGCAATTCGAACGTGCAGTGACGCGAGGATTTCGTCTGAATATTGCATCAGGCACGGCCGTGCGTTTCGAGCCCGGTCAAACGCGCCAAGTCGAACTGGTTCGCTATGCTGGACTGGGTAAGGTCTATGGGTTTCAGCAGAAAGTGATGGGGCCACTATGAAGATGGATCGGCGTGCGTACGCAGAGATGTTTGGTCCGACCACGGGTGATCGTGTGCGCTTGGGCGACACGGAGTTGCTGGTCGAGGTCGAACGCGACTTCACCCTTTATGGCGAGGAAGTGAAATTTGGTGGCGGTAAAGTCATTCGTGATGGCATGGGACAGAGTCAGCGTAGTGCCAGTGAATGCGTGGATACGGTCATTACCAATGCATTGATCATTGATCATTGGGGCATTGTCAAAGCAGACATTGGCTTGAAAAATGGACGTATTGCCGGCATCGGTAAAGCCGGTAATCCGGATGTGCAGCCCGGGGTGACCATTGTTATCGGTCCGGGTACCGAAGTCATTGCAGGAGAAGGGTTGATCGCTACCGCAGGTGGGATTGACTCTCATATACATTTCATTTGTCCGCAGCAGGTGGATGAGGCGTTGATGTCGGGGGTCACCACCATGATTGGTGGTGGTACAGGTCCTGCCACTGGTACCAATGCCACCACCTGTACATCAGGTCCTTGGTATATCGAACGCATGTACCAAGCGTTGGAAGACTTGCCGATGAATTTTGGACTGTTGGGTAAGGGCAATGCATCCTTGCCTGAGGGCCTGATTGAACAGGTTGAAGCGGGCGTGATGGGGTTAAAATTGCATGAAGATTGGGGTACGACTCCCGCCGCGATTGATTGCTGTTTAAGTGTTGCCGATGACCACGATGTGCAAGTGGCCATTCATACCGATACCTTGAATGAATCAGGATTTGTCGAGGATACCTTCGCCGCGTTTAAGGGTCGAGCCATTCATACCTATCACACGGAAGGGGCTGGGGGTGGTCATGCACCTGACATTATCAAGGCCTGCGGTGAGGCTAATGTTTTGCCTTCCTCAACCAACCCAACGCGTCCTTATACGATCAATACGATTGATGAGCATCTGGATATGTTGATGGTTTGTCATCACCTTGATCCGAGTATTGCTGAGGATGTGGCCTTCGCTGAGTCGCGTATTCGTCGTGAAACCATCGCCGCTGAAGATATTTTGCATGATCTAGGTGCGTTCTCGATGATTTCTTCAGACTCGCAGGCCATGGGGCGAGTCGGTGAAGTGGTGACGCGTACTTGGCAAACGGCGCATAAAATGAAAGTGCAGCGAGGGGCGTTGCCACAAGATTCTGCACGTAATGATAATTATCGGGTGCGTCGTTATATTGCTAAATATACGATCAATCCTGCACTCACGCATGGGGTGGCTCATGAAGTGGGTTCTATTGAGGTGGGTAAACTTGCCGACATCGTGTTGTGGCGTCCTGCTTTTTTTGGTGCTAAAACTGCGTTGATCATCAAGGGTGGCATGATCGCCGCCGCTCCGATGGGTGACGCCAATGCGTCCATTCCCACTCCACAGCCGGTGCATTTTCGTCATATGTTTGGTGCGTTGGGTGGTGCACGTCATGCCACGTCAGTCAGTTTTGTATCGCAAGTAGGGTTGAATCGCGGCATGGCGGATCGGCTGGGCCTGAAAAAGAGATTGGTGGCAGTTAAAGGCACTCGTTCTATTCGTAAGAAAGATCTCATACTGAATGATTATCAGCCGCACATCGAAGTGGATTCGCAAACCTATCAAGTGCGTGCAGATGGTCAGTTACTAACTTGTGAGCCGGCAACGGTGTTGCCATTGGCACAAAAATATTTTTTATTCTGATCCTATGAACCTCATCACGATTACTCAACGACTTGATCAACCACGGCCTGCCCAAGCTCAGTTGGTGCTGCCGTTTGAATCTCGTCAAAAAAGTCGTTTGCGTGCACGCCTCGACTCAGGTGAAGAAGTAGGGCTGATGTTAGAGCGTGGCACACTGTTGCGTGGTGGTGATTGTCTGTTGGCTGATGATGGTCGTGTAGTGTCGGTGGTGGCTGCAGCGGAACAGGTATCCGTGGTGACTGCAGACGATCCATGGCAGCTCGCACGTGCGGCCTATCATCTGGGTAATCGTCATATTTCAGTACAGGTTGGTCAGGGTTGGCTGCGCTACCTGCATGATCATGTTCTTGATGACATGGTGCGCGGTCTGGGCTTTGCCGTTACCACGCAAATCTTACCGTTCGAGCCTGAAGCCGGTGCGTATTCTCACTCGGGATCGGGTAATGCACATCATCATTCCTTCGTGCTCAGTCCGAATCATCCGCATGTCCATGATTGATCAACAGCTCGACTGTAGTGTTGATGACGCGGGTAATACGCCAGTTACATCTCTGTCTTTACTGCGGCTTTGTCAGTTGGTCAGTCCGGCCCTGCCGATCGGCGCTTATAACTTCTCCCAAGGACTGGAGTACGCCGTTGAGGCAGGATGGGTGCACGATCAAACTACGACCTATGAATGGTTGCTGGGTGTGGCACAACAGAGTGTCGCAACACTGGATCTACCGTTACTGATACGCATGCATCACGCCTGGTATCACGGTGACCTTGTTAAGGTGAAGGATTGGAGTCGTTATTTGCTTGCTTCGAGGGAAACCGAAGAGTTACGCGCAGAAGAACGACACTTGGGACGTTCATTAGCCAAAGTGCTGGTATCTCTGGGTATGGATGAAGCTACGGAATGGAGTCGGCACGTTGATTCAAGTTATGCCTGTTTGTTCGCATTAGCGGCGGTGCGCTGGTCCATTCCGGTGACACAAACCGCACAAGGCTATCTCTGGGCATGGTGTGAAAATCAGGTCATGGCCGCCCTCAAGTTGTTACCGTTGGGTCAATCTGCCGGTCAGCGTATTCTTAATCAATTGTTGCCGTTGATTCCATCGATGGTTGCTGCCGCCGCTCGATGTGAGGATGAAGATATCGGTGTTGCGACACCGCGACAAAGCATGGCGAGTGCTTGGCATGAAATACAGTACACCCGATTGTTTCGATCATAGGAGTTATTCATGATGTTACGTGCAAGATACCTAGTTGCTTCGTTATTTTTAATTCCCGTTTGTGTTAGTGCTCATCCAGGTCATGAATTGACGTATAGCATGCTCACTGGCTTTCGTCATCCTGTGGTGGGGCTTGATCATTTATTGGCTACTCTTGCAGTAGGATTCTGGTCGGCACAGCAGTCTGATCGTCAGCGTTGGGTGTTGCCAATCAGCTTTATTTTGGCGTTATTAGTAGGTGCGCTATGGGCTGGACTGGATTTCGTCGTGCCTTCGATTGAGCCCGGTATTGCCCTATCGTTATTAATATTGGGATTCTTGGTGAGTAACACCAAACGCTTGTCGTTACTTCCTGCTGTTATCTTGATTAGTGTATTTGCACTGCTTCATGGGTACGCGCATGGTTCGCAGATGCCTGCATTAGCTGATGAAAGTGGTTATGTACTGGGATTTTTATTGAGCACGGTCGGGTTGCTGGCTCTTGGTGCGAAAGGTGCGAAGTGGTTAATGCTAAAGACCGAGCGGCAGGTTGCTCCATGGTTGGGTGCAATGATCTATATGTATGGACTCACATTACTTTCTTGATACGGGCAACAGTTAAGCGATTTAATTAGTGGAGTTATTCGATGAGTGCGAATGTGTTGCGTGTGGGCGTGGGTGGTCCAGTCGGATCAGGAAAAACAGCGTTGGTAGACGCCCTGTGTAAACAATTGCGTGAGCGATATCGCATTGCCGTGGTGACCAATGACATTTATACCCGTGAAGATGCCGAGTTTCTGATACGCAGTCAGGCGCTTACCCCAGACCGTATTCGAGGTGTTGAGACAGGCGGTTGTCCTCACACGGCAATCCGTGAAGATGCATCCATGAATCTTTCTGCTATTGATGACTTAATGAGCGCCTTTCCGGATTTAGAGCTCATCATTGTTGAGAGCGGTGGAGATAATCTTGCTGCTACTTTTAGCCCAGAGCTTTCCGATCTCACTTTGTACGTCATTGATGTGGCGGCCGGAGATAAAGTACCACGAAAGGGTGGGCCTGGCATCATGCGTTCGGACTTGCTGATCATTAATAAAATTGATTTAGCGCCTTATGTTGGAGCCTCGTTGGATGTTATGGACCGCGATGCCAAGAAGATGCGGGGTGACCGGCCCTTTGTGTTTACGAATTTAAAGACCGGTCAGGGTTTGGTCGACGTCATTAATTTCATTGTTAAGCAAGGGATGCTGCGTACAGAGGGAGTGTAAGTCAACGCCGACAAGGCCGGGTTCAAGTCAAGAGGGTAAGTAGCCCGTGGCCTTAACCCGTGCTTTAAGGTATCCCGATTGCGGTGAGTAGGGTATCGACATCCTGTTGACTATTGACGATGGGGCCTTGGGTTAATCCTGGAATCACTGGGCCCTGGCCTCGAAAGTTGGATGATGAATCATAGAATGATTCATGACGTTGCAGATGACTCATCTCGACCAATTGGGTGAGCGACAACTCCAATTCGTCAACCAATTTGATGACACTACAAATAATCTGCCCGCTGATGTCCTGATAGCCTTGTGTGACCAGTACCTCGGTCAGGTTCGACCGAACTGATTGGGTATGATTCACTACCTTATCTAAAAAATTAGCTACATCATCATGAGCAGTCCTATCTCGAAGTGTAGAGTCGCTATTCATTGATAGCCGTGTTTTTGCGTCGTGTATCAGTGTATCGAGCAAGGGACGGCATTGATCCACCAGATCCATGGTGTGATTTGCGGCTTCATCCGTGAGTTTTAGCACGTGTGCTAGTCTCAGTCTGGCATTCGGGACATCCTGTTCAGCAAGTGTTAACAGGTGTGAGCTATGATGAAATTTTTCCAAGGCGGCCTGAAGATTGCTGGCTACTTGGCGCACACCCGTGATTAGCAGTGAATTATGCCCTGAATTTAATTGATTCAGGTGGGTTGAGAATGCGCTTTCATCCTGCTGTTTGCAGGCCTCATACAGAGCGGTGACCAGGATGCGCCGATTATCCCATTCATGTTGATTGCAGCTCATGCACTTACGCGGCGTCCGGTGTGGCAGTTGCAAGAATCTTATCTAGCTTTTCTTTGAGAATAGCGCCAGTAAAGGGTTTAACAACAAATCCACTGACACCGGCTTGTGCAGCTTCTATGATTTGTTCGCGCTTGGCTTCGGCGGTGACCATCAATACCGGCATTTTGGTCAGTTCTTGATCTTGTCGAACTTGTCTTAGCAGTTCAACGCCGGGCATGCCTGGCATATTCCAGTCGGTAATCAGTAAGTCGAATTTATTTGACTTGAGCATTGGCAGAGCCGTCGATCCATCGTCAGCTTCCGAGACATTGTTGTATCCCAAATCATGCAGAAGACTTCGGATCAGACGACGCATGGTCGTGAAGTCATCTACGACTAAAATTTTGATGTTGGATTGTTTGTTCATCATGCTCTTCGGTTGGCTCACTATCAAACACGCGTGTCGTCCTTGCTGGGAAGGTATCGGCCACGATGTGCGATTTCTTAAGTGATTATGTCGGCTCAATAGCCTCTCTGATTGGGTGATAAATCACACTCTTCGTAAAATTTAATCCAGTAGTTACCGTGCTGATGCAGACTCAAGACGGCCGTGACGGAGTGCCAAAATAACGTCATTTTTAATGTGATGACTTCAAGTGGCCTTCATTAATCCAGGTATCGACCGATGTAATGTGAAGTGAAGCGACAGCTCGCTGACATATTTGGTGCGTAGTGGTAGCTGAATTGTGAATTGGTTCTCAAAACAGTGTGGCGGCACGCCATTTGCAATTCAATTCAGCACTTCAGCACCAAAGAGAATGCTGAACCGGTTTCTAGATTGATGATTGAGATCAGATGATGAGGGTTTGAGAGCAATGGCTGAAGCAAGTTATACAGGTGCCCAACGCGCTGCTATTTTGATGATGGCACTAGGTGAATCCGCGGCTGCATCCGTGCTCAAACATTGTAGCGGTAAGGTTGTGCAGAGTATTGGTAGCTGTATGACGAACCTTTCTGGGGTTTCTCGCGATTCTGTAGAAGATGTGCTTTCTAAGTTCACCAGTGATGTTGATATGCACACGTCTATTGGCGTGGGTTCTGAAGAGTACTTGCGTAAGGTTTTGGGTGAAGCGTTAGGGTCCGATAAGGCGGCCGGCGTTATCGATCGTATTTTTGGTGGACGAAGCTCCCGCGGTCTCGAAGCGTTGAAATGGATGGACGCTAAAGAGCTGGCTGAATTGTTGCGTTACGAACACCCCCAGGTGATAGCCACGGTATTGTCATATGTTGATCCTGAACAAGGTGCCGGCATTATCAATGCCCTACCAGAGTTAATGCGTGGTGACATCATCATGCGTGTGGCGACTTTAGATGGGGTGCATCCTACTGCCTTGGATGAGTTGGATCAGGTGCTGGAAAAGCACTTTAATGATAATACCAGTGCAAAAGCATCCAGTTTCGGTGGGGCAAAAGCTGCCGCCAATATTCTTAACTTTGTGGGTGCCGCAAACGAATCGAAAATTATTGAAGACGTCAGTAAGTACGACAAGCTGTTAGCAGAACGTGTTGTGGACATGATGTTCGTCTTTGACGATCTAGTCGAAGTAGACAGTCGAAGCATGCAGGAGTTGATGCGTGAAATTCCTGGCGATCGGTTAATTATTGCGCTGAAGGCGGCCGATGAAAGGCTCCGTGAACATTTTTTTACCAATATGTCTCAGCGTGCCGCTGAGAACTTGCGTGAAGAGTTAGCTAACAAGGGGCCGGTCAAGCTCAGTGAGGTTGAGGCCGTACAAAAAGAAATTCTCGTTGCGGCAAGAAAAATGGCTGAAGAAGGACGCCTGTTGCTCGGTAATAAGGGTGGTGGCGAAGAGTACGTTTGATGATCGGTTCGATATGTTGATTATCGTGATGTTGTGTTTTTTCTAAATCAAGCAGTATTGAGGTTGATGTTGAGATGAGTGAAGGTTCTGCAATTTTAGGTCAGGATGAGATTGACGCCCTTCTTCAGGGTGTGGATGGCTCTGATCTATTGATGGAAGAAAATACCGATGATACGGAATCCGCACCGAATAAAGTACGGACTTATGACATCGCCTCTGAAATTCGCATTGTCAGTCGCATGCCGACAATGGAAATGATTAACGATCGGTTTGCCCGCTCGCTACGTACCTTCCTATTCAAGATGCTGCGTCGTACCCCTATTATTGAAGTGCTACCGCTCAAAGCGAAGCGCTTCAATGAGTATACGCAAACGCTGTACTTGCCAGCGAGTCTTAATATCGTGAAGTTATCTCCGTTGTCTGGTTCAGCGCTCTTTGTGCTGGACTCCCGATTGGTATTTACCATGGTGGATAATTTCTTTGGTGGTAAGGGGCGTTACGCCAAAATTGAAGGTCGGGAGTTTACCGGTACGGAATCCCGAGTCATTCAAATGGTGTTGAAACAGGCCTTCCTTGATTTACAGGAGGCCTGGTCGCCGGTATTGGATATGCAGGTTGAGTTTTTAAGTTCAGAAATGAACCCGAATTTCGCCAATATCGTCAGTCCTTCTGAAGCGGTACTCATCAATTCATTCGCAGTTGAATTAGACGGTGGCAGTGGTGAAGTCCATGTGGTTATGCCATACACCATGATTGAACCCATTCGATCAACGCTCGAATCGTCCATGCGTACAGATCAAGACACTGCCAATAAAGAATGGGATCAGTCGGTTCGTGATGAATTAGCAGATGTTAAGGTCGAAATGGCGCCCATTCTTGGGCAGGCCACTATGAGTTTGGCTCAAGTGCTTAATCTCAAAGCCGGTGACGTGATTCCGTGTGACTTTGATGGTCAGGTCACTTTGCTGACAGAAGGTGTGCCATTCGTGAGAGGTACGCTGGGTGCATCGCGTGGCCAAATGGCCGTTAAAGTGGCCGACCGAATCCAAATTCGTAATCGTCAATCTGACGTTAAGTCAGTTGGAGGTGTAATGTGAGTACAGTCCCTTTTATAGAGGCCGATCACCTGAGGCAAGTTCAGCCTCGAGTACAGTCTTACAGTGATTCGTCCGCACTGCGATTAGAGGATGCAGAAGACATTCCCGTGATGCTGGCCTTAGAAGTGGGTCGTACATCCATCCCGATTCGTCGTCTACTTAAGTTAACAACCGGTTCAGTCATCGAATTAGACCGAGAGCTGGGCTCCGCCTTTGATGTGTTGGTTAACGGTAGATTGATTGCACATGGTGAGGCGGTGGTGGTGGAAGATAAATATAACGTTCGACTAACAGACGTGCTGAAGCCTGAGGAGCGTAAGCGATCAGATGGACGATAAAGGATCAGGATGCATGAAAGTGGGCGCGGCATCACACCACAGCTTCAGTTATTCAGCTGAAAATATGTCATATCGTTTAGTTCAATGCCTGACTCAAGAGGAACACAGTGGGCACTGATTCTGGTCATGCTCCGTTTGGCTCTGACGCCTGCACAACCGTGCGGGGTCGTGTCGCGCTGTTTGCAGATTGCTCTATTCAGGCGGTCAATACACTTAAAGCGCATATGCTGGAAGAGTTTGCTAAACCTGCTCCGTACGAGATTGATGGCTCGGCCGTGGATAAAATTGACACGGCTGTTATACAGGTATTACTTGCGTTTGTACTGGACTGTTTAGAACAGGGTCGAGATTTTAGTTGGACAGGACGTTCTGCTGTCCTGCAAGAAGCCATTAGGCTCACGGGTGTCAGTGTATTGCTAGAAAATCCGGGTGTCTCGCCCTTTTCTGGGTTGGGGTAGCCGTTCATGAATTTCGATCTGGAACAATTTCACGAACCGTTTTTTCAAGAGAGTCTTGAGTCTCTCGAGATGATGGAAGCTGCATTGCTGAAGTTGACTCAAGAAGGTGAGAGCGGCGAACTTATCAATACGATTTTCCGTGTTGCGCATTCGATCAAGGGTGGCAGTGCTACTTTTGGTTTTAAGTCTATTGCTGAATTTACACATACAGCTGAAACTTTGTTAGAACAGATTAGATCGGGCAAACGGAGAATTCAAGCTGGTCTCGTTGAGGTGCTGTTGAAATCGGTAGACGTGATACGCGACATGTTGACAGCTAATCGTGCCCAGCAGTCATATGACACCGAAACTGCACTGCTTGTTCATCAGCAATTACACTTTATTCTTAAACAAGATTTAGCTGTTGTTACCCCCGTGCTTGCAAATGTCCTTGTTAAATCAAGTGAAAACACTCAGCAATCGACACGTGCAGGTTGGCGTATTGCAATGACGCCTAAGTTCCAGATGGGTCATTTATGGAAAGACCCCATCGTAATCTTGCGTGAATTGTCGCTGTTAGGGTCGCTGGATGTCAGAGTCGATGCAGCGAAGGTGCCGACGTTAGCCGAGTTGAATCCAGAGCAATGTGTGTTGTCTTGGAACCTAATGTTGCAGGGTGATGTATCTCTGGAGCAGATCAATGCTGTATTCGATTCGAAGTTGAATGAGTATGGGGTGATCTTAGAGTCCGTGGCAGCGAAGGTGGTACCGGCTGCAGCTGAATCAGAACTAGCGCCCCCGGCATTATTGGCTCAGGATCAGTCTATAGAAGCTAGCGATGTCGAAGTGGCGCAGCTACTGGGTGCGATACCCCTAGCAGCACCTGCAGTTACGGTCACCGAGCGTAAGTTGGACCTTCCAAAGGTTTCACATCCCGATAGTAGCTCTATTCGCGTCAATATTGAAAAAATTGATGAGATGCTTAATTGCGTTGGCGAGTTGGTAATTGTTCAGTCCTTGCTGGGTCAATTAGTTAGGGAAATGGACGGACGACATGGGTTGCAGCTTAAAAATATATTGGAACTGATGGATCGTTACATGCATTCATTGCAGGACAGCGTCATGCGTGCACGCATGCTGCCGATTGCATCGATATTCAATCGATTACCGAGAATGGTGCACGATCTCAGTTCTAGGTTAGGTAAAAAAGTTGAATTACAGATGCAGGGCGATCAGACGGAATTGGATAAAACAGTGCTAGAAAAAATCAGCGATCCCCTGGTTCATCTGGTGAGAAATGCTATAGATCACGGGATTGAGACTAAAGAACAACGTTTGGCCGTGAATAAGAAGGCAGAGGGGTCCATTCTGCTGCGCGCCTACCATAAAGGTGGCAACGTGATGGTTGAGGTTTCGGACGATGGTGCGGGAATTAATCCAGACAAAGTGCTCGCCAAGGCCAGAGAGCGGGGCCTGGTGTCACCTGATGCGAAGCTTTCCAGAGATCAGATTCTAGAATTGATTTTTATGCCTGGCTTTTCCACCGCTGATGTAGTGAGTGATGTGTCAGGGCGCGGAGTGGGCATGGATGTGGTAAGAAATAATATCAAGGAAATTGGCGGGCACGTACAGATCGATTCCACATTAGGTAAGGGAAGTACTGTGCTCATTCGCTTACCGTTGACGCTAGCGATCGTGGATGGTCAGTTTGCCCGTGTCGGTAATGAAACGTATGTGATTCCGATCGTGTCCATTGTCGAAACTGTGATTATGAAGGCCGAACAGGTGAATGTTATCGCTAATAAAGCCATGGTGTACCGATTACGAGAAGAATGTGTACCCATTGTTAACTTGCGTGAATTATTCGAGGTTCCTTCATGGGCTGTCGAATCAGGTAATACCTTGTTAATGATTGTCGAGGTTGACAATAAAAGGGTGGGATTGATGATTGATGAATTGCTCACTCAGCAGCAAGTGGTCATTAAAAACATTGAAACAAATTTCAGGCAGGTCGAATGTATCGCGGGTGCCACTATGTTGGGGGACGGCGGAATTGCATTAATTCTTGATATTGCTGGAATCATTAATTGTGCTAGCAAAAAAATTAAAAAGCGTGATGAAGTGGTGAGAGCTGAGTGATGTGGATAAACCAGCACATCATGGGCTATGGACTGAGCTCGTTGATGGTTGTGGCAAAGTTATTTGTTATAGATGGTATGTGAATAATCATGCGTAAATTCTTCAAAAATAGAGCTTTGGTCTATGCGGCGATAGTAGGCTGTGCATTGACTTCGCTGTTGGTACTCATGGCTTACCAATATTCGCGCGGTGGATTGACGCCTGAAGTAAATAGTCTAAGACTGTATCAGTCTTTACTTTTTATTGCGGTTCTAATTGGGTCTATCGTTGTTTGTTGCAAATGGATCATTACTGATGCAGTGAATCCCATTCAGCATGAGTTGGCTGAAAGGATTTTTTCACTTGGGCATGTAATGTGTCAGATTGAATTCGATCTAGATGGAAAGGTATTAGCTGCCAACGAAAAGTTTCTTGGTTTATTCGGTTATTCGTCAGTGGAACTGAGTGGGATGAATTGGAATCAATTATCTGGTCACGAGGATCAGGTATCTGGTGAGTGGCGCATCATCGGGCCTAAATTGATTCGGGGCGAAACAGAATATGGACAGTTGAGTTTTCTTGATAGATCCAGAAAAGTGATATGGCTTGATGCTATTTATATTCCTTATAAGAATATTGATGGTGAAATCATCAAGGTGATTATGTATGCCACTGATATCACCAATCAGGTTCAACTGACTAGGCAGCTACAGTCTGTAGTTCAAGAAACGCATGCTGTAATTCGAGATGCGCACTGCGCCGTTGTGGCAGTGATTGATGGTGACATGACGCAACGTATTCCAATTCAAAATAAGTCTCCCGAAGTTGAAGTGTTATGTGGCGCAATTAATTCATTACTGGATTCGACTTCGGCCTTAATCAGACAGGTCAAGGTTGCCGCTGCAGAAGTCCAAACCCATGCTGAGGAAATTTCCCTGGGTAACAGTAATTTGTCACAGCGTACGGAAGAGCAGGCCTCCAGCCTGGAGGAAACAGCGTCATCGATGCATGAAATGACAGCATCGGTCAAGCAAACTGCTGAAAATGCTGATAAGGCGAATCAATTAGCCATTGCCGCGAGGCAACAGGCTGAAAAAGGCGGGCAAGTAGTGGGTGCTGCGGTTAAGGCGATGGGTGGGATTAATGGCGCTTCTAAGAAAATCGTCGATATTATTTCTGTGATTGAGGAAATCGCATTCCAAACTAATTTGTTAGCATTAAATGCTGCTGTGGAAGCTGCCCGTGCCGGTGAACAGGGAAGGGGCTTTGCTGTAGTTGCAACTGAAGTAAGGAACTTAGCCGGTAGAAGTGCAACTGCCTCTAAAGAAATTAAAATGCTGATTCAAGATAGCGTGGCAAAAGTGGAAGAAGGGAGTCGGCTGGTTGATGAGTCTGGCAAAACGCTTGAAGAGATTGTTACCGCAGTTAATAAGGTAACGGATATTGTGGCTGATATTGCTACTGCTGGTCGCGAGCAGTCTTTTGGGATCGAACATGTTAATAAGGCAGTGATGTTGATGGATAACACGACTCAACAAAATGCAGTGCTAGTGGAAGAGGCTGCATTCGTCAGTCGTGGTATCGTTCAGCAGGTACAGGCGCTGAATAATATGATCTCGCGCTATCAGGTTGGTGAGGAATTAAGTCGATCCGCGTCACCTTCAGAATTACGTCCGCCTGCGCATCCTGCTTGGGGCGCTTCGAGAGTGCGCTCTGGGTCTACTATCGAGGAAAAATCGGCGCCTATGCAAAAGGTGGCGAATGGTTATACCCCTGCCGATGATGGCGAATGGAAAAACTACTGAGTAAATGTCTATGACGTATTCCCAACCGCAGGCAGTCGTTGCTGATTCTAAAAGCAGTCAAACGAATGGAACCCAGTACTTGACGTTTTTCTGTGCGGGAGAAGAGTATGGTATCGATATTATTCAAGTATTGGAAATTAAAAGCTGGGATAAGGTCACGCGGGTACCCTATGCGCCTAGTTACGTACTTGGGGTAATGAATCTTCGAGGATTGATTGTGCCGGTTATTAATTTGCGGGCACGATTCAATCTAGAGAATAAACCGCGTGATAACGCATCTGTCGTCATTTTAGTGAAAGTAAAATCATCAAAAGGCGATAAGGTGGTGGGGATTCTCGTAGATGCTGTTTCTGAGGTGTATAGCATTTTGGCAGAGACGATAAAGCCACCTCCTGAAATGTGTAATAACACCGAGACACCGTTTGTAACCGGTATAGCATCTATCGATGGCAATAAAATGGTGATGATCCTCGATACTGATGCCGTGTTTGCGGATTTTGTCCACGTGAATACGCCAGCTTCGTTGTCGGCTTAGTAGTTAAATTTTTTTATGCTCAATGGGCATCACCAATCAGTCAGTCCATATCACTGTAGTGCAGTGGTATTAAGTGATGATGACTTCCCAAAACTTTGTGATTTGGTGCGGCGATATACGGGTATTGCGTTATCCGAAATGAAGCGTGAGATGCTGTATGGTAGGTTAATACGTCGTCTTGATGCGCTTAGATTGCCAAGCTTTAGCGATTATATTCAGCTGATTAATGATCCTCATTCTGGTGAAGTTCAGGAATTCATTAATACCGTCACGACCAATCAAACCTCGTTCTTCAGGGAAATGCATCATTTTGAGCATCTTGAACAACATCTCTTGCAAAAAATAACCAGTCGTTTCTTTGCAGATCAGCGCTTGCGAATTTGGTCTTGCGCATGCTCAACCGGGGAAGAACCTTATAGTATTGCGATGATCCTAGATGAACGCCGGGATTGCCTTACTGGCATCGACGTAAAGGTTTTAGCTACGGACATTGACACGGCGGTATTAAGTGCTGCTGCTGCGGGAATCTACGGGTCGAAAAGTCTTGATATGTTGCCTCATTCAAGATCTAGTCGATATTTTGAGCTTATTCAGGATCACACTCGCCAGTACGTCAAAGTAGCACCTACGCTGCAGGAGTTGATCACGTTTAAACAGTTAAATTTAATGGGTGACTGGCCGATGAAGGGGCCATTCGATGTCATTTTCTGTAGGAATGTAATTATTTACTTCGATTTACCTACTCGTAAACGCTTGTTTGAAAGATTTGCTGCACTGCAAAGGCCGGGAGACTTGCTGTACGTAGGCTACTCTGAAAACTTGAATTGGGTTACGGATCAATACGAACGTGTCGGCCGTGCGATTTATCAGCGGTTGGATGACAGATTATATAACCATGAATGATAGATTGATGACACCTGAAACTGCTGATTTAACTGCTGAAGCGCTAAGAAAGGCTGGCGCGCTGCCGCGTGCATTACCTCATTTTGCGCATATCACACGTTATTGGGATGGTGAACATCGTCAATTTGCGGCGCGATTATTACCTGGAGAGTATTACGTTTCCATTTCTGGTGAGGTCATCACGACGTTACTTGGGTCGTGTATCTCTGCCTGTATCCGTGACAAAATTTTGGGCATTGGTGGTATGAATCATTTCATGTTACCCAATGATGCATCACACGGTACCAGTGCTTGGGCCTCAACAGTTGGATCTGCAACTCGATATGGCAATGTCGCTATGGATAAATTGATCGGCGATATTTTACAGTTGGGTGGAAAGCGTGAAAATCTGGAAGTCAAGCTTGTGGGTGGTGCTCAGGTGATGGCAGGTAATCTGGCGGCTGATATTGGTGCGCGTAATTCTGCTTTTATTCATCAGTTTCTTAAGGATCAGGGTCTGCCTATTTTGGCGGAAGATCTTGGCGATGTTTATCCGCGTAAAGTTCAGTACTTTCCTAGAACGGGTGTGATTCGGGTTAAGAAAGTGGCAGTAGTACGTAATGATGCTCTGATCGAGCGTGAAAATAGATACGCAAAAAATCTCGGTAGGGATGCCTAGTATGAGTACTGTGAATTCCCATTGGTTCGATCCTGTTCCTCAGCGGGTGAGGGAGTCAATTTATGTCGATTGAAAGTACCGATAAGGTTTCTAGCATGAGTTCGATGTCTGGAGTGATGTCTGGAGTGATGTCTGGAGTGATGTCTGGCGTCATGTATCGTGATTTTATCAATGAGATTACTGCAGAACTGGGTCATGACACGATCAATGTGTTGGGTTATCCGGAAGTTGCTATCCGGATTCAGCGTGCGTTGATGGATGATGACGTTACGGTTCAGCAGTTGGTGACGCTAATCAGCTCAGAGCCGATACTGGCCAGCAGAATGATGAATATGGGGGCATCTGTTGCATTCAATCCGAATGGTAATCCAGTGAAAGACCTATCTGCGGCTATTAATCGTATTGGTTTGAATAATTTGCGAAGTGCTGTGTCTGCTTATGCCATGGCGCAGTTGCGTTCTAAGGAAGAATTGCAGGTTATTTCTGTGCAGTTGCGTGAGTTGTGGCAGAGCAGTGTGGTGGTGGCTTCTTTGTGTGGCGTGATAGCAAAAAATCACAGTAAGGTAAATGCTGAATTGGCTGTCCTTGCTGGTCTGCTGCATAGCATTGGTAAGCTTTATATTCTTACGAAAGCAAGTCGTTCTAGTGATTTGCTTGCTGATAAGTCAGGCCTTGATGAGCTTATTGCTGAATGGCATGTAAGCTTCGCACGTACATTGCTTGAAAATTGGCAGTTGCCTCCATCGATTGTTCAAGCAGTTAATGACTATGAATATTTCGATGGTGATTCAGTCAGTACTGAGTTGGATCTTGCTGGAGTATTATATCTCAGTTCTATCATTATCGATGAAATTCAAGATCCTATGCGATTCGAAGACCTCATGAAATCTCATCGTGCGCTCAGTCGATTCGGTATTTCTGCTGATCAATGTTTTGAAATGATTGCTGAATCAGAAGAAAAAATAGCCTATGTCATGGACTCGTTAGGCATGTAAGTCATGGCCCATGGCGGTTTGTTGATTGATCGCCTATAGTATTGTTCTTTTCTTAGATCTGCTCTTTGTTGCTCGGCATAAATCAATAACGAGTCTATCCAATGCATCTCTCGCCCATCATTCACAAATACATGGCAGAAATACAAAAGCGAAAGACACAGCCCGTGTTTATCTGGTGGGAGCGTTTTGGTATGTTGGTTTTCTTTCTATGGTTATACGATGCCGTTATTGGCTTTCAAGACTCTAGATATGTAGACATGGTTTATATTTTATCTTGGGTATTAACCGCCACCGCACTAGCAGATTTTGCGTGGTTTGCTTACCGGCACGGTCAAGAAGGTGGCTAATTATTTGTGATTCATGACACTGATTGCAGAACGCCCTGAACACGCCTATTCTCTATCGAGTCTTATTCTTAAAGGGGGTGTCATGAATTACCTGAACTGTGCAGAAGTGTTAAGAAGATGCGCTGGGCGTTTGGTCCGATCCTGGCTATTTGTTGGGTTGCTTACATCTTTGAGTGCAGCACCTGTTTTTTCTGCCAATCTGGTGATTTATGGGGCTAGCGGCAATATCGGTTCTAAGATCGTTGCCGAAGCTTTAAATCGCGGTCATCATGTAATCGGCGTGTCCCGTAAGCCTGAATCCTTGACTATTAATCATCCTAATTTCAAGGCTGTCAAAGGTGATGTGACTGACCTCAATTCTATGATGGAGATTGTCACCGGTGCTGATGCGGTGATCATGTCGATTCGTGGTAATGGCGCCGATAATTCCGCTGAAGAGGAAGTGGATAACAAAGCTTCGCTTGTGTACATCGCGGCGGCGGCCAAATTAGGCAACAAAACACCTCGACTATTACAGGTCGGTAATCAGGCTACGTTGTATCGAAATGGCGTTCAAGGTCTAAATAGCGGTAAGTATGAAGAAGGCACCGCATTCTATGGCCGTGTCAAGGCACATCAATTAGTGCTTGATAATTACAAAGCTATTCCAGGTCTCAAGTGGACTGTGTTGTCACCTTCTGGAACGATTGCAGCGGGCACCCGTACAGGCCATTATCGTATCGGTGGTGATGAGGTTTTGACTGACGCCACAGGCAAAGAGACTGGTATTTCACAAGAAGATTTTGCTGTGGCGTTCATTGATGAAGTCGAGAAGCCCAAAGCGATTGCTAAGCGTATTGCCATAGGCTACTAACTGTTCATTCATCATGTCTTCTTTGGGCCCTTGGTTAGGAACAATCATGCGTCATTCATCTCGTGTCAAGGTCGCGCACGTTGCTGTTCATCTTTTGCTTAGTGCTGTGGTGATTCAAGGGTTGACCCAGCAGGGCTTTGCTCAGAATGCGCCTGGGACTCAGCATCGAGCACCCTCAACGAGCGCTGTTGTACCTACTGTGTCCTTGGCACTCTGTGTGGGGCAGGTAGCGGCATCCCGGCCCTACACAGAGGTCTTCAAATCCGAATTTACTCACTTAAAAGGTGAACATGCCAGTGATGAATTTGGGGTTGCCGTTGCTTCAGGTGATATTGACCATGATGGATATACAGACATTGTTGTGGGTGCTCGTGGTGATGTCGTCACCGGAGATAGCAAGGGTATGGTGTATATCTACAAAGGATCTAAAACGGGCGTAGCGACCGTACCTACGCTGGTTTTACAGGGTGAGCAATCTAAGGGCGAGTTTGGTCGTACCTTGATTGCCGGTGATATTAACAGCGACGGATACGCTGATGTGATTGTGGGTTCACATGGATTTAATGCGGGAGAAGGAACGCACCAAGGTAAGGTTTTCATTTATTTAGGTGGACCTAAGGGGATTGACAGTACTCCTTCACAAACTTTGCTTGGTGAGGTGAAGGGCAGTGAATTTGGACGTGTGTTTGATATTGTTGATATGAATAAAGATGGGATCAATGATTTGCTGATCAGTGCTTCAGGGTTTAGTGGTGAATTTCGAAACCAGGGTAAAGCTTACGTCTATCTGGGAACCCGTTCTGGTATTAATCCCAAGCCGTATTTCACCGCTGTGGGTGAAAAAGAAAACGATGAATTCGCGCGTTCTATTGCCGGGGCGGATGTCAATGGTGATGGGATGACCGATTTGATCGTAGGAGCATCTGGCGGGACAGGTGGCAATGCTTCAAAAAATACAGTACCAGGCACGTTGTATGTGTTCTATGCCACAGTGAAAGGGTTAATCGAACCCTTCAATGCCAAGTTTGAAGGAGAATTTCCTAAAGGCCATCTTGGTGAAGGGCTGTCTGCTGTGGGTGACATTAATCATGATGGTTATGCCGATGTGGCAATCGGTGCGCGTGACTATGCCTGCGGTAACGGTGTTGCCGGTAAAGTTTATGCGTACCTTGGTGGCCCTGCAGGCTTGTCATCTAACAGGTTATGGACAGCTATTGGCATCGGATCCGGCGGTGTCGGGCGATCTATGGCACCGGCTGGGGATGTGGATGGCGATGGTTTTGAAGACTTTCTCTCTGGTGCTCCAGTTGGAACGGTCGCAAAAGGGGCCGGTGTGTACGTGTTTTTTGGTGGTGCAACCGGTTGGGGAAGTAACCCCGTCATCGTTAACGCTAATGACGGTGAAAATGCCATCGGTTTTGGGGTATTTTCAGGTGGGGATGTTAACGGTGATGGTGCTCCGGACATTGTGGTCGGGGCCCGTGATGGCGGTGAAAGTAAGCAAGGTTGGGCTCGGGTGTATTACGGCAAAAAAGGCAGTGTAGCCATCAAGCGTTAATCAATAGACTAATCTCTTACATCATTACACAAAAAATAATTTACACAGAGCGCAGCACCTGGCCTGCGCTTTGTGTAGCTGATTATGTTAGCCGCCGAGGAAGTCTTTCTTGCCGATTTCCAAGCCATGATGACGGAGTACTGCGTAAGCCATCGTGATATGGAAATACATATTGGCATTAACGAAGTTTAGTAAATAATCCAGCCCCTTAAATGAGAATGAATTAGGGCCAAATTTCAGCTCAATGTGCTTCTCTTCTGAGCCATTAATTTGCTCGGGTGTAAATGTTTCCAGAAAGGCAATGGTCTTGATAATCCGTGCCTTGAGTTCAGCAAAGTTAGCTTCGTTGTCTTCATATTTGGGGATGTCCACACCGGCTAGGCGTGCGGCACAGCCTTTTACATTATCAGTAGCGATTTGTATTTGTTTGGTAAAAGGCAGCATGTCAGGTGCGATGCGTGCGGTCATCAAATATGTTTCATCAATTTTCTTTGTTTGGGCCCATGCGGAAGCCTTGTCAAGAATGGCATTAAGATTGTTTAACATCTTAATAAATGCGGGAATTGAGGCGTTGTACATGGAAATAGTGGGCATGGAGTGGTCCTAATTAAATAGTAGGTGGATAGAAAAAATAATAAATTTAGGGTTTGTGCGGCGAGGAAAGATATTCTTTTGATTGCATTTCGGTTAAACGGCTTAAGCAGCGGCGAAACTCGAAGCTTAGTTGGGTGCCTTGGTAAATGGCTTCTGGTTCAGTAGCGGCACCAATAAATAGTTTTACGCTGCGGTCATAAAATTCGTCCACTAGATTAATGAAACGTCGCGCCTGATTATCGTGGGCGGCATTCAGTTGCGGTATGCCAGAAATGAAAATAGAGTGATAGCAGCGTGCTAATTCAATGTAATCAGCTGAACCGCGTGGACCATCACACAGTTCCTTGAAGTCAAACCATAGGGCATTATTGCTGATGCGCCTGACCTTTATTTTTCGATGATTCAGTTCGAGTACCCCATTTTCAGTGGTCATGCCTTCTGTTAGGTGATCAAATAACTGCAGCATTTCATGTGATGTTTCGCTGTGTTGATCATCGAACCAAGTGTGTGCATGTTCAAGATGGCGTAGCCGGTAGTCTATGCCGCTATCAATATTCAGTACTTGGGTATGTTCCTTTAAAAGTCTGATAGTCGGTAAGAATCGTGCGCGTTGCAGTCCGTCCTTGTATAAGTCATCGGGTGCACAATTTGATGTGGCTATCAGTGTGACACCACGATCGAATAGTCCTCTAAATAAATTGCCTAGCAACATGGCATCGGCAATATCAGATACATACAGCTCATCAAAGCAGAGTACGCGTGTTTTTTGTGAGATCTGTTCGGCAATAATGTCTAAAGGGTCGGCTCGATCACGATGGCGCTTGAGTTCATCGTGGATAAATTGCATGTAGCGATGAAAATGACTGCGCTGTTTATGTTTAAAGGGCAGGCTATGAAAAAACATGTCCATTAGCCACGTCTTACCACGACCCACTCCACCCCAGAAATACAGACCGCGTTCAGACCGAATATCCATTTTATTCAGGGGTAGTAAACGCTGCCAAAATCCTTTGGGTTGGTGATTTAACAGACGATGCCTTAGATCATCTAATTGCAAAATGGCATCACGTTGTATGGGGTCAGGCTGATGTCCTAGCCGAATTAATTCATTTTCGTAGTGGTCGACTAGAGAATGAATTTGGCGTGCTTGCAGCGGTGACACCGCTGGCAGTGGTTTGTGATGAGCTCCAGACATGGTGCTTACAGGTCCTGATAGTTTGGACCTGATCCGCCTTCAGCAGGAGTCCAAGTAATATTGCCGTAAGGGTCTTTAATATCGCAGGCTTTGCAATGCACGCAGTTGGCGGCATTGATGTGTAATCGTTTCCCTCCATTTGGATCCGTTAGCATCTCATAGACTCCTGCAGGGCAAAAGCGTTCACAGGGATTGCCAAATTCGCGTGCGCATTGGGTCTCACAAATGGAGGTATCAGACACTTTTAAATGAACTGGTTGGGTTTCTTCATGCGTGTTGTTGGCAAAGAATACAGATGCCAGGCGATCTCTAGGGGGTAGGTCGCGAGCTACCCACTGTCTATCTGGTGCCGTGTAGTCGGATAATTTTTTAAGCCGCGTTGCATCAGCCTGATGTTGTAAGGTCCAAGGCATTCTGCCACCACTAATAGTCTCGATTGCTCCATTAATAAAGCCACGCCAAAAACCGTGTTTAAAACCGGGTTTAATGTTGCGTACTTTGAACAATTCCCTTCCACCAACTGATGCGCGCCATACAGCATCAAAGCCAGTTGATGTACCGGTTTTGGCGAGATGTTCAGCCGCCTCTACACCAGAACGAATGGCTTGGTGGATGCCTTTAATCTTTGCCACATTGAGTGTGCCAGCTGAATCTCCAATTAATAAAGCACCGGGCATTTCAAGTTTAGGTAAGGATTGCCAGCCACCCGTTGCAATAGTACGAGCGCCTGCTGATAACAGTTCGCCACCATCAAGTAAGGCTCGAATTGTCGGGTGATGTTTAAATTGTTGGAACGCCTCAAATGGAATGAGGCGTGGGTCCTCATAGTCTAGACCGACGACAAAACCAATATAAACGCGATCCTGGTCTAGGTGATACAGGAAGCTTCCCCCATAGGTGCTGTTATCCAGTGGCCAACCCGCACTGTGTTGTATCAAACCTGTTTTTACCCGCCCTGCCGGTAATTGCCAGAGTTCTTTGAAGCCTAACCCGAAGGTGGGTGGGCAAGTATCGGTATCGAGTTTGAAGTGTTGTATCAATTGTTTGGCTAGAGAGCCGCGGCAGCCTTCAGCAATCAAGGTGGTGTGGGCAAGTATCTCCACTCCGAGGGAGAATTGACTGCCTTCGCTGCCATCAGCGTTCAAGCCCATGTCACCCATTTGTACACCCATCACGCTGCCTTGCGGGTCGTACAGGGGCGCTACTGCCGCAAATCCTGCAAACACGTCTACACCTAATGCTTCCGCTTCGCTTCCTAGCCATGATGTCAGTTGAGAGAGGGAGACAATCACATTGCCGTGATTGCGCAGTGGAGGTGGTAAGGGTAATCGATAGGATTGGCTGCGAGTTAGGTAACGAAATTCGTCTTGAGTCGCGGCAATCTGCATACCGGTATATTGATCACGCCATCTGGGTAGCAAAGTATCCAGTACATCGGGTTCAAGTACGGCACCCGAAATCGAATGCGCACCTATAGTTGCTGCTTTTTCAAGCACGCAGACAGTCGCATCTGGGTTTAATTGCTTAAGACGAATCGCGCAGGCTAGCCCTGCTGGACCGGCTCCCACCACGAGGTGGTCATAGTGCATTTTTTCGCGTTCAGTCATGGGTTTGCTATTCAGGAAATAGAAGAGATCAGTTGAACGAAGCAATGAATGTTAGGCAGTGTGGAGTCTGTTCACAAAGGAGATATGCGCCTCGACATGATTGCGCTGATTGGTGATGGTGATATTCCATCCGTAACGGTCACAAATGCGTTTTGCTAGGTACAGCCCCATCCCATGCCCACCACTGCGGGTAGTGTAGCCACGTTTAAAAATATGTTCGATTTGTTCCGTTGCGATGTGGCCGTGATTGGCTACCAAAAATTCAGTGCCTGCTAGTGTGCACTGCACGGGGTGTCCATCGCTATGTTGTAAAGCGTTACGAATAACATTGCTCACTACCATGGCGACCATGCTATCGGGCGCAGCCACACGTGCGGGTGCATGCTCATTGATGTTGAGTTGTAAGGTTTGTTGTGCAGAGGTAATTTGCTGATCATCTACAATACGGGCAATGAGTGTGTTTAAGTCGCACACAGCATTGCTAGCGCTTGATTCATGCTCTTCACGTGATAACAGTAATAAAGCATCGGTAAAATCGGCCATTTCGCGTACCGCGCGTTG
>CANGJP010000031.1 GCA_947454465.1 Pseudomonadota bacterium
GTCAGTGGACCGGCACGATTAAGCACCGCATCTCCCATATACCCTGTAGTCATCAGAACTTGAATACCCGGCTGCAAACACCTCGCTTGCTTAGCCAACTCAGGGCCCATCACACCTCCGGGCATAATGACATCGGTAAACAACATGTCCACCTGTTCAGCATCCTGCAAAATACGTAACGCACCGGGGCCGCTCGAAGCCTCAAGCACCTGATAACCAAGCCGATGAAGATTCAACGTGGTCGTGGCCCGCAAATCGGTATCATCCTCAACAACCAGCACCACTTCTTTGCCGCCGGGCATCGCCATGTTCAGTAAGGTATCTTCATGGCTGGCTGATTGTTCGTGAGCGCGTGGCAAGTAAATCTGGATAGTTGCACCACATCCGACTTCACTGTCGATGTACACTGAGCCGCCCGTCTGCTTAGCAAATCCAAGCACCATCGACAAACCCAATCCACTGCCCTTACCTGCTTCTTTAGTAGTGAAAAAGGGTTCAAAAACGCGATCCATCACCTCGGCAGGAATACCCGCACCCGTATCACTGACACTAATCACCACATAATCACCTAGATGAAGGTCAGCCTTGACTGCTAGTACACTATGATTAACAAGTGCATTGGCCGCGGTCAGCTTTACCTTACCGCCGTGAGGCATAGCATCTCGTGCGTTGATCACCAAATTCAGAATTGCATTTTCCAACTGTCCAAGATCGGCCTCAATGGTCCATAGATCAGAAGGTATCTCAATTTGCATTTCGATACTGTCGTCCAAGGTACGCTTAATGAGCTCGGCAAAGACTGGCAGTTGCTTCTTAAGGTCGATATTCACAGGCTCTAAGACCTGCCTGCGCGCAAAACTCAACAAACTTTTTGTTAATTCAGCACCACGCAGAGCCGCACGCATCGCCGTCGTGAGTTTTTTACTCACTCCAGGATCGTGCCGAACGTCTTTCTCGATCAACTGTAAATTACCCAATACGATACCTAGCAAATTATTGAAATCATGCGCCACACCCCCCGTGAGCTGCCCTACGGCCTGCATCTTCTCGGCCTGTACCACTCGTGCCTCTAAGAATTTCATTTCAGAAATATCGGACATCACCATAAAACAACCGAGCACATTACCCGCTGTATCGTGCTGGGGCACAAAACTGAAATGAGTTTGATAAGGCCTACCGTCTACTAACATGGCGTTAACCAACGTACCGTCTTGCCCATGGAGTGCTTTACGTACCCCCCTAAGCAAATCGATACTGAGATTTGGCTGATGCAGTAAATCCAAAATAGCTACGAGGCTATGACCTATTGATTCGTCGTCCAATTTAAACCATTGCCGCAATTCAGAATGATTGCAGTACGTCAATTGCATCTGTGCATTTAGATGTAGCACCAAGGATGGCATCGCATCTAGGGTGGCACTAAAAAAGTCGCGTGTTTCACGCACCGCTTGTTCTGTACGCTTACGTTCAGTGACGTCCTGCAAGGTGCCATATAAGCGGACAACCTTACCGTCTACCCGCTCGGTTTTACCTACACAGCGTAGCCACTTTGGTGGATAGGTGGGCAAAGCCAACTGCTCATCAAAATTTTCTCTTTTACGAATCGCTTGAACAAACCGACGTATTATCCTGCGCTTATCAAAAGGCGCGAGCTTTTCTAATACATAAGACAACGAGACGTCGTTACGCATCTCTAACTCAAGATGTCGTCGAATACCCTCAGATAAGCTCAAACGAGTAGAGTCAACGCTCCATTCCCATGCTCCGATCTTAGCCAGATGCTGCATGTCCGCGAGCATGACATCGATACGCGCACGCTCGGTTAAATCTCGAAACGCAATCAGACTGCCAACCTTTCCATTGTGCCTCAGTGCAACCATCCGATATTCAACTGGACGCATTCGTCCATTCTTGCAAAGTAAGTTTGCCCCTATCCCTCGCAGCATATCTGTGGTGTAGCCAATGCGACCGGTGTCCCTTTTCTCTAGAACTTCACCAGCACACATGAGTCGACGATAATCCATCCCCAACAATTCTTCAGGTTCGTAACCCAATAGTCTGGAAGCAGCAGGGTTAGAAAAGATCACTAATCCGTTCTTATCCAGTTCCAGCACGCCTTCCCCACTGGCATCCACAATGGATTGATTACGCTGATTGACCGCCAATAATTCAGTCAATCGAATTCGTTGCTTACGATATCGATACCCATATATGCCAACCCCAGCGGCCAATAAGGGCGCCAAGGCAATAGGCATATAGAGCATCAAACTTTGCAACATTTAAGATGTAACCCTATTTAAGGAAAGAGAAAAAGCACAGCACCACCCTAAGGCATCGGAAAAAAACGCCCAAACTTTAACCACTCAGGCAGTAGCAATCTGTGAACCGCGGCACTTTCAGGCACTCTCGTCAACTTACGCGCCACTCATCTGCAGAACCCATTGGCTTAACATAAGAAATTGTTTTCTATATCAAGTACGGGTCTATAATCCATCCAGGAGTCTTACCAATCAGCCCTTTACTGGCTGCATAAAAAGACATCAGCCGCAGCAGCAGAACACACTTATGACTCCATACAACTTGAACGACAGACTTAATTATCGAGATTTATTATGAGCACCCGCGATGTCGCCCAAATCATTCAAAGCATCAATACCTCTGATGGTGCAGGCGTGAAGCTGTTACGCAGTATTGGCCAACGTCAACATGTGCGACTCGATCCGTTTTTAATGCTAGATGAATTTGGAAGTTTTGATGCCAACGACTATATCGCTGGCTTTCCACCTCATCCTCATCGTGGTTTCGAGACCGTCACTTACATGCTAGAAGGCCACATGCTGCATGAAGATCATATGGGCAATAAGGGGCACCTGCGCGGCGGAGATGTACAATGGATGACAGCTGCACACGGCATCATTCATTCCGAAATGCCACAGCAACAATCCGGCCGGATGCATGGCTTCCAGTTATGGATCAATCTCCCTGCACGAGAAAAAATGAAACCCGCTAGTTATCGCGACATACCTGCTGCCAAAATTCCTTTGGTCTCTTTAAACAACGGCGCAACCGCAAAGATCATTGCCGGCCTATTCGTGAACAATCAACAACATATTCAAGGGCCCGTGCAAGGCTTAGCCACGCAAGCACTGTATATCGATGTCACCCTGCCTAAGGGAGAAACATTTACGCAGCCCATCCCCCATGCGCATAATGCGTTCGTCTATCTCTATGAGGGTGAAGTCAGTATTGGCGAGCCATCTTCCCCCACGAAAGTCAGCACCCATTGTGCTGCACTGCTTGGCCAAGGCGACCACGTCACCGTCGGTGCTAATGATAATGCACGATTCTTACTACTAGCAGCACAGCCACTCAATGAACCCGTTGTACAGTACGGTCCATTTGTCATGAACACGCGCGAAGAAATCGATCAAGCGATTTTAGATTACCAGACTGGAAAACTTGTGCAGGCTAAAGCGCAAGCATTTAGCGAGTAATCACAATAAGGCAGATACCCCTTTATGGGACAGGCATCTCGCCATGCATTGCACGCTGCAACTTGGTTTCGTCTAACTCCCCTTCCCACTTAGAAACGACAAGCGTAGCTACGCCGTTACCAATCAGGTTAGTCAACGCACGGGCTTCAGACATGAAACGGTCAATGCCAAGGATCAGTGCCAGTCCAGCCACGGGAATCGTTGGTACAGCGGTCAATGTCGCTGCCAAGGTGATAAAGCCACTGCCCGTAACACCCGATGCTCCTTTGGATGTGAGCAACAAGACAGTAAGGATGGTGAGTTGCTGTGTGAATGTCAGCTCGGTATTTGTGGCTTGTGCCACAAAGATTGCCGCCATCGTCAAATAAATAGACGTACCATCTAAATTGAAGGAGTAGCCGGTCGGAATCACCAACCCTACTACAGATTTAGAACACCCTAATTGCTCCATCTTCAATATCATGCGAGGCAACACCGATTCTGATGAAGATGTCCCCAAGACAATCAACAACTCTTCTTTAATATAGGCGATAAATTTAATAATGCTAAAGCCAGCCAAACGGGCAATAAGCCCGAGTATGACGAAAATAAACAATACACAGGTCAGATAAAAACTACCCATCAATCGAGCTAACGGCCACAAGGAATCAATACCGTATTTACCGATAGTAAATGCCATCGCACCAAAGGCTCCAAGCGGAGCGAGCTTCATAATAAAGCCCACTACTGTGAATAACCCTTGAGAGAATTGATCAATGAGCTGCACAGCAGGTCGCACGCGATCACCGACCTGAGCAAAGGCAAACCCCAACAAAACTGAAACCAGTAATACTTGTAAGATTTCCCCTTTAGCAAAGGCATCCACCAAGGCCGTGGGAATAATGTTCATCAAAAAACCGATCACATCCTGAGAATGAGCGGCACCGGTATAACTGGTCAACGCGCTAGCATCTAAGGTGCTAACATTGGCATTCATGCCTACACCCGGCTTCATGAGGTTAACCACCACCAATCCAATTGCCAGAGCAAAGCTACTCACCACTTCAAAATACAGTAGCGCCTTGCCTCCTACCCGTCCGATCTTTTTCATGTCTTGCATGCCGGCAATGCCTGTCACCACAGTGCAGAAAATAATGGGTGCAATTAACATTTTAATGAGCTTGATAAACGCGTCACCCAATGGCTTCAGTGCCGCACCCTGTTCAGGGTAAAAATGCCCGATCAGCACCCCGCAAACAATGGCGAACAAAACCTGTACATACAACACCGAATAGATGGGTTTATTCATGACTGATCAGGACCCCGTAATCAACATAGACGAGTTGATAGTGATTATCTTTATATTCGGGTATCGATCTGGAGCGGGTGGCGAGAATCGAACTCGCACGAAAACCTTGGGAAGGTTCCAGGCTACCACTACATCACACCCGCACGACTTGACTATTCTAGTGATGGCAACCGCATCTTGGCAACGGCACTTTAGTTCAGAATCGCGTTATTCACGCTTAGCTTATACATAAAGCCCGCCAAACCATGCTAATCCATCGCTTTAGTGAATACCTTTTAAAATCATTAAGCGCCCCAATAGACTCGCAGCCATTATTTTGTATGTTACTGGACCACTTAACGGTACAGCATACAGAACGAATCGCACTAGTGAACTTCACTCTAGTAGCGCATTCACAACACCAACCAGCGCAGCGACCATCAATACCAGCGTCGGTAACACGCTGAGCGCATATCCTAGACCACGTTTCTTTGGATCAGCTACATAACCATGGAGATACAGTACACGGCCAACCAAATAGACACTGCCCAGTGCCGGCACCCATATCCCGGACCAGTACTGCCCTGCCACCCAGAGTGACGGCAGAAACAAGATCAACGTTTCAATCGTATTCATGTGTACCCGGTAATAACGGTCAAAAATATCATGCCCCGTAGTCGCCGGTGCCGCAATGCCATAGCGCGCCCTTGCCCATCCGACCAAGACCCCAAATACAAACAATTGCACTACTGCCAGCAATGCAATCAATTGAAGCCACGCCATTTCATCGTTCCCCTAATAAAACACACGATATTCGTAGCATGACAACAGCCATAAACTATGCAAGTTATGAAACTTCCAACCATGTTGCCACACCAACAGCACATCGATGCCCACTCTCATCAAAGAGCGCCGTGCCGACTTTGTGCTTACGACCTTGAATCAAGATCTGCCACCCAATGACCACATACGGCAACCCCACTTTAACACTGCGCTCCAGATAGACAGACAACTCACCGAGTAACGCTGCACATCCTGGCCTGACAGAAGCGAAATATCCAGGACAATCCATTGCGGCCCAGATGAACTCGGCAGCCACATTCCCGTCACGGTCAGCCAACCGTGCATCAGGTACCCAAGTTGCTGCCACTTGATTAATGCCAGGCATGTGGCCTGGAAAAATACGTAAGCCATCGTGAACCCTGCGCTGCGGTCCACAAACAAAACACTCAGGATAAGGATGATAAGCATGACCTGAAAACGCTTCCGCCGCCTCTAGCGCAGGCACTAGCCCAGGTGAATCCGGAACGTGGGTATGCAGATGAATATGCTCATGCGCCACATTAGCTGCTGCAAGCATTTGCTCATCCAGCAACAGGTGCCACTTGCCAGAGACCGAATCGAAGCGCAGCGCCAGATCAGTTTCTAGAGGTATTGGACGGTGTAATCTTACAGTCAGCGATCGACCAATCTTCGCTGCCATGAGACCGCACAGATAACCTCCATTGGCCGACCCCGATGGACCATTAAAACGGGAATTAACCCTGATCGACGCAATCACGGCAACCTCGTTTCTCAAGAGCGAATCAGCACTGGGGTACTAACAGCAAGCTCCATGACATCAATGACGGTTTAGCGAGACTCTCTAGCTGATTGCAAGGCAGCCCATAGCAGCGGCAATAACGACAACACAATAATGATAATAGTGACCACACCAAAGTTATTTTTAATAATCGGCACATTACCAAACAAGTATCCACCCCAAATAAAAGCCGATACCCAACCCACACCACCTACTATATTGAATTTGAGAAATTGACCAGGTCGCATTCCACCCACGCCCGCCACAAACGGCGCGAAGGTACGAATAATGGGCAAGAATCGAGACAACACGATGGCCTTACCTCCATGCTTATCATAGAAGGCCTGGGTCTTGAATAAATATTCCTGCTTCAACCAACGAAATTGGCCACTGAATGCCCTCGGACCGACAACACCACCAATACGGAAATTAAGTTCATTCCCCAACACCGCCGCCACAATCAGCATTGTCCAGATCAAGACAGCGCTCAAAGTACCTGTTTGGTCCACTGCGGCAAGCGCACCTACTGCAAACAACAATGAATCACCAGGCAAAAATGGCGTCACCACCAAACCCGTTTCAGCAAAAATGATCAAAAACAACACGCCATAAACCCAAAATTGGTATGCCGCTACCAACTCGGTTAAATGCTTGTCCAAATGTAAAACGACGTAGATAAACCAACTAATCAATTCCATAGTTTTCTCTTAAATCGACACTGAACGAGGGCAGGCATCGATCTTAAATGCGCAGGCCTTGTAAGAAGACCACCGGATCGTCCCCCCTCTCCAGCACTTCAACCAAGGCCGAACCCACCACCACGCCATCCACATGACCGGTCATGAGCTTGACTTGCTCTGCACTGCGAATACCAAAGCCGGCACACACCGGCACTGAAGCCATGCTTCTGACTCGATCCATATAGGCCAGCACATCTACAGGCACAGCAACATTTTTTCCTGTAGTGCCGGTCATGGTCACAGCATAGACAAAGCCTTCCGCCTGTTTACACAGCATTTCCAATCGATCATCGGGGGTTACCGGTGTCACCATTTGTACTAGCGCTAGCCCATGCGCACCCAAAGCCACACGAATGTCAGCGCTTTCTTCATAGGGCAAGTCAGGCACAATGAATCCAGACACACCCGCTTCCTTTGCCGCTTGCGGTAATCGATCAAACCCATAAGCTAACAACGGGTTGAGATAACTCATCAGCAAAATAGGTGCTGTAGGTTTTTGTGGTGCATTTTTCAAAGAGCTCAAAATCCATTGCAGTGATACGCCTTTATCTAAAGCAACACGACTTGATCGTTGAATGGTCAACCCATCAGCCATGGGATCAGTAAATGGCACGCCAATTTCAACCACATCGGCCACTGCTGCCACTTGACAGAGCAACTCATGAAAGCGAGTCGGCTCAGGAAAACCACCGGTTAAAAAAGCAACGATCGCAGGACGCCCCGCAGACTGCGCTTGACGAATAGACTGAGCAATATGTTCACGCGGTAACATCAGATTTTTCCCAACAAGATGGTGCGCTGCAGTGTAGGCATATCTTTATCACCACGACCTGATAGCCCAATTAAAATTTTCTTACCTGGATTCTGTTTGGCCCAACGACGTGCACCTGCCAACGCATGTGCCGATTCAATAGCCGGCAAAATACCCTCAGAAGCACAGCACTCTTCTAATGCATTCAATGCATCATCATCCTCAATACCAGCATAACTAACTCGCCCTGCCGCTTGTAATAGCGCGTGCTCGGGCCCGACACCGGGATAATCAAGCCCAGCTGATACAGAATGTGTTTCTTGAATTTGACCATTGGTATCTTGTAGCAACATGGAATAACACCCTTGCAACACACCTGGCTTACCGTAGGCCAGTGACGCAGCATTCTGCCCAAGCCCCGTACCCGAACCTCCGGCCTCGATACCCAACAACTGCACTTGAGTATCCTTAACAAAGGGATGAAACAAACCAATGGCATTCGAACCGCCACCCACGCAGGCGATAGCAATATCTGGCAGACCACCAGCCTTGACTAACATTTGTTCCCGCGCTTCACGACCAATGATGGATTGAAATTCACGCACTAAATAAGGATAAGGATGCGGACCAATAGCCGAACCTAAACAGTAATACGTTCCATTAGGATCAGTGACCCAATCACGCAAAGCTTCATCTACGGCGGCACGCAGCGTTTTATCGCCACTGGTTACGGGAGTAACGGTCGCACCAAGTAATTTCATACGCCCCACATTCGGCGCCTGACGCTCCATATCCACCGCACCCATATATACCGTGCACGGTAATCCAATACGCGCGCACGCTGCGGCTGAAGCCACGCCATGCTGACCTGCACCGGTTTCAGCAATGACACGCTTCGCACCCAACTTCTTAGCGAGCAATACCTGCCCAATGGAGTTATTAATTTTATGCGCACCAGTATGCGCCAAGTCTTCACGCTTGAACCAGACTTCACAGCCCCATCGTTTAGATAGTGTGCGCGCATGGGTCAACGCAGTAGGCCGACCAATCCAATCTCGTAACTCAGCCATATATTCGGCTTGAAACTCAGTATCGTGTAGATATCTTTTCACGCCTGCTTCCAAGCGATTTAAGGCAGGTACAAGCGTTTCTGGAATATAGCGACCACCGAACGGACCGAATCGGCCATATTCATCTGGATAAACATCATTAATCACATTGGCATACAATGTTTTTTGGTCCAATGTGTTGCTCGATACTTTCATCACTTGACTCCCGCATGCTGTGCTGCATTAAACAGCACACCTTGCATTGCAATTTACACTGCGGTTCGTGCCGCACTGACAAAGACAAATATTTTTGCCGGATCTTTCGTACCCGGAATGGACTCAACGCCACTGCTGACATCCACTCCAAATGGCTGTACTGATTTGATAGCATCAGTAACGTTTAATGGATTAAGTCCACCTGCAAGAATCAACTCACTCTGTCTTGCCAACTCTGCCGCCTGTTGCCAATCTGCCGTTTCGCCAGTACCACTCACTGCGCCTTCAAATAGAAACCGTTTAGGTAACTCTGCAGGTAATTCACGGCCTGCACGCAACACCGGCAACACCGGTAATGTTGTTGGTAATTTCAATTCAAGCAAATCTTCCCAATCTGTTTGCAACACATCCGGCCTGAAGATATCTAACACTTCATTCACTTCTTGCTGAGTAGGATGCAACATCACCGCAATACGCTGAATGCGCGCGGGCACACCCGATGAGAACCGCAAGGCTTGCTGTGGGGTGACACGACGCTTAGAAGGCGCAAACACAAAACCGATGGCATCAACACCCGCAATCAGCGCTGAACTGACAGCCACTTCGGAATTCATGCCACACACTTTGACCCACATGATTAGCGCTTCATCATCTCAAGTGACAAAGCAGCCTGGCGCCCAGCATACAGCAACTGCTCTGCTAGTAACCGCGGATCAGGGCTGTTCATGAGCGTTGTACCAATCAGCGCCATCTTAAAACCTAATTGAGCCACGCGCCGCACATCTTCTGTATTCCCGACACCGCTTTCCGCCACTTTTGGATAGTTATTTGGTAAAAATGAAACCAATTCAGCAAAGCGCTCAAAGTTGACCTTTAAACTTTGTAAATCACGGCAGTTGATACCAACCAAAATTTTTTCATCATGCTGTCTGCGAGTAGATAACACATCATTGATGAGCGCGACATCTTCAACATCAAACGCTTCAATCAATACAAATAATCGCAACATTACTGCACAATCGAGCAAAGCAGTAATTCGACTCTTATCAAGCATACGAGCAATCACCAAGATGCCACCCGCACCAGCAACACGCGCCTCCATCACTTGATAGGGCTCGACTAAAAAATCCTTACGCATCGTAGGTACACCAAGTGGCGTCAGCACTTGTGCCGCTTGAGTCAAATGCTCAAGCGTACCACCAAAACGAGTAGGCTCAGTCAGCACGGACACCGCTGCCGCACCACCCAAGCCATAGGCAGCGACGCGACTTTGTACATCACTCGTATGACTAGACAAATTACCTGCCGAAGGTGAATGCAGCTTGCATTCGGCAATCAAATCAAACCCTTCGGCAGACAGCCTTAAAGTGGGCGGAGGCGCCATAGCATTGGCGCGCTCCCACAACTGCACCTCCGACACTGATGCCTTAGCTTGCTCATATCGCTCGTAACTTAGACGAGCCATGTCAGTCAGTAATCCAGACATTTAATTCTCTTGTGGCTCAGACATTAGTTCTGACACCGTTTACTCAACACTACTGTGTGCAACCAAAGGCAGCGAGACTATTCAGCACATCAGTCGCTCGACCATCATCTATAGCTGCTGCAGCTTGTTGCACGGCCTCCATGGAACTAGTCGCACGACCGGTTAATTCCAACACCAACGCCGCATTCAACAAAATTGCTTGGCGATGTGCCCCATGATCTTGACCTGCAAACACCGCGCGTAATTGCTGGGCATTGTAAGCTGCATCACCACCCTGTAGCTCGGCTGGAGCACATCGTGAGATACCAAATTCAACCGGATCTCGTGTGCGTTGTGTGACGCTACCAGGGCGCACATCAAAACATTCGAACACACCACAAGGCGTGGCTTCATCCCAACCAGGTTCGCCATGCACCACATAGGCACGTTCAATCGGTAAGCCTGCTAAAGTCTCAGCCATCAACTTGGCCGTTTCAACATTGAATGCGCCAATCAAATGAAACGGAGGTTCAGCTGGATTACACAAGGGACCGAGAATATTAAATACTGTACGTACACCTAACGCTTGACGAATCGGCGCCACGGCTTTAGTGGCCGAGTGATAATATGGCGCGAACAAGAATGTAAAACCACAAGCATCGAGACATCGACCCGCAGCCTGCTCTTCCAACGGTAACTTCATGCCGAGTTGTTCTAAGGTATCGGCGCTGCCACTACGACTGGATACCGCACGATTGCCGTGTTTCACCACACGCAAACCCAGTGCCGCAAGCAACAATCCCGCGCCAGTAGATAAATTAAAACTGCCTGAGGAATCACCGCCGGTACCGACGATATCGACTAGTGGCGCACCAGAAGAAATGACCGGCCGCTTAGCCAAACCACGCATGGCTTTAGCAAATCCGCGTACTTCATCAGGAGTCACACCTTTACTGCGCAAAGCAGCAAGCATTGCACCGGCCATGGCTGGTGCAATGGTTTCATCGGTGAGCGCTAATAATAGACGTGAAGCATCTGCTTCGGTTAATGAACGATGCTCAAGCAATTGCTCTAAGGTATTACGCAAAAAGCTCATCCATCACCCCTCACGCATCGCCGAGGTCAACCTGAGAAAATTACCCATTAAGATTGGCCCTTCAGGCGTGAGAATGCTTTCGGGGTGAAATTGCACCCCTTCAATAGCGTACTGCTTATGCCGTACGCCCATGATTTCACCTTCGGGCGTTCTGGCCGTCACTTCGAGCACATCCGGCAATGACTGCGGTTCGGCAATTAATGAATGATATCGACCCGCTTCAAAAGGATTAGGCATCCCCTTAAGAATACCTTTGCCATCATGATTCACTGGCGATACTTTGCCGTGCATTAAACGTCCAGCACGGACTACTTTGCCACCAAAAACCTCAACTAAAGATTGATGCCCCAAACACACCCCAAAGATTGGTAGCTTTCCAGCAAAGTGTCGAATCATATCCATCGACACCCCCGCATCGTAGGGCGTGCCAGGTCCAGGAGAAATACACAAATGGGTAGGTTGCAATGCTTCAGCCTCACTGAGGGTAATCTGATCATTGCGATGCACGAGGACCTCAGCACCAAGCATAAGAAATGCCTGTACCAAGTTGTAGGTAAATGAATCGTAGTTGTCGATCAATAATAATTTTGGAGCACTCATCACAGACCCTCCTGCGCCATGGCCAGAGCACGCCGCAATATCGCGCTTTTAGCCAGCACTTCCTGATATTCCATTTTCGGAATGCTATCGGCAACAATGCCTGCACCAGCTTGGAAACTATAGGTGTCGCCACTGAACACTAAAGTGCGAATGGTAATAGCCTGATCCATATCACCCGTACTACCGAAGTAACCGATGGTACCCCCGTAGAATCCACGTCGGCACGGTTCTAGTTCATCAATAATCTGCATTGCGCGCACCTTGGGTGAACCGACTAGCGTACCTGCTGGGAAGGCAGCAGCAAACAAATCAAACGCATCCTTGTCGTGTGCCAGCTTGCCCTTGACGCCGCTGACAATGTGCATCACGTGACTGTAGCGCTCAATCGAACGATAAGGATCAACATGAACGCTGCCCGCCTCGGCGACTCGTCCCAAATCGTTGCGCGCTAAATCCACCAACATGACGTGCTCGGCATTCTCTTTTGGATCGGCCAGCAATTCTTTTTCCAGCGCCAGATCCTGAAGGTCATCCTGACCACGGGGACGAGTGCCGGCAATAGGTCGCAACTGGGCATGACCCACTCCCTTGTCATAGGTCATGCGTACCAACGCTTCGGGAGACGAACCGGCAATGACATGATCACCCAGATCACAGTAATACATGTAAGGAGAGGGATTTAACAAACGCAGGGCACGGTAGGTTTCAAAAGGGTCCAAATCGCAGCGTCCCGAAAACCGTGAGGCCAGAACCAACTGATACACATCACCAGCTGCAATGTAGTCTTGAACCCGCTTCACACCGTGGATGTATTCCGCTTCAGCCAATGAAGCCACAGGCTCAGAAAAACGTGCGGACTTAGCCATGGCGATAATCCCGCCACGCAGTGCCCGAATGACTTCCGTGCGTAACGACTGCCGCTCAGCTTCAGAACCCGCATGCAACAACGCCATGCTGCGCGTTAAGTGATCGAACACCAGCATGGACTGCGGCGCTAAATAATGTGCATCAGGCGTGCCTTCTGTATTGGCATGACGCGAAGGAAGTCGTTCGAAATAGCGAACCAGATCATAACCGGAGGCCCCAACCAACCCGCCAATTAAAGGCACGCCGGGAATATCCGGCTTAGGTAATGGTGCCTGCTTTAATGCGCCACGTAGCGCCTCCAGCAATTCCTGCTGATTTTTTGGCGGCGGCAAGCGTTGCTCGCCAATTTTAAGACCACTGGCATCGAGCCGGACTTCCAAACAATCACCAAAACCAATAAACGAGTAACGAGCAAGCCGCTCCCCCCCTTCCACACTTTCCAACAGGAATCGCGGCCGGAATGGCTTCAGCTTCAGATAGGCCGATACCGGCGTATCCAGATCGGCGGCAATGTCAAATGGCGGTTTCAAGTGAAACTCCTGATGTTCTAGCAAATCGGCCACCGCCGAAAAGCAGGCAACAAAAAACCCACCCCCGGCAGTTCACGGAGATGGGTTCTGGTATCGTCAAAAGTCGTTAAATCACGCTAAATCACGGGCCCAGCGCCCTGCTCCGTTATGAGCGGCGCCACCACCAACGGTGGTTTGGACGTGAATATACCTGCGTATTCATAGGCGCTGAGTATTACCGCGCAAAGCGGGAGCGTCAAGCCAACCGTGCGTTTCGGCTCATACGTACTCACAGAGCAGTAATTTCGGCGCATGATAAGCGGTGCCGAGTTTTAACCCCCCCCAGCAGAATCAGCATGGTCCCCCAGCCCACTCCCACCTGTCAGGTTTGTCAAACTCAACTACGAAACCACCTGCGTCGCGCAATCATGGTCAGACCGGCGATCGCCCAACTGATTCAGCGCGAAACCGGTCACTGGGATGAAAATCAATGGATCTGCTTGGACGACCTGCAGCGCTTTCAACATCAATATGTACGCTCTTTACTGGAGGATGAACAAGGGGAGCTGAGCGCGTTAGATAAGGAAGTCATGCAAGGACTGAAAGAGCACGAAATCCTCAGCCGAAATCCGGAAATTGAAATCGACGCTAAACTCACCGTAGGCCAGAAACTCGCCGACCGGATCGCCGCCTTCGGGGGAAGCTGGTCATTCATCATCTTTTTTAGCGTAGTACTGTTTGGCTGGATGGCCGTGAATTCTTGGCTGCTGACTCGCAGCCCCTTCGATCCATATCCCTACATCCTGCTCAACCTCGTGTTATCAGCGCTGGCTGCAATTCAGGCTCCGTTGATCATGATGAGCCAAAATCGTCAGGAAGCCCGAGATCGAGCCCGCGCACTGCACGACTATCAAGTCAATCTGAAGGCCGAACTTGAAATCCGACAGCTTCACCAAAAAATCGATCACATGCTGTCTCATCAATGGGAGCGACTAGTCGAAATTCAGGAGGTACAAATGGAGTTAATCAACGAGCTCAGAAGCAAACACTAACCCGACTTCATCACAGTTACTTAGTTTCACAACCGCAAGTCTTCACACCAAAGACCGTATATAGCGGACACCAACTCAAGTAAGCCGTCACCAAAGGTATTAAAGCTATTAGACCAAACCAACGAGAACCATCCGGCCTAAGGAAAATCACACTCAGAAACGCTAATCCGATAATGACCCTAATACCGCGATCGAGGGTACCGACATTGTTGATCATCACACACCCCACTAAATTCTTAGTTTAACTGTAACCACACTTAACAGTATTAACCTCCGGAAATACACCTACCCAATTGAGGCAGAACGCTCTGCCGAGCTAATACACGGAGTACTTTCCCAGCAATCTTAGATAATCCCTAGCTCGACAAATTGGCAAAAATTAGATGGCTTTTTTCTAGTAATCAATGCCTTATCAGATCGCTAAATGCACCATTACCTGCTGATTGTGTCAGAATTGTGAGAGCATGGTTGATCCAAAACTGTAAACACACCTATGAAATTACAACAACTACGTTATCTAGCCGCTGTGGCTCAGAACGGTTTGAACATCACGGCTGCGGCAGAAAAACTACACACCTCGCAACCCGCCGTCAGCAAGCAACTCAAACTGCTAGAAGATGAATTGGGGTTCAATATTTTTGTTCGCAGTGGTCGCACCCTAACCAAAATCACACCTGCCGGCCAAAAAGTGATCGAACGTGCATTACATATATTGCGCGAGGTCTACAACATCAAGAATATTTCAGCAGACCTTAAAGATGAGGACCGCGGATCATTGTCTATTGGCACGACCCATACTCAGGCCCGCTACGTACTGCCTACCGTGATCCAGCAATTTCGCGCCAAATACCCTAATGTAGACTTACATCTGCATCAAGGCACTTCAGAGCAGATTGCCGAAATGGCTGCCCTCGACCACATCGATTTTGCCATCGCCACGGGCTCGCACGAGCAGTTTCGTAAATATGTATTGCTCCCGTGCTATCAATGGTACCGACGCATAGTTGTTCCAGCGGGACACCCACTGGCCCTAATTAAAAAGCCCACACTGAAACAAGTAGCTCAATACCCAATTGTGACGTATGTATTTAGCTTTACTGGGCCTTCATCGCTGCAACAAATTTTCTCCAAAGCAGGCCTATCGCCCAATGTGGCATTGACCGCGCGTGACGCCGATGTCATCAAAACTTACGTACGTCTCGGCTTTGGTGTTGGCATTGTCGCCGATGTGGCTGTGGACCCCAAAGAGGATCGGGACTTAGTAGCCATTGATGCCTCACATTTGTTCCCAATTCATACCACATGGATTGGCTTTTCGCGCGATGGTGTCTTACGCCGCTATATGTATGACTTCATGCAACTGCTTGCACCGCACTTAAACAAACGTCTTATTGATCGTGCTGGCAATATGCAATCACAGGAAGAAGTAGACGCGTTATTTGCAGAAATTGAATTACCAATTCGCTGACAACATTTAGCTAGCGCTTACCGTCAAAAATGGATTTGAATTTATCAATGATGCCCTGCAGTGGGCTGTTAGATTTATTCTTTATCGTATGACCATACTTACTGACCAGCGACGGATTAGCAGGTCGTTTATTTACCGAACGGTTAGCCAGTGCAGGATGGGTATAACCTCTTGCATTCTGACTTTTGATTAACCGGTCTGAATGGTAAGGATTCATCCCCCGATCCTCAGGATCCATATCACGTGATGGCGATACAGTATGGCTTAACGCTCTCGAAGAGCATCCCGAGCCCCGTTCAGAAGAGGCTTCATCTTCAAGCTTAAGATCGCGCACCTCAAGTTTTTTTAATTGCTGAGTACTGATATGACTATCATATTCGCCAGAGCGATTTTTCCATTGCCATACTGAATTTCCACGCTCATCAAATGTCACCCGCCCCGATTGTCTTCGTGCAATCGGAGAAGCTGTTAGAGTTTTTTTTGATCTTTCATTCATGGCAGGTTGAACACTTCACAGCCGGCAACAAAGTGCTAGATTATGAAACTTAAGTGAAGTCCACTATGCTATACAGACAAAAATACACTAAGAAAAACCACAACGATTTACGCTATTTTGTGATGCACAACACACTCCGTTGTTTTTAAACTCTCATTTCATGACACCAACAAATCACACAGCCGCATCCAAACAGTACAATCAAAATCCAATGAGGGGCTTCCTAAGTGTATTTGCCTATAGTCGACGCGCCCTCAAATTGGTTTGGACCACCAACCCGACGCTCACATTCAGCCTAGCCTGCTTAACGCTTGCTGCAGGCGTACTGCCAGCTGGCGTTGCTTATGTAGGCGCCACCATCGTGGATGCCGTTCTATCAGCCATTCATCTCGGTGGCACAGAACTTTCGCAACGCTTTGTCATAGAGCGTGTCGCGTTTGAAGCGACATTAGTCGCTCTGTTGTCGGGCGTACAACGCGGTATATCGCTCAGCCAATCCTTACTCAGAGCGCAACTCGGACAACGCGTGAACGTAATGATTCTTGAAAAAGCATTAACACTGCAGTTAACACAATTCGAAGACAGTGAATTCTATGACAAGCTCACCCGCGCACGGCGTGAAGCATCACAGCGTCCACTTTCTCTGGTTATGCGCAGTTTTGGCCTGCTACAAAACCTAGTGTCATTATTCAGTTTCGCTGCACTGCTGCTGCAATTTTCAGTTTGGGCTTTGGTCATTCTACTCGGCGCTGGGCTGCCCGCATTCATTGCTGAAACCAAATTTTCGGGCGATGCCTTCCGATTGTTTCGCTGGCGCTCTCCTGAAACGCGCATGCAACTGTATCTGGAATCGGTAATCGCACGCGAGGATCACGCTAAAGAAGTTAAACTCTTCGGCCTAGGCCCACGACTACTTGAACGCTATCAGCAGATTTTCCGCAAGCTGTATCAAGAAGATCGCGCACTGACGTTACGTCGAGATACGTGGGGATTTTTTCTAGGCCTCATTGGCACTGTCGCCTTATATGGGGCTTATGCATGGATTGCACTGTGCACCATTGCTTCGCGCATCACGCTAGGCCAAATGACCATGTACCTGATGCTATTTCGTCAGGGTCAAGCTGCAGTTTCTGCCAGCTTGTCTGCTGTCGGCGGTCTTTATGAAGACAATCTTTATTTATCCACGTTATATGAATTTCTTGAGACCCCCGTAATCCTCCCCGCCGGTCGCCTCAAGCAAGGACTAACACCTCACGAAGGCATTCAATTCGAGCATGTTACTTTTACTTATCCTGGCGCTACTGAACCTACACTAAGTGATATCAATCTACATATTCATCCCGGTCAATCACTGGCTCTAGTCGGTGAAAATGGCTCAGGCAAAACCACACTTATCAAATTACTCACGCGCTTATATACACCCAGCTCGGGACGAATTTTGTTAGATGGCACCGATTTACAAGATTGGGATGAAACTGCCTTAAGACAACGCATTGGCGTCATCTTCCAAGACTTCACGCGCTATCAATTGACCCTCGGTGAAAATATTGGCGTGGGGGATGTCAGGCACTTCGATAATGAGCAGCGTTGGCGCGCTGCAGCACACCAGGGCATGGCAGATTCCGTTATCGAAAACCTCCCCGCTGGCTATCAAACACAACTCGGCAAGTGGTTCAATGACGGGCGTGAATTATCGGGGGGACAATGGCAGAAAATAGCGTTGGCACGCGCTTTCATGCGTTCAGATGCGGACATTCTGGTCCTTGATGAGCCGACCGCTGCAATGGATGCTGGCGCTGAAGCTCAGATTTTTGATCATTTCCGTACGCTGACTAAAGAGCGAATTGCCATATTAATTTCGCATCGCTTTTCCACTGTTCGCATGGCCGATCACATCATCGTTATCAATCATGGACGCATTATCGAACATGGTAATCATAGCGAATTGATGCAATTAAATGGCCATTATGCTCATCTGTTTTCGCTGCAGGCCAAAGGGTATCAGTAGCATTTTACCAGCGGCTGCTTGATCTTTATTTTCTGATTGATCACCAAGATCATCGTTACTGCTTGGGCCTAAACAAAGCCTCCAACGCAATACGCGCTTCGGCATCCGCATCGGCTTTACGCTTAATTTGTTTGCCGAGCTCATCCATACCCTGATCTTTAACTGCGGCAGATTCCCCAAATAGGGCGGCCAATTCACTACTCACTTCACGTGACGGTGACTGCACAGGCCGAAATGCATCATCGGCCGGGCTAAAGTAGTCACAGGTGTTGGCCTGTTGCTTATCACGCACGTCTTCAGCAACGGGTTCGCGGCACTGTTTAGCCACAGTCAAGTCGAAAAACCGGCATTGCTTACAAACATGCAGCGCAGACCCGCAGGCCTTACAGGTATCGAAACGTGAAAGTGGCAGACTTAACCCTACCAACGCAGAACCGCAGCGCCAACATACTAAAGCCTTCGACATACAGCCCCAATGATTCGATCTTGATTACCCATTTTAATCATCTTAAAACGGCCAAGCGTATAGCTCTTAAGACAACCCAACACGTTAACCGATCCACACGCAATCACTGCACGCCACCGAGCCCCTCTGTTAATGATCACTGAGCTGGTACGAATCTACCGTAGTGAGACCTGACAGCAGGGAAAATCGACGATCAGCACCTTAAACAGCTAAGATATGGCCCTCGCAATACTTTTGCGTTTTCTGACCCAGCCGCAAGAAATACATGAACTCACCTACCCGCGACTCACCTGCCTCTGTGGTTTCGTCAGCTGCCCACGCCCCTTCAGCCCAACACGGACATCACGGTAATCATCGCGCCTTGATGCTTGGTGCGCTAGGCGTGGTGTTCGGTGACATCGGCACTAGCCCACTGTATGCACTACATACCTGTTTCTCAGCTCATCCCAACTTAGGGCTGAATCCCAACAATATTTACGGTGTGTTATCGCTGGTATTCTGGTCACTCATCCTGATCATTGCTGTCAAATATGTTGGTATTGTGATGCGAGCAGATAATAAAGGCGAAGGTGGTGTTCTAGCTTTAAGTACATTACTGGTCAGTGCTTCACGAAATTGGCGGATCTGGACCCCAATGTCAGCTTTAGGATTATTTGGCGCAGCTCTGTTCCTTGGGGATGGTTTTATTACACCTGCGATCTCTGTGTTAAGCGCAATGGAAGGTATTAGCGTTACATCGCCTGACTTTGAACATTTCATCATACCGGGCTCAATCATTATCCTGACCGTACTATTTATTGTTCAGAAACACGGGACCGGCACAATCGGCCGTGCATTCGGACCGATCATGCTATTGTGGTTTGGAACATTGGCAATACTAGGGCTGTTTTCCATTTTGAAAACACCAGAAGTACTCTGCGCACTCAATCCATATTACGCAGTTCAATTCTTTATCAATAATGGCTGGGTAGGTTTCGGTACTTTAGGATCTGTATTTTTGGCTATTACAGGCGGCGAAGCCTTATATGCCGACATGGGACACTTCGGCCGAATACCGATTCGTAATGCCTGGTTTACTGTCACCTTACCCGCCTTGATACTCAACTATCTTGGGCAGGGCGCGCTTTTACTTCGCAATCCGGAAACTATCAGTAATCCTTTCTATCTGCTTGCCCCGTCCTGGGCAATTCCTATGATGATCGTATTGGCTACTGCTGCCACCGTCATCGCTTCGCAAGCACTGATTTCCGGTGTTTTTTCTGTTGCTCGTCAGGCTATCAACCTTGGCTATCTACCACGATTAAAGGTGCATCATTCATCTGAACAAGAAATCGGCCAGGTGTACCTACCATCCATCAACTGGCTGCTGTTCACTGGCACTGTGTTGCTCGTGATGGGATTTGGCTCTTCAGAATCCCTTGCAAATGCTTATGGTATTGCCGTCTCAGGCAACATGGTCATGGTAAGTGTCATGCTTATCTTGTTACTGCGCTCGGTGGAGTGGCGATTTGGGAAACTGGTCTCCGCCGCACTAATGGTCACAGCCTTCATCGAAGTGTGCTTCTTCATTGCTAATATGCTGAAATTCTTCAACGGTGGCTGGCTTCCTATTGTTGTGGGAGCAGGTGCCTACATAATGCTGAGCACTTGGTTTGAAGGCCGTAAAAATCTCAATTGGCTGCTCACGACTCAGCAAAGCACCACACGCGACTTTCTCAGCTCATTGGAAAAGGACCCGCCACAACGAGCACCAGGCACGGCGGTGTATATGGTAAGCGAGGCCAGTGGTATTCCGCGCTCACTCACCCAAAACCTCCGCTTTAATGGCGTACTCCATGAACGCAATCTGTTACTGACTTTTACTAGTGCAGATGTCCCGCATATTCCAGCCGAAGACCGCATTACGGTGCAAACCGTTGCTCCCGGCCTGTACCGCGTTATCGCACGGTATGGATTTATGGAAACACCCAATATCCTTAACGCGCTCCGCGCTGCAGAAGACAAAGGGCTCGAATTTAAGCCTGATGAAACCACCTACGTAGTGGGCCGCGAAAATCCGGTGATTACTGCTAGTTCCGGCATGCCAGTATGGCGCAAACGTCTATTCGCCATCATGGGCCGAAATGCCCAACTGGCCGCTGTGCATTATGGTGTACCGGCACATCGGGTCATCGAAATCGGCAGTCAAGTACGCCTATAACAACCCGCGTTGTGTAGAATGCGCGCCCCTGACATGTCAGGGCTCCCTTCAATTCATGTTTTTAAGTAGAGGTTCGTATGGGTCTGGATCTGGTTATGCCAGGTGACAAAGCACCGGATGTTTTCAATGTCATCATCGAAATTCCGATGAATGCCGATCCAATTAAGTATGAAGTTGATAAAGCCAGTGGTGCCTTATTCGTCGATCGCTTCATGGGCACGGCCATGCACTATCCATGTAACTACGGCTATGTACCTCACACCATCGCGGACGATGGCGATCCTGTTGATGTGCTGGTAATTACCCCATTCCCGCTGGTGCATGGCGTAGTAGTGCGCTGCCGTCCCTTGGGAGTATTAAAAATGACCGATGAAGCTGGCGGAGATGCCAAGGTATTGGCCGTTCCTGACAATAAGGTGTTACCTATCTATAGCCACTGGAACTCTTACCAGGATATCAATGACCATCGACTGCATCAGATTCAACACTTCTTCGAACACTATAAGGACTTAGAACAAGGGAAATGGGTCAAGGTTGAAGGCTGGGGCGGTGTTGATGATGCTAAACAAGAAATCATTAACGGCATACACCGCGCGCAAAGCAAGTAAATAAATCACACCCTGGGGTGCAGCGCTGATGCACCCCAACTTAACGTGCACACGCTGAAATAAATCATGGATGCACCGTTAACCGAAATCAGCAATTACTCTCTATTCTTGGACCCGGCAGTGTAAACGAGTGCATTAAACCCACAAATGCAGGATGTGGACTATGAATGACATAGACCGGCACGGGTTGCAAATAATTAACATACCGACCTTTACCTTCAAAGCGCTGCCGAAAATCAGAGCGGACAAAATAGTCACCTAATCGCGGCACGATGCCCCCACCGATATACAGTGCTCGTGTAGCCCCTAATGTCAGCACTAAGTTGCCGGCCACACTGCCAAACAGTGCACAAAACAGTTGCAACACCTCTGCACAAATAGCACAACCGCCGCTCATTCCACGTTCCGAAATTTCCGCCGCCGTAATAAGCTGAGGCTGCAACCCCTCTAATTCACACAAGGCAATATACAGATTCACTAAACCAGGACCCGATAAGACACGCTCAGCAGAAACATGTCCAAAGCGTTGCCATAAAATTTTAATTACAGCCCCTTCACGTGCATTGCCAGGCGCCAAGCTGACATGACCGCCCTCACCTTGCAACGGCAGCCAATGCGTATCAGATGGCACTAAACCAGACACCCCTAAACCCGTACCCGCACCTAATAATGCGATTGGCGCTGTGCGGTTATTTGATATGCCACCTAATTGTTTGAGTTGATCTTGGGGTAAATATCGAATCGCCATCGCCAATGCCGTGAAATCATTGAGCACAATTAATCGTCGTAAGCACAAACGTTGCCGTAGCGCACTGATACTGAATTGCCAATGGTGATTAGTCATATTGACCTGATCACCGGTTAACGGTGCCGCTATAGACAATGCCGCTTGTTGAATCGGATGTTGCTTCGCTATCGCTCCTAGATAGTGATCAACAGCCAATTCAATGGTGAGAAAATCAGCGCACTGCAGTTGTTGCTCATCAAGTAGAGAGACTCCATCTGTTAATGCAAAGCGGGCATGCGTACCGCCAATATCAGCTAAAAGAGCAAGGTTTTTATTCATGGTGACCAAAATACTTCAACTGGAACCAGTTGCTGATGTAGGACAGCTCGAATTGGCAATACCTCAACAGAACCCTGCTCCATTGCCGCCCGATACAACGCCCACTTTGACTCGCCTTGAATATGCAGAATGATTCGGCGCGAATCCAGTAATGCATTAAGACTCATACTAATCCGCGCGTGAGGAGCGGCAGGAGCACTCATTGCGATACACATGGGCGGCAGCCCTCTCTGTAACGCCTGTTTTAAATTAAGCGAATCGGGAAATAGCGATGCAGTATGCCCATCGTCTCCCATCCCTAGCAAGACTACATCAAATGGTCGTTTGATCCTTGTAAGAGAACGCCATGTCCAGTGAGCCCCTTCTTCTGGGGAAAGGGCTGCATTTTTCAGACCGATAAACTGAGCTGCAGCGGCACGGTCTTTTAATAATTCAGCACGAACTAACCGTTCATTACTTTCAAAAGCCTGAGTATCAACCCAACGTTCATCAGCAAGGCTCACGGTGACACGCTCCCATGCCAAGCTCTCCTGGGCCAGACAATTAAAGAGTACCACCGGCGTCCGTCCACCGGACACGATCAAACTGGCATGACCCCGCGCATCGATGGCCTCCTGCAACTCCACTCGGATCTCATCAGCCAACGCACGTGCCAGAGATTTATCATCAGGAAATCGGTGTTCGTGTGCATGATGCATGATCAATACTCGCAGAACGTTTAAATCAGATACAAAGTCATCATAGCCCTTCGCTTCAAATATTCAATCGACGATAGTTATAAATTGCAGACAATGCATGCGCTCATGCACCGAACACGCCCACTTCAATACGCACCTAATTTTTACCCTAGGAAGTGTTAACGACCTACATAACCCACACCCAACTGCTTTCCCATGCACGAACACGGCGCAAGCACGATCTATTTCGTACCGATTCAGTGCAAATCACAGCCACTTCAAATATTTATCAAAAGCTTTCGCCAACTCCCTTCTTACAGTTCTACAATACCAGCGCACCCAAGGGTTTTACCCGACTAAGCTTTAGAGGTGATCGTGATTACCACTCCGCGCGCGCCATTAAATCCCCGACTTACTGAAATTACTTCGCGCATCAAACAACGAAGTGAAGTTACTCGCCAGATCTACCTTGAACGCATGCAGGTAGCACGATCAGAAGGTCCAGCGCGAACACAACTTGCCTGCACGAACCTTGCTCATGGCTTCGCAGCAGCCGATGTCAGTGATAAACAACAACTCAAATCAGGTCGCTGGCCTAACATTGCTATCGTCTCCGCCTACAACGACATGCTGTCAGCACATCGTCCCCTTGAGCGCTACCCACAACTGATTAAACTGGCTGCACGTGAAGCCGGTGCAGTTGCACAATTTGCTGGTGGCGTTCCAGCAATGTGTGATGGCATAACACAAGGACAACACGGCATGGAGCTGTCTTTATTCAGCCGTGATGTAATCGCCATGAGCACAGCGATTGCGCTCTCTCACAATATGTTTGATGCCACACTATGCCTAGGTGTTTGCGACAAGATTGTGCCGGGCATGTTTATTGGTGCGCTTTCTTTTGGGTATCTACCCACAATATTTATCCCAGCCGGACCCATGCCAAGCGGTTTACCCAACAAAGAGAAAGCAAAAATTAGACAGCTGTTTGCTGAAGGCAAAGTAGGTCGCGAGGCCTTACTTGAATCGGAAGCACAAAGTTACCACAGCGAGGGCACTTGCACTTTTTATGGGACGGCCAACAGCAATCAAATGCTGATGGAGATTCTGGGACTGCATTTACCTGGCAGCGCCTTCATTTCCCCCAACACACCGCTACGCGATGCCCTGACAACTGCAGCTACAAAACGCATTTCAACAATAACCGGCCTAGGTAAAACATACCTACCCATGGCAAAAATCATAGATGAATACGCCATTGTCAACGCCATTGTCGGACTGCTGGCCACTGGTGGATCCACCAACCATACTCTGCATTTAGTTGCCATGGCGCATGCTGCAGGCATTCAAATCAACTGGGATGACTTCAGTGACTTATCTGACATCATTCCACTACTGGCTCGCGTCTATCCAAACGGCAGTGCCGATGTGAATCACTTCCATGCCGCAGGCGGTATGGGATTTTTGATACGTGAACTGCTCAATGCCGGCCTGCTGCATTCAGAAGTGACAACCGTCATGGGTCAAGGACTCTATGCCTACACACAAGAACCTTTTCTTAATGAGCAAGGTTTAGTCTGGCGTGATGCTCCTGAGCATTCGGTTGATGAGAACGTACTTCGCCCCGCCGCCCGACCCTTCAGCAATGATGGCGGTCTGAAGCTATTACGCGGTAACTTGGGACGTGCTGTGATTAAAACTTCATCCGTACAGCCTGAACACCGAATCGTAACTGCACCTGCGCTAGTGTTCGATGATCAACGTGATGTAGTTAACGCGTTCCAACAAGGGAAACTAGCACGCGACTTTGTCGCTATCGTTCGCTACCAAGGACCGCGTGCCAACGGAATGCCAGAACTACACCAACTCACGCCTGCATTAACATCATTACAAAACCAAGGATTTCACGTTGCACTGGTCACGGACGGACGCATGTCAGGCGCATCAGGCACAGTACCTGCAGCGATACACGTCACCCCAGAGTGCTTAAATGGCGGCCCCTTAGCCCTCGTTCGGGATGGCGATCTGATTCATTTAGATAGCAACCGCGGTATCCTAGAAGCGCGCGTCCCCCTTGATATATGGCATACCAGACAATCCACTCACCCCGATCTTTCGCTTAATAAGCATGGCATGGGCCGTGAACTATTCGGCAGCTTACGTGACATCGCCAGTGATGCAGAAGCCGGCGCCAGTTCTTTCCTAAACGGTTGATCTTCAATTCAAATGATGGACTCTCACATGCATACCATGACCATTCGCGACATCATGAACGTCGCCCCAGTCATCCCAGTATTGATCATCGATAAACTCGAGTACGCCGTGCCCCTTGCCCAGGCTTTATGCGCAGGTGGCTTGCGAGTACTTGAAGTCACATTACGCACACCGGTGGCGTTGGCTGCCGTGGAAGCCATGCGTACCGCTGTGCCTGATGCCATCGTCGGTGTAGGCACATTAACCAAACCCTCTGATTTCATTTCAGCTGAACAGGCCGGTGCCCAATTCGGTGTGTCCCCAGGATTAACTCCAGAACTGGCTACGGCAGCGCATACCGTTCGCTTTCCTCTATTACCTGGGGTAATGACACCCACTGAATTAATCGCCGCCCGGTTACAAGGATTCACTGCACTGAAACTGTTTCCTGCTGTTCAAGCTGGTGGTATTGGCATGCTGAAAGCATTAGCCTCACCGTTCAACGATGTGGTGTTTTGTCCAACTGGTGGCATCACTCGCGAATCTGCTGCCGAGTTTTTATCTTTGCCTAATGTGCCCTGTGTCGGCGGCTCATGGGTTGCACCACATCCATTATTAGCATCCGGTGACTGGCAGGGCATCACTACTCTCGCCGCGGAAGCCAGCACACTGAAACGCTAATTGAACCACCAAACGATGTCCCGAACCTTCGATGAACTCGATTCATCGGATGAAATACCAGTTCAGGATACGTAATATA